>DATEZA010000320.1:0-25666 GCA_035255945.1 Thermoanaerobaculia bacterium
GCGTCGTACATCGAGGAGAATCCCGACGCGCTGCTGAAGGGAAGGGGCAAAGCGAAATGATCCCGTTCACACGTCATTCCGAGCGTAGTCGAGGAACCTGGGGCTCGGGAGGTGGCGCGATGATCGCGCCTGCCGGCCGCCGAGGTCCCTCGACTACGCTCGGGATGACGGTTGTGCTCCTCCTGCTCGCCGGCACGCGTGTCTCGGTGCGCGCGCTCGCGTCGTACATCGAGGAGAATCCCGACGCGCTGTTGAAGGGAAGGGGCAAAGCGAAATGATCCCGTTCACACGTCATTCCGAGCGTAGTCGAGGAACCTGGGGCTCGGGAGGTGGCGCGATAATCGCGCCTGCCGGCCGCCCAGGTCCCTCGACTACGCTCGGGATGACGGTTGTGCTGCTCCTCCTGCTCTCCGGCTGCTCGTTCTTCTCGCGCACGAAGAACAACATCTACTCGCTCGATCAGCTCGCCGGCACGCGTGCCTCGGTGCGCGGAACGCCAGTCGCCATCGAGTCGCTCGAATTGCCGCCCGGATTTGATCGACGCGAGATCGTCGTCCGCAAAGCCGATCATCTGCTCGATGTCCGCTCGAACGAGCTCTGGTCCGCCGACATGCAGCCGCTCGTCCTGCACACGCTCGCATTCGATCTCGCGTCGCGATTGCCCGAGGGGATGGTGATCCTGCCGGGTGAAGTGAAGCCCGCGACGCTGCGTCCGATCGACATCGTGTTCGCCGATCTCTCCGCCGGACCCGACGCGAAGATCAACGTCGATGCGCAGTGGAAGATCGGCGGCGTGACGCACCGCGAGGTGTTTGCCATCGATGTCCCGTCGCTCGACAGCAAGAACATTGCGACGGGGATGAGCCAGGCGCTCGCGCAGCTTGCCGACCGGATCGCAGCCGGCAATGGCTGATCTCGTCCGCGCACTCAAGCATCGCAACTACCGCCTCTTCTTCAGCGGCCAAACCGTGTCGCTGATCGGCACCTGGATCACGCGCGTGGCGACGAGCTGGCTCGTCTATCGCCTCACCAAATCCGAATGGCTCCTCGGCCTCGTCGCGTTCGCGGGACAGATCCCGCTGCTCATCCTCGCGCCGTTTGGCGGCGTGCTCGGCGATCGCTGGGACCGGCGGCGCATTCTCGTCGTCACGCAAATTCTCTCCGCGTTGCAATCGCTCGCGCTCGCGCTGCTCGCATTCAGCCATCGCATCACCGTCACGCAGATCATCGTGCTGCAGGTGGTGCAGGGAATCATCAACGCCGCCGACACGCCGGCGCGGCAGGCGTTCGTCGTGGAGATGGTCGAGGCGCCGGAGGATCTGCCGAACGCGATCGCGCTCAACTCGTCGATGTTCAACGCGTCGCGCATCATCGGGCCGACCATCGCCGGACTGCTGATCGCGCTGGTCGGCGAGGCGTGGTGCTTCATGCTCGATGCGATCTCGTACGTCGCCGTGATCGCGTCGCTCGTCGCGATGCGCTTCACCGCGCGCGAGCGGCCGCGCAAGGAAACGCATCTCATCGACGAACTGCACGCCGGCCTGCGATACGTGCTCGGATTTCCGCCGGTGAGCGCGCTGCTGACGCAGGTGACACTGGTCAGCGTGATGGGCATGCCGTACGCCGTGCTGATGCCGGTCATCGCCGCACAGGTGCTGCATGGCGGCCCGCACACATACGGCATTCTGATGACCGCGACCGGCACCGGTGCACTTCTTGGCACGGTCTATCTCGCATCGCGGCACACGGTGCTCGGCCTCGGCAAGGTGATCGTCGCCGCGACGATATTTTTGAGCGCCGGCCTGATCGCGTTCTCGTTCTCACGAACGTTGATCCTGTCCGCGATCGCCCTCCCGATCGTCGGCGCCGGCATGATGCTGCAGTCGGCATCCGCGAACACGATCCTGCAAACCGTCGTCGACGAAAAACTGCGCGGCCGCGTGATGGCCTTCTACACGATGGCCGTCCTCGGCACGCAACCTCTCGGCAGCCTGCTCGCCGGCGCAGTCGCCGATCGCATCGGCGCCCCGCACACCATCCTCATCGGCGCGATCTTCGTCCTCCTCGGCGGCCTCTGGTTCGCGGTGCGACGCGGCAAGCTCGCGGAGCACGTGCGCCCGATCTACATCGAGCGCGGAATCCTGACGTGGGACGAGAACACGCTCGAGCCGGTCGACGCGGGGCAGATCAGGTGAGCGGGCGGCCGGCGACGAATGTCGTCGAGCGAGACGCTCGCTGACGGAGTGCGGCGGCCATGCCGCCGCTCTGCTACGCGCGGCCATGCCGCGCGCCGGTGACGAGCGGCATGGCCGCTCTTACAAGAATGCAGCGGCGGCATGGCCGCCGCACTCCGCCTGTCGAAGAGACCGAAAGCGGCGCAACACTCCTCGCGAAAAAAGAGTACGCGCGCGCCGTTCCGCTGCTGAAAAAAGAACGAGAAGTATCCGTCGGCAGTATCAGATCAGCGGCGGAGAAGCGGTGATCCGCCTGCCGGTTCCCGGCATCCCTGTTGTTTGATGCGAATCAAGCTGGATGAGAATCTGCCGTTTCGTCGGCGCTCGAGCCGGTCGACGCGGGGAGCAGCCGCTTGTCGGGGCGCCAGCCCTCGAATTCCGCGGGCAGGAGGGCCAGGATCTCATCTGCGCGCATTCCGTACAGGTCGTAATTCAAATCGAGTTGCAGCACGACGGTGATCAGCCGGCGAAGGTTTCCCGGGCGGCTGCTCGACGTGGCGCCGCGTTTGGGCGCGTTGCGCCGGGCATCCCAGTACAACAGATCGACCGCTTCGATGAGACCGCGATTGGTGATCAGATCGCGGCGAAACCCGAGGTCATAGACGAAGGTGCCGTGTTGATGCACCGGTGGATGCAGCAGCAGGCGCGAGTGCTCGCCGTGTAACGAGAAGAGCTTGTGCGGGCCGGCGAGCAGGTGGCGGTCGCGATACCAGCCGCTCTCGATGGAGGGAATGTAGTGATAGTCCTCGCGCGGCCGCCGCTTGCCTGCGCCGTCGACCGGTGAGAGCTGATCGAAGTAGAACAGCGCGAGCCAGCTCCAGAGACCCGTTTCGTCGATGCCGGCCGGCGGGCCGGAGAGGATTTCGTGGAGATACGCCGCCGCTTCGAACTTGCTGCGGAAGCTCCGTGGCTCGACCTCGATCGCGCGGCTGACGCGCGGCGAATAGTCGTCGATGTAGAGAATGGCCGGATTCGCGCGAAACTCCGCGCCGTCGCGGATCTGCTGCAGAAATCCGCGGAACTCCTCGATGCCGCGCGCGTTCAGATAGCGCAGGCGGGTCACGATCCCTCCGCGCGGGCTGTGCGCCAGCGATCGACAGCCTGTTGCCCGGCGCAGAACGCTGATACGACCTCATCGATCCAGAACGGCGCTTCGTCCTCGTCGCGCGGCAAAGGCGACGAGAAGCGAGCCGCCCATCGCAGCCAGAGATTCCACCACTCGTCGCCGTCGTCGTGCGCGTCACGGCCTTCGATGAGCAGGATCTGCGTGAGGACCAGCCTCACCGCAGCCGGATAGACCAGGGCGAAGAAAGCCGCCTCGTTTTTTGCGATCTCCCTGATTCCATCGATTCGATTGTTCAACTCGAGCACCGGGCCGGAAGCTTCGAATGTGACGCGCCATGCCTGCTGCCCGAGGCTATCGGTGAAATTGACGGGAAGCAGTGGTGTACGGCCCGCCGTCTGCGGCTTTTCCGCCGACACGACGATGTCGTCGGCGACGGCAACGACGCGATGTCCGTCGACCACTTTGACTCGGAAGTGCACCAGCCCTGTGCTGTCGATGTCGCGCAGCGTGCGATCTTCAGGGAGCACGAATGCAGCCGCGGAGCCGCAATCGAAGCGCATGAACGAAGTGCGGTAGTACGCCTCGATGAAGATCCGTCCGGGCGGAAAGCCGTCGAGCGCGATCTGCGGATCGAATGTCAGCGCGCCCTGGGCATCGCGCCGGAGCGACACGCGAATGCTCGCGCGCGGGATTTTGGCCCGTTCAGTGAAGTTCAGCTTCCGCAGCATCGCCGCTCTCCACGACGCGCACCACGAGATCGCGGCGCGGATCGAATCCCTTCATGGAAATCTGAAACTTCGCGGCCGAGGGCACAACCTCGAACGCATTCACGGAGGTCGCGCGCAGACGCGCTCCCTCGGCATGCACGTCGATTCCTTCTCCGGCCATCAGATCGAAGTCGAACGGGCTGTGCTTCCGGAAGGGATTGCCGGCCCGCAATCGATAGGCGACTTCGCCGCGCAGCGAACGTCCGACCAGCGAAGGGTCGGACGACTTGATGCTGAAGCCGCCGGCGATCTTCGCGATCGTGACGCTGTGACCCGGCGCATGGTCGCCGCTTCCCGCGGCGTCGGAGCTCTCCCCGCCCTCTCTGGCGCGGATCGGAATGCGCGCCGCGAGCGCCTTCTCAATCGATTCATCGGGCATCTCGATCGAGAAGAGGTCCGCGAGAAAATCGCGCTCCCGGCCTTCCGGAGGACGGGCGAGCAGGAACGACAACTGCGACGCGCTGTTTTTCACGAAGCGGAGTGTCGACGGGCCGAGATCGTAGAGAGTGCGAATCTTGTCTGCGCGCTCCGACCAGTCGGAATGCGCGGGATTTTCAGCATCGCCGAGGAATGTGGAGAGCGCCTGATCGTCGATCACGATCAACGCGCGCGCCGGCTTCTCGCCGTTGCTGCGGACCTCGGGGATGGTGATGCCGCGGCGGATGAAGTGATGGTCCGCCTTTCGCAGCGACTCATCCTGCTCCAGGTAGACATCGAACCACGAACTGGCCGGCCTCGCCCGTTTGCGCTTGACCTGAATAGGCACCCGAAACGCGAGGCGTTCTCCTGCTGCAAAGCGGTTTCGCAACGAAGACAGCTGGCCTGCCTCGAGCACTGTTTCGTCCCATTTCGGCGCGGCTGCACCGCGCTCTGCCAGCACGATGCGATCGTCGTCCTTCCGCGCCAGTGACCAGCGCGTCAGCTCGCACCGGCCGGCCACCTTCGAATCGGACGCGAACAGCGTGTCGATCGTGCCGGCGTCGATCTGCCGCGTTTGTGCGCTGTCGCTCACCTCGACCACGAGATCGCCGCGCAGAATCGGATAGAAATACTGACCGACGACCGACTCGGTGATGCTCTCCGGCGTCAACTCATCATCCCGGTAATACGGAACCACGATCGACAAACCGGGCGCGGTGCGATGGACGCCGAAGTCGTCGGCGAATCGGTCGAGCAGAATCGGATCTTCAATCGGCAGCGGCATGCGCCGTTCGTAACGGGCGAAGAAGCCATAGGGATAAATCCGCTGTCCTGCGAGGATGTGCGTTTTGAGCACGGACTGTCCGAGGAGCAGCGCCCGGTTGTCATCGAAGCGCCGCGTGATGCCGAAGATGGTGCGGATGCGCGATGCGACCGTGAAGACCGCCTTGCCGAGGCCCCATCGGCCGCGATCGATCTCTCCCTTTCCGGAACGTCCGACGTTGCGCCAGAAGTAGAAGAAGTCGTTCTTCACTTCCTCATTGGTCGTGTCGAGCTCCGGATCGACCCGCGGATCGCCCGTCAGTCCTCGGGTGCCGAAGTCCTCGATGACCAGGAACGGGACGGCTTCACCGCCTTTCGGCAGGACGGAGTGAATCGTTTTGGCGACTGCATGAAGGTGCGGCTCCAATCCGTCGAAATATTCGCGGAGAGCCTCGGGATGAAGCGCGTGCCGGCCCGACGCGAAACGGAATCGGACGCGCACCGGCGAGCGGCTGCGCGGAATCCGTGCATCGAGCGAATTCTGAATCGATTCGCGCACCAGCGCGTCGGCGAGATCCTGTGCTTTGAAAAATTCGTCGTGAACCGGATCGACGTGCACTTCTCCTGCGTCCATCGATCGGAAATACCAGGGCGGAAACCGGGACATAAGGAACATTGTACGCGGACGCCGCAGGGCAGTAATGTTGCGCCGTGGCCGAAACGCTTCGTGTGATCGTGGCCGGCGCCCGTTATCGCGCGGAGGCGTCGAACTTCAGCGTACTGGAATGCCGGGCAGAGAATTCGCCCGATGAATTGATCGTCGTCGGCAATTTTCCTCTCCTGCATGAGGGTGAGCTCATTGCGGCGACAGGAGAGTGGCGCACGACGCGATGGGGACGTCAATTCCATGCCGAATCGATCGTGCCGATCATTCCCAACACGGTCGCCGGTGTGCAAGCGTACCTCGCTGCCGGCCGCGTCGACGGCATCGGGAAAAAGATGGCGGCGCGGCTGGTGAAGCATTTCGGCGCGGATCTGTTGCGCATCATCGATGAAGAGCCGCGGCGTTTGCTGGAGGTGCGCGGATTGGGCGAGCGGACGCTCCAGCTCATCCTTTGGGGCTGGCAGCGGGAGCGCGGCGTCCGCGATATCTTCGTGTTCCTCGCCTCGATCGGCATCAACGGCTCGCGCGCCGATCGCATTCACGAACAATACGGCGCCAATTCCGTCGCGGCGATACGCAATAACCCTTATGTGCTTGCGTATGAGGTTCGCGGCATCGGATTCCAGGTCGCGGATTCGATTGCCCGAAAGCTCGGACATGACGAGCGTTCGCAATTCCGGTTTCTTGCGGCATTAAGACATGTGCTCGACCAGGCGCGTCATGGCGGCCATTGTGGAATTGCGGCCGACGAGGCCATTGCTCAAGCAAGTGAGTTGCTGGCGATTCCGCAGCAAGCGCTCAATGAAACCGCCGATGTGGCGGTAAAAACCGGAATCGTGATCCAGGAAATGGTCGACGGCCGGAGCTTTCTATTCGAGCCGTTTCTTTATCGTGCGGAATCGGCAATTGCGAAGCGTCTTGCCGCGCTTGCCGACGAGCAGCCCGCATGGACAGACCTCGAGCCCGCCGCCGCGATCGAAGCCGCACAAGAGGAGAGCGGTATCGAGCTCGATGCGACGCAGCGCGCGGCGATCGAGCTCGCACTGCACTCGAAGGCGATTGTCGTGACAGGCGGGCCCGGCGTCGGTAAGACGACGCTCGTACGCGCGCTGCTGGAGCTCTATCACTCGGCCGGTTTGACCGTATCGCTCGCCGCACCAACCGGCCGCGCCGCAAAGCGATTGAGCGAAAGCACCGGCAGTACGGCCTTGACGATCCATCGCCTGCTGGAGACGAGTCCACATAGCGGTCATTTCCAGCGCGATGAAGAGAATCCGCTGGAGACCGACGTGGTGGTCATCGATGAAGCGTCGATGATCGACGTGCCGCTGCTCGATGCGATCCTGCGCGCGATGCCGCCTCGCACGGCCATTGTGCTCGTCGGCGACGCGGACCAGTTGCCGTCGATCGGCCCCGGCCAGGTGCTGCACGACATTCTCGCGTCGGAGCGCGTGCCGTCGATCCGGCTGACGGAAATTCATCGCCAGGCAGAAGGGAGCGACATCGTCCTCAATGCGCACCGCATCCATCGCGGCGAAATGCCGTCGTTCGGACAGCGCGACTCGCAATCCAACATGTTCCTGTTTGCGGCCCGTTCGCCGGAGGAGGCGGTGGCGCACATTATTGAACTGGTCTCAAAAAAGATTCCGGCGAAATTCGGTCTCAATCCGCTGCGCGACGTGCAGGTGCTCGCGCCAATGCGAAAAGGTCCGGCCGGCGTGCACGCGCTGAATCAGCGTCTGCAGGCCGTGCTCAATCCGCCCGAGCGCCGCAAGTCGCACGTGGAGCGCGCAAATGGCGAGCTCCTCGCGTCCGGCGACAAGGTCATGCAGACCGAGAACAACTACGACAAGAACGTCTTCAATGGCGATATCGGAGTGGTGGCGACGATCGACGAGGAGGGGGAGCGGTTCGTCGTCGATTTCGGCGGTGACCTGATCGTCGATTACACGTTCGATGAATCAGACCAGCTCACGCTCGCGTATACGACCACCATCCACAAGTCACAAGGCTCCGAATACGAGGCGGTGGTCATCGCCATGATGCCCGAGCACTACGTGATGCTGCAGCGCAACCTGCTGTACACCGCGGTGACCCGCGGCCGAAAACTGGTGGTCATCGTCGGCGATCGCCGATCGGTGCAGAAGGCGGTGAGCACGGGCGGGGGCGGGGAGCGGCGTACGCGGTTGGGGCGGTGTTTGGTCACCGCTTGATGACACGAGGTTTCGGGTCGGGTTGCTCGATCGCCCGCTCTTTGGTGATGAGCCAGTTCGGATCGTTGTCGAACTCTTCATGCAGAGCGTCGTCTGCACCTTCTACGAGCACCATCCGCGAAGTGCGATCGATCACTTTCGCATTTCGTCGTGCGAGCGCGCGGGCCAGATCGCTTTCAGAGTGCGACCCGGCCCCTTGATAACGCAAGATGAATCGCGGCACGGTTCCAGTCTAAGGAAGACGCCCTTGTCCTTCAAACTCCGGTTTGAAACCGAGGGTCTTTCCTGCCTTGAGCGCATCCTGCACGATCCGGTCCCATCGGCTTTCGTCGCGCGCCATCGACAGCACGGCCGGATTTGCCGCAATCATCTTCGCGATCAGTCCGGTCACGGCGGGACACGCCATCGACGTCCCGCTCATCACGCCGAAGCCGCCCGGCACGGTCGACACGATGCCGACACCCGGTCCGGTTAGATCGATCTCCGGCCCGATGTTGGAAAAACCGGCGATGAAGTCTTTCGGATCGGCGCCGAACGGCTTCTGCACTTCCACCGCATCGGCCGTCGATGGAGGGAACGTACCTTTCCTGCCGAAGGCGGAGACCGCGATCGCGAGCGAATCGTTCGCCGGAAAATCGACCGGCGAACGGTCTTCGTTGCCGGACGCGCCGACGACCACAGTTCCTTTCGCGCGGGCGTCGACGATGGCCGAATGAATCGCCGGATCGTCGCCGGTTTCGCCCAGGCTCAGGTTGATGAGATCGCAGTTGTCATTGATCGCCTGATCGATCGCCTTTGCAATGGCGAAATTCGTCGCTTGTCCGCCTTTCGGAAACACACGGTAGCTGCGCAGCGTGACGCCGGGTGCGACGCCGCGCACGCCGGTCGGCGACGTGCCGCGCGCCGCGATGATCCCGCCGACGTGCGTGCCGTGCATGTCGCCGTTGTCACCGAAGTCGGTGGGATTCTCTCCTTCGACGCAGTTCAAGCCGCCCGCGACGTTGAGATCGGGATGCGGGCCGGTGCCGGTGTCGACGACGCCGACGGTGATGCCCGTGCCCGCCGTGAGCGGCGACGGTGGATAGAAATGTCGAAGCACGTCCGGAAATGCAGTGAAGCCGAGGTCGATCGGCGTGAGCTTGATCGTGTTGCCGTTGACGATCGTCGGATTCAGTTTCAGAAACGAATAGAAACCGCGGCTCGGGTAGACGTAAAGGCGTTCCAGCTTCTTGGACGACGTGCCGAAATCGAATTTGACGATGCCTTGAGCGTTGGTCGTGCCGTCGAGGCCATCTCTTGACTCAAAGTCGGTGAAGGCCACGACGAGTGCATCGCGTACCGGTTGTCCGTCGGACGCCGACACGATTTTCAAGGCAATCCGGACCGATACGGCAGTGGCGAGCTTTTTCGGTTTGTTGAGCGGCCGCGGGATCGGTGCTCGCGCCAGGTTGTAATAGCGCACCGGTACGATCCGTACGCCCGGTGAGCTCGCGCGCAAATCCGACAGCGCGTCGGGCCGGATCTGAATCAGCTTGGCACCCGCTTCGCCGATCGAGTCGACGACCTTCACATCGACGCCCGGCAACACCTGTTTAGCGCTCGCTTTGACTCCGATTCGCGCGTTGAGCGTCCGAAGAAACATCCCCACCTCGGCGTCGCGGTTCTGCGGCGCGCGCAATCCGCGTGCGGGAAGAACGATGTATTGCTGCGTAGTCTGGCCGGCCATCTTTCCCTCCGGTTGGTTTTCTTTGTAGAGGGACAGATCGCCGCTTTTCCATCAGTCGTTTGACAACACGCCGAGGTTCCCCTTACCCTCTCCCTTCCGTCATGACCTGCAGACACGCATTCCGCATCGACAGCTATTCGCTGCCCGGAGTGTGTCCGTAGGTCGCTCAATTCCAACGATGTGAATCACGAGCGACCCTTTACCGGGTCGCTTTTTTTTGGTCTGGACAAGATGATTTTTACGATCACAACCACGCACAAACCGGCAACCGACCTCGGGTTTCTGCTGCATAAGAACCCGTCGCGGCTGCACACCATCGAGCTCGCGTTCGGGAAGGCGTATGTCGCCTATCCCGAGGCGACGGAGGAGCGTTGCACGGCGGCGCTGATCGTCGACATCGACACGGTCGGCCTCGTGCGCAAGCGCGAGGGACTGGCGCAGTACGTCAACGACCGGCCGTACGCGGCGAGCTCGTTCCTCAGCGTCGCGATGACGAACGCGTTCGGCACCGCATTGTCGGGACGCAGCAAAGACCGGCCGGAGCTCGTCACCGTGCCGATGCCGATCGAGCTGCGTCTGATCGGTCTTCCGTGCCGCGGCGGCGAACAGATCCTGCGACAGCTCTTCGAGCCGCTCGGATACGAAGTGCACGCGGAGCAGCTGCCGCTCGATCCGCAATTTCCGGAGTGGGGCGGGAGCCGCTACTTCAACGTCACGCTGCGGGCGAACGTCACCGTGCACGACGCGCTCTCGCACGTCTACGTCTGCGTCCCCGCGCTCGACGGCGACAAGCACTACTGGGTCGGCGACGACGAAGTCGACAAGCTCCTGCGTCACGGCGAGGGCTGGCTCGCCGCGCATCCGCACCGCAACGCGATCGCGCGCCGCTACCTCAAGCACCGCAAGGCGCTCGTGCGCGAGGCGGTGCAGCGGCTGATGCAGCAGGACGTCGAAGAAGAGGACGAGAAGCAGGAGGAGAAAGCGCAGGAGGAAGCGGTCATCGAGAAGAAGATCAGCCTCAACGAGCAGCGCATGACGCGCGTGCTCGAAGCGCTGAAAGAGCACGGCGCGGCATCGGTCGTCGATCTCGGATGCGGCGAAGGACGCCTCCTCCGCGACCTGGTGAAAGTGCCGTCGTTCGCGAAAGTCGCCGGGATGGACGTGTCGACGCGCGCTCTGGAGATCGCGAAGGACCGCCTGCACATCGATCACCTGCCGCAGCGCCTAGCGGACAAGCTCAAGCTCTTCCAGGGCTCGCTGATGTACCGCGATCGCCGGCTCTGTGAGTACGAAGCGGCGACCGCGGTCGAAGTGATCGAACATCTCGATCCGCCGCGGCTCAGCGCATTCGAGCGTGTGATCTTCGGCGAGACGAAGCCGCGACTGATGATCGTCACGACGCCGAACGTCGAGTTCAACGCGCGATTCGAGACGCTGCCCGCGGGCAAATTGCGCCATCGCGATCACCGCTTCGAATGGACGCGCGAGGAGTTTCGCGCATGGGGCGATCGCGTCGCTGCGACGCACGGCTACGCGTTCGAATGGATGGCGGTGGGACCGGTCGATGAGGAGGTCGGGCCGCCGACGCAGATGGGAGTGTTCACGAAATGAGTGTCATCAAGATTCCCGAGCTCTCGCTCGTCACGCTGATCGGAGTCACCGGCTCCGGCAAGTCGTCGTTCGCGCGGAAGCACTTCAAGCCGTTCGAAATCCTCTCGTCCGACTTCTGCCGCGGACTCGTGGCGAACGACGAGAACGATCAGACCGCATCGAACGACGCGTTCGACACGCTGCACTACATCGCGCGGAAGCGGCTCGCGCGTGGACTGCTCACCGTCATCGACGCAACGAACGTCGAGCCGGAGAACCGCAAGCACCTCGTCAACATCGCGCGCGAGTTTCACGCGCTGCCGGTGGCGATCGTCCTCAATCTGCCGGCCCGGCTCTGCCACGACCGCAACGCGTCGCGTCCCGATCGCCAGTTCGGACCGTACGTGATCCGCAACCAGCAGGGCTTCCTCCGCCGCTCGCTGCGCTTCCTCGGCAAGGAAGGATTCCGCCACGCGCACATCCTGAATTCGCAGGAAGAAGTCGACGCGGTGACCGTCGAGCGCGAGCCGCTGTACAACAACCGCAGGCACGAGCACGGACCGTTCGACATCATCGGCGACATCCACGGCTGCTTCGATGAGCTGACGGCACTCCTGCAGCGCCTCGGCTACGTCAACGGCCGGCATCCGGAAGGCCGCAAGGCCGTCTTCCTCGGCGATCTCGTCGATCGCGGACCGAAGACGCCCGAGGTACTGGAGCTCGTGATGGCGATGACCGCAAGCGGGAACGCGCTCGCGGTGCCGGGCAATCACGACATGAAGCTGATGCGCGCACTGAACGGCAAGAACGTGAAGCCGACGCATGGACTGGCGGAATCGCTCGCGCAGCTCGGCGAGCGGACGCCGGAGCTCCGCGCGCAAGTCGCGAAGTTCCTCGACTCGCTGATCAGCCACTTCGTGCTCGATGACGGCAAGCTCGTCGTCGCGCATGCGGGGATGAAGGGCGAGATGCAGGGCCGCGGCTCGGGACGGGTGCGCGAGTTCGCGCTGTACGGCGAGACGACCGGCGAGACGGACGAGTACGGACTGCCGGTGCGCTACAACTGGGCGGCCGATTACCGCGGCCGCGCGATGGTGGTGTACGGACACACGCCGGTGCCGGAGCCGGAGTGGGTGAACGGGACGATCTGCATCGACACCGGCTGCGTGTTCGGCGGCCGCCTGACCGCGCTGCGCTATCCGGAGAAGGAGCTCGTGTCGGTCGACGCGGCGCACGAGTACTACGCACCGGCGAAGCCGTTCGCCGTTTCGGAACCGGTGCTGAGCACGCAACACGAGATCGACGACGTGCTCGATCTCGAGGACGTCTCGGGCAAGCACATCATCGAGACCACCCTACGTTCGCAGATCACGATTCGCGAAGAGAACGCGATGGCGGCGCTCGAAGTGATGTCGCGCTTCGCCGCGAATCCGAAGTGGCTCGTGTATCTGCCGCCGACGATGTCGCCGAGCGACACGTCGAAGCGCGACGGACTGCTCGAGCATCCGGACGAAGCGTTCGCGTACTTCCGCGAGGAAGGCGTGCAGAAGGTCGTGTGCGAGGAGAAGCACATGGGCTCGCGCGCGGTGGTGATCGTCTGCCGCGATGAAGAGGTCGCACGCCGCCGGTTCAGCGTCACCGGCGAGGGGATCGGCATCGTCTACACGCGCACCGGCCGGCGCTTCTTCCACGATTCGCTGGAATCGGAGCTGCTCGAGCAGCTGCGCGATGTTTTGACGCGCAATGACGCGTGGGCCGGCTTCTCCACCGATTGGTTCGTGCTCGATTGCGAGTTGATGCCGTGGTCGGTGAAGGCGGAAGAGCTCGTGCGCGGACAGTACGCATCGGTTGGTGCGGTCGCCAGCACGGCGACGGCGCACGCGCTCGAGGTGCTGCGCGCGACTGCTGCACGTGTATCCGAGGCTGCGCCGATCGCGGAGATGTTCGCGTCGCGCGCGTCGATGGTAAGCCGCTACGTCGACGCGTACCGGCGTTACTGCTGGCCGGTGGCGTCGCTGCGTGATGTGAGGCTCGCGCCGTTTCACGTGCTGGCGTCCGAGGGGGCGGTGCATGTGGATAAGGATCACGTGTGGCACATGGAATCGGTTGCGGCGATGACGCGCGGGTCGGAGGTCGTCATCACCACGCCGTATCGCGTCGTCGATTTGAATGATGTCGATGACGCGGTGAAATGGTGGGAGGAGATGACGGCGCGCGGCGGCGAGGGGATGGTGGTCAAGCCGTTCGATTTCATCGCGCGCGGACCGCATGGCGTCGTGCAGCCGGCGGTGAAGTGCCGCGGGCCGGAGTATCTGCGGATCATCTACGGCCCGGAGTACTCGGCGCCGCAGAACATCGCGCGGTTGCGTGCGCGGCGCGTCGGCGGGAAGCGGTCGCTCGCGCTGCGCGAGTTTGCGTTGGGTGTCGAGTCGCTGCAGCGCTTCGTCGCGCGGCAGCCGCTGCGGCGTGTACACGAATGTGTGTTCGGCGTGCTCGCGCTGGAGAGCGAGCCGGTGGATCCGCGGCTATGAGACACCGTCATCCCGAGCGTAGTCGAGGGACCCGGGGCGCGGGCGGCACGCTCCTCGTGCCCCCCGCACGCCCAGGTCCCTCGACTACGCTCGGGATGACGGGAGAGGCACTATGAACATCGCCCACACCCTCACCCCCGCCCAGCTCATCGACTTCCTGCTGAACGTCGCCACGGTGCGCCCTGTCTTCATCTGGGGCGCGCCGGGCATCGGCAAGTCGTCGCTGGTCACCGAATTCGCGGCCACCGTCGGCATCGACTGCGTGTCGCTGCTCGGGAGTCAGCTCGCACCGGAGGACCTGATCGGCGTGCCGCAGATCGTCGACGGGAAGAGCCGTTTCTGTCCGCCGGCGAACATCGCGCGCGACGATGCGTACTGCCTCTTTCTCGACGAGCTGAACGCCTGCTCGCACGAGGTGCAGAAGGCCTTCTACAGCCTGATTCATGAACGCCGCATCGGCGAATACGAGCTGCCGAAGGGCTCGATCGTGATCGGCGCGGGCAATCGCGCGCAGGACTCGGCGATCGTCAAGCCGATGTCGTCGGCGCTGATCAATCGCATGGTGCACGTGCAACTGAAGGCCTCACATCGCGACTGGATGGAGTGGGCGGGACGCAACGCGATTCATCCGCTGATCCTCGAATACCTGCAGACGCGGCCCGATCATCTCTGGTCGCAGCCGCCGAAAACGGAGGAGCCGTTCTCTACGCCGCGGTCGTGGCACATGCTGAGCGATTCGATGAGCGCATTCGGCGAGTCGATCGACGACACGCGCATCGACGCGCTCGCGTATGGCTGTCTCACGCCGCATCACGCGACGCAGTTCAAGGCATTCGTCAAGCAGGTGCGCAGCCGATTCGATCTCGCGTCGATCCTGAAGGGCGACCTGGCGTGGCCCGACCGTCCGGAAGATCGCGACGTGCTCTATTTCCTGTCGCAATCGTTCCGCGCGCAGCTCATCAAGGAGCTGCCGGCGGAGAAGCCGAACGGACAGAGCGGCGGCTATCGCGAGCTCGCCCATCGCGCGAAGGCGCTGCTGAAGGAGCTCGCGGCGATCAATCTCGAAGTGGCGCAGATGGTGGTCGCGACAACCGAGGATCAGGAGTCGTTGCCGTCGTGGTTCCTGGTCGAGGTCGTGCGCGATCTGCCGCGGCTCGTGGACCGCAAACATGGCGCAAAAAATTGATCCGGCGACGAAGGCGTACAGCGAGGGATGGTCGCTGGTCTACGCACATCCGCTGTTCTCGCCGCTCGCGCATCGCGTGCATTTCAATCGCGACAAGAACAATTACTGCCCGCCGGCCGGATGGGCGGTGGTGCTGGAGAACGGCGTGGTGCACGTGCATCCGACGCGCCGCGGCGAGCCGGAGGAGTGGGCGTACGTCCTGGCGCATTGCCTGCTGCACCTCGGCTTCGGACATTTCCGGATCGGCGAGAAGTCGCTCGACTGGAACGCTGCGTGCGACGTGGTGATCGCGCGCTTCCTCGCCGATCTGAAGTTCGGACGCTGTCCGCTCGACATGTTGTGCGAGTTGCGCGACGTGCGGACGGACGATGAAGAGCGCCTCTTCCACCGCTTCCGCGATCGCGAGTTGCCGGACGAATTGCGCTCGCTCGGCACCGCAGGCCCGGTCAGTGGCGACATGTTCTGGTACCCCTCGGGATGGAGCGCGAAGTACTACGAAGAGTGGCAGCGCGCATTCGCCGCGGGACTGGTCGCCTCGGTGTCGAGCGCGGTGCGCGTCGCGGGCGGATATCAGGAGCAGCTGTCGTCAGCCGACGAAAAGCTGACGATTGCGGAGCAAGCGCGCCGCTGGTTCGTCAACAGCTACCCGCTCCTCGGTGCGCTCGCCGCATCGTTCCGCATCATCGAGAACCAGCAGGTCTGTCAATCGCTCTGCATCACGATCGCGGCGGTGAATGCGGAGGCGAAGGAGATCTACGTCAGTCCCGGCGCGGCGCTCAGTTTCGAGGAGGCGAAGTTCGTCATCGCACACGAGCTGCTGCACGTCGGGCTGCGGCATGAATCGCGGCGCAGCGGACGCGATGCACATCTCTGGAACGTCGCGTGCGATTACGTCATCAACGCCTGGCTCGTCGAGATGGGCCTCGGCACGCTGCCGAGTTTCGGCTGTCTGCACGATGCGTCGCTGAAGGACCTGTCGGCCGACGCGATTTACGACCTGCTGGTGACCGACATGCGCCGCAATCGCAAGCTCGCGACGTTCGCCGGTGCCGGTGCCTGCGACATCATCGGCACGCCCGACTGGTGGTCGCGCGTCGATGCGACATCTCTTGATGATTTCTATCGCCGCGCGCTCGCGCAGGGACTCACGTATCACGATCAGCAGGGACGCGGTCTGCTGCCGGCCGGGCTGATCGAGGAGATCCGCGCGCTCGATCGTCCGCCGATTCCATGGGACGTGAAGCTCGCGCAGTGGTTCGACGAGCACTTCCCGCCGGTGGAGCGCGTGCGGACGTATGCGCGGCTTTCGCGGCGCCAAAGCTCGACGCCGGACATTCCGCGGCCGCGGTACGTGCCGCCGCCGGAGGATTGGAGCCGCACGTTCGGCATCGTGCTCGACACCTCCGGTTCGATGGATCGCATCCTCCTCGCCAAGTGCCTCGGCACGATCGCGAGCTACTGCCTCGCGCGCGATGTGCGCCGCGTGCGCCTCGTCTTCTGCGACGCCGCCGCATACGACCAGGGCTATGTGCTGGCCGAGGAGATCGCGGATCGCGTGCGGGTGAAGGGGCGAGGTGGGACGGTGCTGCAGCCCGCGATCACGCTGCTCGAGAACGCGGAGGACTTTCCCGAGACCGGCCCGATCCTCGTGATCACGGACGGCTATTGCGAGCACGTGCTGCGCGTGCGGCGCGAGCACGCGTTTCTGTTGCCGCAGGGGAGATCGTTGCCGTTCGTGCCGAAGGGGAAGGTGTTCTGGGTGAGTTGAGGAGTGCTGCCGCAATCCCAGAGCGGCGGCAAGCCGCCGCACGCCTACTCCTCGAAGAGCAGGGGTGCGTCGCCGAGATCGACGTCGAACAACTCGCGCGCGAATCGGCGGATCTCGCTGCGCTCGATCGGCGTGTCGGTGCGCACGCCGTCGCGATAGCGCGTGACGACCGACGGCCGCAGGATCAGGCGATCGCCTGCGGTGAGGCGCTGGATCGTCAGCGTCTTGCGGAAGATCGAATCGGGGAAGGTCGACGTGTAGTAGTTCACCATCTCGATGTCGCCGTCATTGAAAACTACATCGCTGAACTCGTAGAGGTCTTCCGTCACGTCGCCGTAGTGCATGGTCAGGATCCAGAGGTGGCCGGCGCGGCGCAGCGAGAAGTCAATGCGATCGTGCGTGACGCGCACGCCGTCCTGAATCGGGATCGGCTCCAGCGGACCTTCGGCGCCGAAGCCGACATCTGCGAGCCACGGCGTTCCATCGACGTCGACGCGCAGCAGCATGTGATTCAGCGCATGCGGTCCGACGCGCCCGAGGTGCGTCGTCACGTTGAAGCCGAGCTCGCGCAACGCGGCGCGGAGGAGCGTGTTCTGTTCGAAGCAGTAGCCGCCACCGCCGGACGCGAGGAACTTGCGCGTGATCGCATCGACATCGAGCTCGATCGCGGCGCGTCGCTGGATCGCGAGATTGTGAAACGGGAACGCCGCGAGGTGCGCGATGTGGATGCGGCGCAGCGTGTCGATGGTCGGCGGCAGCGGCTGCGCGAGTCCGAGGCGGGCGAGGTATCGGTCGAGGTCCATGGCGTTATCGTATGCGGATGCAGTCAATCGTTCTCGCGCTTTTGCTTGCCGCCGGTCCGGTCGAATACATGAAGATCGTGACGAATTCGAAGCTCACCTACAAGATCGGGCGTAACCCGGCGACGGTGCCGGCCGAGGATCTGACCTGCGGACGGCACGAGCCGTCGAAGAAGGTGAAGCTGGAAGCGCTGCAGTTGTTGAACGCCGGCGACGCGCTCTTCGATAAAGAGGATTACGCCGGTGCGGCGAAGAAATTCGAAGCATCGATCGCCGCCGATCCTGCCGCACCGATGGGCTATTTCTTCCTCGGTGATGCGCTGCTCAACAGCGGCGAGGCCGAGGCGGCGCTGGCGCAATATCGAAAAGGCATCGCCCTCGATCTGATGCTGCCGTCGGGACACTTATTCGCACAAAGCGCGCTCGTAGAGCTCGATCGCCGCGACGAAGCGCGCGAGGAGATCGTCAAAGCGCTGGCGGCGGATCCGCGATACGAACCGGTCTGGAAGATCGCTGACAAGCCGGAGCGATGGAACGCGAAGCCGGTCGTGCGACACACGTTCGACGTGCCGTCCGGCTACCTCGGCAAACGGCAGGGCGACAGCATCGAGCTCTGGGGCGGCCCGGATAACAACTTCCTGTTCTATGCGACGTGCAAAGCGGTGTGGGCGAACGAACCGCAGTTCGCGAAGAAGCATGTTGCGAACGGCTGGTCGATCGAGGAAGAGCACGCGTGCGTCGGCGCGTGGCTGGAGGGGGAGTACAACAAGGCCGGCCGGAAGGTTGACAAACTCGATCCGCGGGCGCGGCACCTCTGGGACGTGTCGAACAGCAAACTGCTCGACGGCTACATCCTGTTCGAGATCATCGGGCAGCACTGTCCGATGGCCATGGCGACGCTCGATGATGCGTCGCGCGGCCAACTTGAGCAGTACATCAGGAAGTACGTGATCGTCTCGGCGGGTCAGTGAATTTTCTCTACGGCACCGCCTGGAAAGAGGACGAGACCGAGCGGCTGGTGCGGCTCGCGATCGAAGCGGGGTTTCGCGGCATCGACACCGCGAATCAGCGCCGGCACTACTTCGAAGCGGGAGCCGGCGCGGCGATCGCGGGCGCGATTCGCGATGGTCTCGTGCGACGCGACGAGCTGTTCGTGCAGACGAAGTTCACGTATCGGCGCGGACAGGATCATCGCCTCCCATACGACCCGCATGCCGATGCGGCGACGCAGGTGCATCAATCGTTCGCGAGCTCGCTGGAGCATCTGCAGGTGTCGTCGATCGATTCGTATGTGCTGCACGGTCCGGGCGAGCACGATGCCGAGGTCTGGCGCGCGATCGAGGAGCTGCCGGTGCGCGAGATCGGCGTCAGCAATGTCTCGCTCGCGCAGCTCGAATGGTTTTTCGAATTCGCGAAGAAGAAGCCGTCATTCGTGCAGAACCGCTGCTTCGCATCGACGCGATGGGATGCGGCAGTGCGCGCGTTCTGCCGGAAGAATGCGATCGTGTATCAGGGCTTCTCGCTGCTGACCGCGAATCTGAGCGAGCTGCGGAGCGCGAAGTTCCGGGAGATCGTGAAGCGCGTGAAGAAGACGCCCGCGCAGGTGGTGTTCCGTTTCGCGCAGCAAGTGGGAATGTTGCCGCTCACCGGCACGACAGATCCTGCGCACATGCGCGAGGACCTGTCGTGCGATCAGTTCGATTTGAGCGAAGCGGATCTGAACGCGATCGAACTACTTCTTCGCAGCTAACTCCGCCGCCCGCTCCGTCGCTTCCTGCTCCGCCTGGGCGCTCATCGGCGGGTTGTACGCCGCGATGCCCGTCACTGCATGACCGATGATCAGGTTGTGGATGTCGTGCGTTCCCTCGTACGTCTTCACCGACTCGAGATTCAGCATGTGGCGGATCACCGGGTATTCATCCGACACGCCGTTCGCGCCGAGGATGTCGCGGGCCGTGCGGGCGCACTCGAGGGCGATGTTCACGTTGTTCATCTTGCCCATCGACACGTGCTGCGGCTTGAGCTTGCCCTGATCCTTGAGCCGTCCCATCTGCAGCGCGAGCAGCTGGCCCTTCGTGATCTCGGTGATCATCCACGCCAGCTTGTTCTGCACGAGTTGGTGCGATGCGATCGGCTGTCCGCCGAACTGGATGCGCGACTTCGAGTAATCGAGCGCCGTCTGGTACACGCCCATCGCGGCGCCGAGGGCGCCCCAGGCGATGCCGTAGCGGGCCTGCGTCAGGCAGCCGAGCGGGTACTTCAGGCCGTTCGTCTCCGGTAGCACGTTCTCCAGCGGAATGCGGCAGTCCTCGAAGAACAGCTGCGACGTCACCGACGCGCGCAGCGAGAACTTGCCCAGGTGGTACGCCGTCGTGAAGCCGGGCGTCCCTTTCTCCACGATGAAGCCGCGGATCGTGCCCTCGCTTTTCGCCCAGACCACCGCGACATCGGCGACCGAGCCGTTCGTGATCCACGCCTTTGCGCCGTTCAGGACCCACGAATCTCCGTCCTTCCGGGCGTATGTCCGCATGCCGCCGGGGTTCGAGCCGAAGTCGGGCTCCGTCAGGCCGAAGCAGCCGATCTTTTCGCCGGCGGCGAGCTTCGGAATCCAGTAATCGCGCTGTTCCTTCGAGCCGTAGGTGTAGATCGGATACATCACCAACCCCGACTGCACGGAGGCGAACGAGCGAAGGCCGGAATCGCCGCGCTCGAGCTCCTGCATGATCAGGCCGTACGCGACCTGATTCAGTCCGGGGAGGTCGTACTCCTTGATGGTTGCGCCGAAGAGGCCCATCTCGGCCATCTTCGGGATGAGCTGCGCGGGGAACTTCTCCTCGCGATTTGCGTGCTCGATGATCGGGATCACTTCCTCATCGACGAAGTCGCGGACGGTCTGCCGGACCATCAGCTCTTCTTCGCTGAAAAGTGAGTCGATTTCCATGTAGTCGACGCCGGGGAATGCCACGGTTGCACCTCGATTTCAGTAGTGTCCGGATCATATCAACGTGGGATGGATAGCAGACAGCAGATAACAGATAGCAGAAGCGCGGTTGGGCGCCTGTCAAGTGGGAGCCGTAGCGACGTACAGCATGTGCGGATGCGGATAGAAACGATCGATCCGCTCCGCACGCACGCTGAATCCGTGGCGCTCCAATCGCGCGATGAAGTCCGGGGGTGATTCGTAGCTGAATGATTCGCCGAGGGTGAGGCCGAGGATGGAGGCGGCGCGCTCCTGGAGACGGTTCCAGCGATTCTTCCAGCGCTCGGTCGGGTCCATTTCCTTCACGATCAGCGTGCCGCCCGGCTTCAGGCGTTGCGCGATGCGGGCGAAGAGCGCGTCCCATTCCGAGGTGGGGATTTTGTAGAGGACGTCGATGATCGAGATTGTGTCGAAGGAGCCGCGGATCGCGTCGTCGTAGCCGATCACGAACCGGCAACCGGCCCACGTGTCATCGAGAGTGTCATCCCGAGCGGCCCATGTGTCATCCCGAGCGAAGTCGAGGGATCCCCTCCCGACGGAGCGCTTCTCGTGCGTCGGCAGGGGATGGCTCGACTGTCGATGAAGCGGCGATGACGCTCCCCTCCGCCGAGTCGGCGGAGCCACACCGCCTGGACTCCGCCATGACACGCCGTGAAGGAGCACTTTTCGCGCATCCGGCTCCACGCCCACCACTCGCGAACAACGCTCCCGCACCAGCAGCGCGAACACGCCATGTCCCGCTCCGATGTCGAGCAATGAACCGCCGCGCGGCACGTGCTCGGCGACGCGCAACATCGGCGACGTCGCGAAGCGAATCAGTGTGTGCACACGGGCGCGCAGCGGGAACGGACGGAACGCTCGATACAGTACGATGAACGCCCGCATGAATCGGTTCACATCGGGATTGTACGGGTGGTGGCGCGAGCTCCTCGGAGCGCTGATCGTGCTCGTGTCGCGCATCGCGATCGCACCGCTCACCTGGTGGGAGCACGACGAGCTCCTCTTCGCGCAGGCGCTGCGAGATTTCGATCCGCTGCGCTTCCATCCCCATCCGCCCGGCTATCCGCTGTACGTGCTCCTCGGCAAGTTCGTGAACCTGTTCGTCGGTGACGCGTTCCGCTCGCTCGTCTCGATCAGCATCGTGAGCGCGGTCATCGGCTACATCGCGCTCGCGCGATTTTTTCGCCGCGTGATTGACGATGCGGACCTCGCGAATGTCGCGGCACTGATCGTCTACTTCTCCGCGGCGATGCTGATTCATTCGCCGCTGCCGATGTCGGACGGTCCGTCGTTCGCGCTGCTCGCGCTGACCCTGCTCGCCATCACGCACCTCGGCGAATCCGGGCATCAACGTGCGGCGATCCTGACGGGCGTCGCTGCATCCTGCGCGATCGGCATCCGTCCGCAACTCCTCGTGCCCTTAGTTCCGGCACTCCTCATCGCGCTCTTCCAGATGCGCACGCGCCGCGAGCGCATTGCCTCGGTCATCGCCTTCGCGTTCATCTCGCTGCTCTGGTTTCTGCCGCTGCTCGACGCGGAGGGCGGCTGGGATCCGCTGATGACGTGGGAGCTGAAGCAGACGAGCTACGTCGCGACGCACGACGCGGCGGCATCGCGCGGCATGCTGTCGCCGATCGGTGTCGCGACGCGGTTTCTGATTCATCCTTGGGGATCGAAGTACGTCACGCTGCCGCTGCTGTTTTTCATGGCGTTCGGCGTCGCGGATTTCATCAAAAGACGCAATCGCCTGATGCTGCCGCTCGTCGTGTTCACACTCGTGCAGCTCGCGTTCGAGTTGCGCGGCATGGACCCGGCGGATGCGGCGCGCTACAGCATTCCGGCGCTTCCGCTCTTCGCACTGATCGTCGCCTGCGGCCTCGGCGTGATTCGCCGCAGCGCGCAGATCGGCGCGATTCCGTGGCTCGGCGCGGCACTGCTCGCGGGGCTGTCGATCTGGTACGTGTCACCGATCATCAAAGCGCGGACGACGGAGCCGTCGCCGCCGGTGTTCGCCACCGCCGACATCATCAAACGGTTCCCAAACAACAGCATCGTGCTGTACGAGTGGTCGGTCCGTCCGCACGCCGAATATCTGCTGCCGCAGTTCCATCCGATGCAGATCGAAGCAGGTCTGCGCGAGTACTACGATCGCCCCGACGTGCAACTTGTGATCTTCGCGAACGGCGGTTCGAGATCGCCCACGGCAAAAGTCTTCTCGTGGCCGCCGAACGATGCATATGGCAAGTTGACGCGCAACTTCTACCGCGTCGTCATGGTCGATGACGTGCCGCCGTCGCGTCGTTATCTGCCGATCCGCGGCGTGTATCAGCTCGAGCGAACAAACGAAGGGGAGGAGTGGCGCTGGCTCGAAAAGGATGCGGTGATCCGTCTGCCGCACGCGCACGGCGCGCACACAACGATCACGCTGAAACTCTCGCCCGACACGCCGTACGCATCGAACGAGATCACGATCTTCGTGAACGGACTTCCCGCTGCGCACGGCATCGCGACGAAGGACAAGCCGACAGATTTCGACATCGCATTGCCGCCGGGTAATGTCGATGTCCGCATCACCTCGGGGCAATCGTTCGCGCCTGCAGCGGTGCTGCACAACCAGGATCCGCGCACGCTCGCCACGCAGTTACTGGGCATCCGATGAACTACTCCGTCTCCCTCGTCATCCCCATGTACAACGAGGTGGAGAACATCGGCCACGCCATCGAAGTCGCGGTCGAATCGCTCGAAAAATACGCATCCGACTACGAGATCGTGATCGTCGACGACGCCTCGACTGACGAATCGCCGTCGATCGTCGCGAAGGCCGCGGAGGCGAATCCGCGCGTCCGCATGCTTCGGCACGAGAAGAACCGCAAGCTCGGCGGCTCGCTCAAGACCGGCTTCGCCGCGGCGACCAAAGAGCTCGTGCTCTACATGGACGCCGATCTGCCGTTCGATCCCGACATCATCGGTCCCGCGATGCGCGCGATCCATGTCACCGGCGCCGATCTCATCGCCGGCTACCGCCTCGATCGCACCATCGAAGGACTGCGCCGCACGATCTACTCGTACTGCTACAACGCGCTGATCGGCGTGCTGTTCGGCTGGCCGCATCGCGACATCAACTTCTCGTTCAAGCTGATGAAGCGCGAGGTGCTGCAGGCGATCGAGCTGAAGTCGGAGGGCTCGCTGATCGATGCGGAGCTGATCGTGAAGGCAAAGAATCGCGGCTTCGCCATTCAGCAGATGGGACTCGATTACTTCCCCCGCATCCGCGGCACGTCGCACCTCTCGTCGCCGTCGGTGATCTTCAAGATTTTTCGCGAGCTCTGGACGCTCTATCCTGAGATGCGTGAACGGAAGAAGAGAGCAGACAGCAGATAGCAGACAGCAGGAGAGCCCCGCTGTCCGGCAACTGATCGTCACCGCTGATGACGTCGCTCTCGATCCCGGCATGACCGCCGGCGCGATCGAGGCGCACCGCAACGGCATCGTCACCCGCTGCAGCATCGTCGCCAATGGAGTCGCGTTCGATGATGCGGTCGCGCGATTGAAAGACGTTCCGGCGATCGCGATCGGCGTGCATCTCGCGCTGGTCGAAGCGCGCGCGTTGACCACCGGCGAGTTGATGCCGCGCAATTACGTGCGCTTTCTGCTGTCGCGAAAAAAAGATCCCGAGCCGGAGCTTCGCGCGCAGATCGAAAAAGTGCTCGCGACCGGACTGCGCGTCACGCACCTCAACGGACATCAGCACCTGCACATGCTCCCGCGCATCTTCGAGCTCGTGCAGCGGCTGGCGATCGAGTACCACATCCCGTACGTGCGCACCGTCCGCGACTTCGGCGGACGCGTCCCACTCGCGCGCAGACTCGCCACGAAAGCGCTGTCGCGTTTCAACAACCGAGGAAGCAACGACCGCACGATCGGCGTCGCGAATGCGGGCCATCTCGATGTCGGATTGCTCCTCGAGCTACTCGATTATGTCGGCGGCGTCACCGAGCTCGTTACGCATCCCGGCCTCGGCGTCACGCGCTATCCGCACTGGAAGTACGAATGGGATCGCGAGACGCGCGCGCTGTGCGATCCGCGCGTGCGTGAGGCCATCAGGGCGAAGGGAATCGAGTTGCGTTCCTGATGCGAGACCGGAAACCCCATCGCGCGATCTTCATATAATCCGGGCTCAACATGACAAGAAAAATCGCAGTGGTCCCGGGCGACGGCATCGGACCCGAAGTCATCGATGAAGGGATGCGCGTCCTGGAGCGCATCAACGACCAGCACGATCTCGATCTCGACTTCGTGCACTTCGGCTGGAACGCCGACGAGTACCTCCGCACCGGCGTCTCCATGCCGCCCGGCGCGATGGACGACATCCGCAACAACTACGCCGCGGTCTACCTCGGCGCGTTCGGCGATCCGCGCGTGCCCGACATGAAACACGCCGCCGACATCCTCCTCGGCATGCGCTTCCAGCTCGACCTCTACGTCAACTACCGCCCGGTCAAATTGCTCAACGACCGCCTCTGTCCGCTCAAGGAGAAAGGTCGTCAACAAGTTGACTTCGTCATCTTCCGCGAGAACACGGAGGGCGCGTACGTCGGCATGGGCGGCATCTTCAAGAAGGGGACGGACGAAGAGATCGCGGTGCAGGAAGACGTCTCGACGCACAAGGGGGTCGAGCGGATCATCCGCTACGCATTCGAGTACGCGAAGAACAACGGACGCAAGTCGGTCTGCATGTCGGACAAGAACAACGTCATGCGATTCGGCGGTGATCTGTGGCTGCGAATTTTCGAGGAAGTCGCGCGCGAGTACCCGAGCATCGAGCACTTCCACATGTTCGTCGACGCGCTGACGATGCAGATGGTGCGCGCGCCGGAGATGTTCGACGTGGTGGTGACGAACAACATGTTCGGCGACATCGTCACGGACCTCGGCGCGGCATTGCAGGGCGGACTCGGC
>DATEZA010000321.1:0-10723 GCA_035255945.1 Thermoanaerobaculia bacterium
GAGCGTCGAGTCGAGGGACCTGGGCGGTTGGCGGCGCGCACGCCTGTGGCTTGCTCATCGAGCCACCGCCCCCGCAGGTGCCTCGACTACGCTCGGCATGACTATGTTTTCGATCCTTCCGATCAGCGTGTCGTTCGGCGCAATCGTCACGCCGTCGAATTTGGTGATCTGTGCGGCGACATATGCATCGCCTTGTGCGCGCACGCCGGCTTCGGCTTCAGGCGATCCGAGGGTGAGCGATTGCATGCTGTTGCTCCTTTCGTCATCCCGAGCGTCGAGTCGAGGGACCTGGGCGGTTGGCGGCGCGCACGGCTGTGGCTTGCTCATCGCGCCACCGCCCCCGCAGGTGCCTCGACTACGCTCGGCATGACTATGTTTTCGATCCTTCCGATCAGCGTGCGAATCTTCGATGTCTCTGTTCGATATGCGTTCTTGCCGACGATCAATCGCGGCGAGATCTCCGCGACTAGGTCCTGCAATTCGAGCTTGTGCACGCGCACCGTTTCGCCGGTCTCGACGAGATCGATGACGTGCGAGGTGAGCTCGAGCACCGCCGCAAGCTCGACGGAGCCGCCGAGCGGAATGACCTCGGCGCGCACGCCGCGCGACTCGAGCCACTGCCGCGCGATGCGTGGGTACTTCGTCGCCACTTTCGTCAGCGGCGGCGCGCCCGGCGCGGCGATGAGCATCATCCGGCAGCGGCCGAAGTCGAGCTCGATCGGCTGATACGCGCTGCAGTTGTGCTCGAGGATCTGATCGAGTCCGGCGACGCCAACGTCGGCCGCGCCGTGCTCGATGTACACCGGCACGTCGCAGTCTTTGACGAAAATCCATTCGATGCCGCCGCGCTGAAAGACGAGACGGCGGCTGCGGAGATCGGCGTCACCCGGCGTGTCGTATCCCGCGGCGGCGAAGAGTGCGAGCGTGCGGTCCTGCAAACGTCCTTTTGGTATTGCGATGCGCATCAGTTCAGTCCAGATCGTCGATGGTGAATGTGAAGCCGGCCGCGGCGGCCGGGGCTCCGAAGCGTTGGTAGACGGCGTCATAGCGTCCGCCCTGCGCGATGACTTTGCGTGAATCGGATCCGAAGAGGCGGAAGCGGATGCCGGTGTAGTAGCCGGTGTCTTCGTCGAGGTCGTCGAGATGGAGAGCGAAGGTGGCGGGATCGAGTTGCGCGGCGATCTCTTCGAGCCGGGCCGCGATGTCGGGAGTCAATCGGCGCGCGATGTCCGACGGCGTCAACGCGCGTTTGGTCACGACGGCATTGCGTTCCTCGTCCGACAAAAGTGCCGCGATCGACGTGTCGTTGTAGACGACGCGTGCCTGGATGTTGAACTCGCGCGCGATCGTCACGGCGAGGTTCATCACTTCGATATCCGTGTCGAGCGACGGATCGCCGACGATCTCCGCGCCGATCTGGAAGAGCTCGCGATTCATGCCGAGGCGGGAGGCGTCGCAGCGGATGACATCGCCCCGGTAGAAGATGCGCAGCGGGAGCTGCGACGGATTCAGCGTCGGTGCGAGCGCGCGGGCGACCATCGGCGTGAAGTCGGAGCGGATCGAAACGAGCTCGCCTTCGCGGTCGACGAAGCGATAGCTCGACCGCGACGTCTCGCGCGACAGGATCGCCGCGTACGGATCGACATAATCAATGATGGGCAGCACGACTTCGGCGAAGGCGGCGTCCTCGAGGATGCTGACGAAGCGCGACTCGATGCGGCGGCGGCGCGCGGTCTCTTCGACCAGCAGCGGCCTCACGCCCGTCGGGTATCGCAATTTTTTCTCGACCAAAACAAAACCTCCTGCCCGCGAAGGGATCAGGAGGTCGGTGTCAGTCGGTGGTTTTGTTCTGGCCGGCGCCCCTGTCCGTCGGGGCGCGTGCAAAGTCGCCCCTACATCACGTGATGGTGATGGTGGCGATGGGTGCGAACGGTGCCAGTAGCGTTCATAAAAGCGCGAGCAGCCTATCACGGAAGGGAAACGGGTGTAGGACAAGCTCTCCAGCTTGTCCTTCGAATCCACGGTTCATGGACAACCCGGGAGCGACAACCTGGGGGCGACAACCTGAGAGGTTGTCGTACACGGGTGAACGTTACAATTCGGCACCTCATGACCATCGACGAACAACTCGATTTCCTCGGTAAAGGCGCGGTGAATCTGGTCGAGCGGAACGACCTGAAAGCGAAGCTGCAGCGCGGCAAGCCGCTCACGATTAAAGTCGGCTTCGATCCGACTGCGCCCGACATCCACCTCGGGCACACCGTCGTCATCCGCAAGATGAAGCACTTCCAGCAGCTCGGTCATCGCGTGATCTTCCTCATCGGCGACTTCACCGGATTGATCGGCGACCCGACCGGCAAGAAGGCGACGCGCCCCGCGTTGTCGAAAGAAGAAGTGCTGCAGAACGCCGAGACGTACAAGACGCAGGTCTACAAGATCCTCGATCCGGTGACGACGGAGATCCGCTTCAACTCGGAATGGCTCGGCGCACTCGGATCGGAAGGGATGATCCGCCTCGCCGCGAAGTACACACTCGCGCGCATCCTCGAGCGCGATGATTTCCGGAAGCGCTACGAAGGACATCAGCCGATCGCCATTCACGAGCTGCTCTATCCGCTGGCGCAGGCGTACGACTCGGTCGCGCTGAAGTGCGACGTGGAGATGGGAGGCACCGATCAGCTGTTCAACCTGCTCGTCGGACGCGATCTGATGCGCGAGTACGGGCAGGAGCCGCAGATCGTGCTGACGATGCCGCTGCTCGAAGGACTCGACGGCGTCGAAAAGATGTCGAAGTCGCTCGGCAATTACATCGGCATCAACGAAGCACCCGATTCGATCTACGGCAAGGTAATGTCGATCTCGGACGAGTTGATGTGGAAGTACTACCTGCTCTGCACCGACCTCACGCCGCCGCAGATCGACGCGAAGAAGAGCGGGCATCCGATGGATGCGAAGCGCGAGCTCGCGCGGATCATCATCGGCGAGTTCCACAGCGCCGACGCCGCGCAGCAGGCGGAGTCGGAGTTCCGCCGCGTGTTCAGCGAGCGGCAGGTGCCGGCCGACATCGAGGACGCGTCATTGCCTGCCTCGGACGAGCCGCAGCTGTTGTCGAAGATCATCGTCGCGGCCGGACTCGCGCCGACGAACAAGGAAGCGCAGCGGCTGATCGGGCAGGGCGGTGTGCTCGTCGACGACGAGAAGATCGAGGATTCCCGCCGTGCTCTGCAAGCCACGGCGGGAACGAGCTATCTGTTGAAAGTGGGTAAGCGGCGCTTCGCGCGCATCACGTTTACTGCGTAGTCGCCACCCCCGTGTCGCTCTGCGCGTAGACGAAGATCTGATCCGCCGACACGTTGTCGACGACCGACGCGTACCCGACGATCGGCGCGCTCGCATCGAATGACATCGTGAGATTCGCGGCGTTCGTCAGATCGACTCCGCTGAAGTACGACGTGATCGGATTCTGCTGCTGCGAGAGCGCCTGCAGCGTGATGAGCGACGATGCCGTCAGCGCGCCGCCTGCATCGCGCAGCTCGAGCCGCACCGTCACCGGCTCGCTGTTCGGATTGAAAAAGCCGACGTTCGTGCGGAAGCCGCTGTTGAAGTCGACGGTGTGATTCGACAGCTGCGGCAGCACGCCGCGGCGCAGCGCATTCGAGCGCGGTTGTCCCGCCGCGAATTGTCCGAAGGTGCCTTTGCCGGTCGAGCGCAGATCGGCGTAGATGCGCGACGTGACGGCGAGCTGCGAGGCGCTGGAGACACGGATCGCGCCGATGGTGTTCGGCACGTTGAGTCCCGTCGCGCCGGCGACATCGTCGAGGACCGCGGTGCCGCGCGGCGGAACGCTGACCGCGATCGATTGCGTCGCGTTCGTGTTCGGCGTGCTGCCCGACTGGAAGTACTCGATCTGCGCCGATGCCGAGGCGTCGTACGACGGATTGAAGACGCGGAGGTCGGTGACGAAGGTCTGTTGCAGCGCGTTCGTCACGCGGCCCGCGACCGGCACGTCGTACTCGTTCGCGAGCACGAGCTGGCCGCGAATCTCGCCGCCGGGGAACGCGGCGGAGTGCACGTTGACGTAGAAGTTCGATGGATTCGTGAGCAGCGTGTTCAGCGTGTCGGGTGCGAGGGACGAGATGTTGATCGAGCCGCTCGTGCGGCCGTTCGTGAATGCAGCCGCCGAGGTCGCGAAGTTGATCAGCACGTTCGCGTTCGTGCCCGCGGGTGCGGGGCCGTGGATGTGTGCAAGCGTGGGCGAAATGCCCGACGTGACCACATCCCAGTAGAGCGTGTTGCTCGTCGTGTCGATGGTGACGAATGCCGATCCGGATGCGGTGCTGTTGTTCGACGGCACTTCATTCGTGCCGCGGAGATCGGCCGCGTAAGTGACGGTCTGACCGCCGGAGATCGCGAGATCGCCGCGAATCGCGCCGCCGGGGAACTGCGTCGTGTGCACGTTGACGTAGAAGTTCGACGGGTTGGCGATCATGCGCGCGGCGATCGCCGGGTCGACCGCGAACGTGCCGGTCAGCGTGTTGTTGACGAACGTTCCGCCGAGGCCCTGGAAATTGATCACGATCCCGCCGCTCTGCTGCCCCGCGGCTTTTTCGTGGATGTGGTAGCCGTTGATCGGCGCGCCGAGGTTCGAGACGGTGAGATTGATGGTGATGTTCGTGCGGGTTGAATCGAAGGTGCCGGTGAAGTTGCCGAAGCCGGGCGAGGTCGTCGGCGGGACCTCCTGAGCCCCGGTAAGAACGGCACCGAAAGTTTGCGCGGACGCGGGGAGAGCGAGCAGGGCGAAGACACAAACGAAGGCCAGAGCAACGGAACTGCGGTGCATTTTTCCTCCTGTTTTTGTTTTGCAAACGGGAGGGTTGCAAAAAGTCATCCCGAGCGTAGTCGAGGGACCGGGGTGTGTGGCGGCGCGCCGCGCGACCTCGCCCGCGCAGGTCCCTCGACTACGCTCGGGATGACGCAAAAAAAGATCCGGCCGCGCCTTGCGACGCGGCCGGACCGTACTGCGGAGGAGCGAGAACCCGCTTACCTGAAGTTCAGCGGGATGGTCACTACGGCGGTCGAACCGCCGGCGGTGATGCGGACTTTCATCGAGCCGCTCTGGCCGTGCAGCGCTGCGCTCGGAGCCATGATCACGGTGCCGTTCGCGTCGATGAGCTGCGCGTCGACGGCGTCGACCAGCTCGAACGTCGCCGGCTCTCCATGCTCGCCCGAGGCGACGAGGCGGAAGTAGTTCGGGAAGCCCTGGCCGGTGAAGACATCCATCGCCTGATCGAGCACACCGTCACGGTCTGCGTCCTTGAGGTCGACAGTGCCGTTCTCATCGATGTCGACGCCTTCGAAGTTGATGCGGATCTCCGGCTTCGTCTTAACGCTCGGGACGAACGTCGGGTCGCCGCTCGCGTTGTTGATCGCGGAGCCGTAGAAGATCGCCGAGCCCTTGGTGACCGATGCCTGCACGACATCGTCGTTCTTCGCGTCGGCGCCGAAGATCGCGCTGACGCCGCTCGCGTACTGCATCTGCGTGCCGGCGGTGTACGACAGTTCCTTCTCGCCGGCGATGGTGCCGTCGGCGCGCACGAGCTGCCAGGTGACGGTCGCGTCGGCGATCGCGTAGAGGCCGAAGTTGAAGCGATACGCGTCGGCGGACGACGGCGCATTGAGCACCGCGAGGTCGCCTGCGGCCGCGGCGTCGCTCGCCTTCACTGCCGGGATGTCCTGACCGAACTCGGCGCCCGAGTCGGAGGTGTTGAAGGTGCGGGAGGTGACGGCAACGCGCGCGAAATCGGCGTCGGGCAGCGCGACTTCGATCGCGCCGGTGCTGCTGTCCTTGCCGAACTTGTTCTTCACGATGTCGGCGATGGAGATGGTGGCGTGCGGCGGAAGCGCGATGTCGACTGCGCCGGCCGCGCCGTTGATGTCGTGGTAGATCAGCTTCGCGCTGGTGGCGGCGGTGCTGACGTTGTGCAGCGTGACTTCACTCTGCCAGTGGCTGCCGTTCGCGCCGGGGCCGGTGCCCGCAGCCGGAATGATGTAGCTCGCTGCGCCGGCGCTGAGGGGAAGCAGGGCCAGGGATGCGGTGGTGAGGATGGACTTCAGATTCATTTCGGGATTCTCCTTATGTTTCCTGCGGCTTTGAAGGAGCCGCTCGTGTTGTTGCCCTTGATACGGGCTTACGAAAAGGAGTGTCCAAAAAGAATATGCGGTGAGAGCATGGAAATCGTGTACGAAAAATGAGCACACGAATCCCGCTTACGGTGGGGTTTTGACTGTATTTACGGCGGTCCGTACGAATGCGTCTATGGGAGATAGCAGACAGCAGATAGCAGATAGCAGGAGGTGCCTCGCGACCTGCTATCTGCTATCTGCTGTCTGCTATCTGGTGTCTGCTATCCTCCCCGCGCTATGCCCATCCCTCTGCTCGATCTCAAAGCTCAGTACAAAACGATTCGCGACGACGTGCTCCGGGTGACCGAGGAGGTTTACGAGTCGCAGTACTTCATCCTCGGGCCGCGCGTCGATGCGTTCGAGCGCGATTTCGCCGCGTACTGCCACAGCACGTATGCCGTCGGCGTCTCCTCCGGCACCGATGCGCTGCTCGAAGCGCTGATGGTCCTCGGCATCGGCCACGGCGACGAAGTCATCGTTCCTGCTTTCTCGTTCTTCGCCACTGCCGGCGTCGTGCATCGGCTCGGCGCGCGGCCGGTGTTCGTCGACGTTCGCCTCGACGACTACAACATCGATCCTGCGCTCATCGAGGAGAAGATCACCGACCGCACGCGCGCGATCATGCCGGTGCATCTGTACGGTCAGTGCGCCGACATGACGGCGGTCAACGAGCTCGCGCAACGCCGCGGCATTGCGGTGATCGAAGACGCAGCGCAGGCCGTCGGCGCTGAATTCGAAGGGAAGCGCGCGGGTGCGCTCGGCACGCTCGGCTGTTTCTCCTTCTTCCCATCGAAGAACCTCGGCGGCTTCGGCGACGCGGGCGCGATCACCACGAACGACAAAGCGATGTACGAGAAGCTCGTCGACTTCCGCGTGCACGGGATGCGTCCGAAGTACTTCCACCACTACGTCGGCGGCAACTTCCGCATCGACGCACTGCAGGCCGCAATTCTCCACGTGAAGCTGCCGCATCTCGAAGCGTGGACCGAGGGACGTCGGAGCAACGCGACGAAGTACGCGAAGTTGTTTGCGGATGCGAAGGCCGGCGAGCGCGTGGTATTGCCCACGGAGCTCGAAGGGCGGCGTCACGTCTTCAATCAGTACATCGTTCGATTCCCCGAAGGTCGTACGACGCGCGATCGCGTGCTCGAGCATCTGAAGAGCAAGTCGATCGGATGCGAGATCTACTATCCGCTCACACTGCCGCAGCAGAAATGCTTTGCGGACGTGGCCGAAGGCTCGTATCCGAATTCCGACGCGGCGGCGGAGCAGACGCTGGCGATTCCGATTTATCCGGAGCTGACGGATGCGCAGCTGCAGGAGATCGTGACGGAGATCGCGGCCGCGCTTTAACTCGCGAGCTCGCGCATCAGCGTTTCAATCAGCTCCGCGGCCGTCATCGTGCGGATGCGCGACACGCCCATGCCTGCGTAGAGCGAGAGGTACTCCGGCTTCATCGCTTTCGCGGCGGCGCTGCGCATCGGCCGCGTGAGCGAGTTCTGAATCGGGAACGGCAGGATGTGCTCTGCGTCCACCAACTCCATGAATCGATTGCGGATGCCGCGTGCGGGCCGGCCGGAGAATGCGTGCGTGATCGTGGTGTCGTCGCCGGACTTGTTCGCGAGCGCGGACTTGTACGCCTCCGATGTTCCGGCCTCGGGGCAAGTGAGGAACGCAGTGCCGAGTTGCACGGCGACTGCGCCGGCACGCAGTGCATCGGCGATGTCGGCGCCGGTCATGATTCCGCCGGATGCGATCACCGGGACGTTGGTGCGTTGCACGATCTGGCGCGTCAGCTCGAGCGTCGGCACCATCGCGTCTTCGAAGGCGTCGAGGAACGTGCCGCGATGCGCGCCCGCCTCGGCGCCCTGCGCGACGATCGCATCGACATCGGCGGCGGCGAGCATCGCGCCTTCGTCTTCGGTGGTTGCGGTTCCGATGATGAAGATGCCTGCGTTGCGCACTTCGCGCAGCGTGTCCGCGGATGGAAGTCCGAACGTGAAACTGAAGACCTCTGGGCGCAGTCGCAACACGGTCTCCACTTGTGATTCGAAGGGATCTGGTCCGACATTCGGGAGCGTGGGTGGCGGCAGTTCCAGCTTCGCGTGCACTTCGGCGAGCAGCGCCAACATCGGAGCGGGATCGCGTTCCGTCGTCGCGTGATAGCCGCCGGCGAAGAGATTGATGTTCAAGGGGCCGGTGGTCAGCGCCCGCGTTTCTTTGAATTCTTTGGCGATGCCGTCGGGTGTGAGGTACGCGCCGGCGAGTGAGCCGAGGGCGCCGGCGTTTGCGACGGCGGCAGCGAGTTGCGGAGTGCCGGGGCCGCCGCCCATCGGCGCCTGAATGATCGGGAGCTTCATCGGGAGCATGCGCGGCAGCTTACTGCCGCCCGCGGATTGCCGCACTCGTTGGCTCGCTGTCTGCTGTCTGCTATCTGCTGTCTGTGATTCCCCTGCGCCACACCCTCCCGCGACGCGCAACGCCGATCATCAATCGCGCGCTCGTCTTCACGAACATCACCATGTTCATCACGCAGGTCGTCCTCGGGTCGCGCGCGGAGCTGGTGATCCAGACCTTCGGCTTCATCCCCGCGCGGCTGGCGCATCCGGCGGTGTGGCATTACACGTGGTGGGAGGTGGTGATCACGCTCGTCACCTCGCTCTTTCTGCACGGCGGTTTCGTACATCTCCTCGGCAATCTCGTCTACCTCTGGGTGTTCGGCGACGCGGTCGAGGACGCGCTCGGGCACGTCCGCTACTTCTTCTTCTATCTCGCGTGCGGCGCAATCGGCAGCGTGCTGCACACCATGATCTTTCCGGCCTCGGTGATCCCGTCGATCGGCGCATCGGGCAGCATCGCCGGCGTTCTCGGCGCGTTCTTCGTGCTCCGGCCGCGCGCGCGGATCGTCACGCTGTTTCCGCTCGTCGTCTACTGGGCGATGGCGGAAGTGCGCGCGGCGCTCTTCCTGCCGGTCTGGTTCCTGATGCAGTTCTTCAATGGATTTCTCTCGCTCGCATCGGCCGCGGGGACGCAGGAAGTTGCAGGCGTCGCCTGGTGGGCGCACGTCGGCGGATTTCTGTTCGGCGCGTTGTTCGCCGCGCTCTATCGAGGGGCGCGAAAAAGGGCGAGAATGCGCGTCGCATGACACGACACGTCCTGGTGACGGGAGGCGCGGGCTTCATCGGATCGCATCTCGCCGACGCATTCGTCGCGCGCGGCGATCGCGTCAGCATCATCGACAACCTCTCGACCGGCGAGCTGCGCAACATCAATCCGCAGGCGGAGTTTCACGAAGCCGATCTGCGCGAAGAGCGAACGTTCGAGCTGATTCGCTCGTTGAAGCCCGATCTCGTGAGCCATCACGCGGCGCAGATCGACGTGCGCCATTCCGTCGCCGATCCGGCGCTCGATGCGGAGATCAACATCGTCGCCACGATCCGATTGCTCCAGGCGTCGCTCGACGCCGGCGTCAAGCGCTTCGTCTTCGCATCGACCGGCGGCGCGATTTACGGCGAGCCGCTCACCACGCCGCAGAACGAAGAGCATCCGCAGAATCCGCTCTCGCCGTACGGCTGCGCAAAACTGTCGGTCGAGCACTACCTCTATTACTTCCGCGAGATCCACGGACTGCCGGCAATCTCACTTCGTTACGCGAACATCTACGGTCCGCGGCAGAGCGCGAAAGGGGAGGCGGGCGTGATCGCGATCTTCGCCGATCGCCTGCTGCGCAACGACGACGTCACGATCAACGGCGACGGCGAACAGACGCGCGACTACGTGTTCGTCGACGATGTCGTGCGCGCGAACATGGTCGTCTGCGATGATCCGGCACTGGCCGGACCGTACAACGTCGGCACGGGTGTCGAGAGCAGCGTGAACGAGCTCTATCGATTGATTGCCGCGACTGCCGGTGTCGATCGCGGCGCGCAGCACGGACCGGCGAAGCTCGGCGAGCAGCGCCGCAGTGTGCTCGATGGAGCGAAGCTGCGTGCGATCGGAAAGCTGCCGGAGCCGGTGCCGTTGCGCGACGGAATCCGGCAGACGGTGGAGTGGTTTCGCGCGAATCGGTGAATTGACGATGAATGAACAGAACCTGCTGCAAGCAATCGAAGACCGTACCGCGACTGTCGGCGTGATCGGTCTCGGATACGTCGGACTGCCCCTCGTCCTCCTCTTCGAAGAGGGCGGCTTCAACGTCCTCGGCTTCGATGTCGATGCCGTCAAGGTGCAGAAGCTGAACGACGGCCAGTCGTACATCCGGCACATCGGCGTGGAGCGGATCGCGGAATCGTTTCGCCGCCGCGCGCGCGCCACAACCGAGTTCACGCGACTCGGGGAATGCGACGCGATCATCATCTGCGTCCCCACGCCGCTCGGCCCGCATCGCGAGCCCGATCTGAAGTACATCCGCATCACCGCGGAAACGATCTCCGATCACCTGCGCGCCGGACAGCTCATCGTGCTCGAGTCGACGACCTATCCCGGCACGACGCGCGAGGAGCTGCTGACGCGTTTCGAATCGAGAGGCTTCAAATGCGGC
>DATEZA010000322.1:0-24705 GCA_035255945.1 Thermoanaerobaculia bacterium
ATCCGCTGCACCATCCGTGGAAGTACCTCCGCCGCGACGTGCCGCACCGGTGGTACATCGACGAGCGCTTCCCGCTCATGGGCTTTCTCAGCCGCGACGAAGCGGTGCTGCTGCACAACATCGCGCTGCAGTTCGCCGGCAGACCGGCGCTGGAGATCGGGAGCTGGCTCGGCTGGTCGACGTGCCATCTCGCGCTCGCCGGCGTCGAGTTGGACGTCATCGACCCCGCGCACGACGATCCGGCGATCCGCGAATCGGTCGAGGACTCGCTGCGCCGCTGCGGCGTCGCGGAGCGCGTCCGCCTCGCGCGGGGACGAAGCCCCGACTCGATCGCATCGCTGAATCGACGCTGGTCGCTCTTCTTCATCGACGGCGATCACGAAGCGCCTGCGCCGCTCCGCGACACCGTCGCCGCGCTGCCGTATGCGGCCGACGACTGCGCGTTCGTCTTCCACGATCTCGCCTCTCCCGATGTCGCCGAGCCGCTGCGCTATCTGCGCGACAAGGGATTCGAAGTCGTGCTCTACCAGACCGCGCAGATCATGGCGATGGCGTGGCGCGGCGATGTGACGCCGGTCGCGCACGTGCCCGATCCCGACGTCGCGTGGCAGCTGCCGCCGCACCTGGCGGGCTTGCCGATCGCGGGAATCGATCTGCAGCTGCACTCGCGTCCCCCGTATCGATCGTTGCGCGAGCAGACGTACCGCCTCCCCGCCACGCGGCCATCGGTCTGCATCGTCACCAGCGAGTTGATCGGGCCGTTCAAGAACGGCGGCGTCGGCACGGCGACGACCGGTCTCGCCGAAACGCTCGCCGCCGGCGGATTGCCGGTGACCGTGCTGTACACCGGCGCGGTGTGGTCGCCGGAAGTGCGGGTCGAGCCCTGGGTGAAGCATTACGCGGAGCGCGGCATCGAGCTGAGCGCGCTCTCCATCGACGACGCGAAACAGCTCGACGGTCCGCTCAAGGAGATCGGCTTCATCACGCCGTGGCTCGTCTACGACTGGCTGCGGCAGCGGCGATTCGATGTCATTCACTTCAACGACTGCTGCGGCGAGGGGAGCCTCTGCCTCGCGGCGAAAGCGCTGGGCATTGCATTCGAGGAGAGCCTGCTCGCGCTCGCGTTGCACAGCCCCTCGCGCTGGGTGTTCGATCTCAATCACATCCTGCCGGCGAATCGCGCCTGCGCCGCGTTCGATTACGCCGAGCGACTCAGCCTCACCTGCGCCGATCTGCTCTGGAGTCCGAGCCGCTATCTGCTCGACTGGGTCTCGTCGCGCGGCTTCGATCTGCCGCCGCAGACATTCATCCAGCAGTACGTCCTGCCTTGCCGGACAGCGTCCGTTGTCCGGCAAAGAGGCCGCACCAATCCCCCGAAGGAGCTCGTCTTCTTCGGCCGGCTCGAAGAGCGCAAGGGCCTGCGCCTCTTCTGCAACGCGATCCAGCAACTCGCCGCCGGGCTCGCGCAGCGCAACATCGCCGTCACCTTCCTCGGCAAGCGGGGACAATGCGCCGGCATGCCGGGGCTGCAATACATCGCCAAGCGCGCCGCGGCGTGGCCGTTTCTCGTCCGCACCATCACCGAGCTCGGACAACCGGAGGCGCTGCAGTACCTGAAGAGCGGCGACAAGCTCGCCGTGATGCCGTCGCCGTTCGACAACTCGCCGTGCACCGTTTACGAGGCGCTCGGCGCCGGGATTCCGTTCCTCGCGGCGCGCACCGGCGGGATCCCGGAGCTGGTCGAGCAGCACGATCGCGAGCACGTGCTGTTCGACTACACGACCGATGCGCTGCGCCACGCACTGCAGCGCGCGATCGAAGAGGGCGGCTGGGTCGCGCGGCCCGCCGTGCCGCAGGACGAAACGCGCCGCGGCTGGCTCGATATGCACGCGCACTGGCAGGAGCTCCTCCCGCGCAACGAGCGCGCGGCCGCGCGTGCCATCACCGCCGCCGCGATCATCGATTATCCCGCCGGCGCGCCGCTCGCGCAGACGCTCGAGTCGATCTGGGCCTCTCCGCGCATCCAGCGCATCCTCATCCTCAATCGCGACGGCGAGTCCCTGCCGCACGCCAACATCGATCTTCTCGCGGCGGACATCGAGACGATCACGACCGAGCTCGGCACGATCCGCGAAGACGCCGTGCTGCTGATTCACTCCGGCGTGGCGGTCATCCCGGACGCACTCGATCGAATGCTCGATGCGCTCGACCGCACCGCGCTCGACGGCCTCATCCCCGGCGCGCGGACGACAGGCAAGCTCGGCGAGCGCGTGATTCCGCCGCTCGGCGGCAACGTCACGGTCAGCCTGCTCAACGGCGTCACAACCGGCGGCGCGGTGCTCGTCAGCCGCGCGATGTTGATCCGCTCGTTGCACGAGCGCACGCCCGTCCTCGACGCGCCGCTCCTCGGCCTCGCCGACTTCTGCGTCACGCGCAGCGATCGCATCTGGCCCTATCCCGAAACAGCCGTCGAGCGGAGCGAATCGTGCGCAATCGATGCACACAGCTCGCTCCCTGCGCGCGTCGGCGCGTACGCCGAGGTCTCCGCGAACGATCGTTACTACCTCCTTGCGGCGGGCTACGACGCCGCGATCCGGCGGCCGGCGGGACGCATGCGGCGGCTGTCGCTGGTGGCCATCGATGCCGGTTTCGGATTCGCGGTGCGCGCAGCATCGTGGGGACGTCGTAAGCTTCACCGGTGGATGCGCCGATGAATGCGCCGGCTCCCCGGATCATGTACGTGACCGACACCCTCGACGGGGGCGGGGCGGAGCGGCTGCTGACGAACCTGATCCTGCAGCACGACGCACCGCACACGCTTCGCGTCGTCACGCTGCGACCGGGCGGCGTCTTCCGGCCGGCGATCGAGGACGCAGGCGTCGAAGTCATCGACCTCGGCATGAAGCACTATCACGACGCGCTCCCCGGCGTGCTCCGCCTGGCCCGCCTGATTCGAAAGCATCAGCCCGACGTCGTGCATGGCTGGGACTACTTCGCGAATCTCCTCACGTTCGCCGCGCGCATCCTGGCGCGCAGCAAAGCGCGGATCTTCTGGGGCGCATTCGGCACCGACTTCGGTCCGCGCAAGCTCAAGCTGCGGTTTCGCGCGGTGGTCCGGCTCAACGCGCTGCTGTCGCGGCGCATCGAAGGGATGATCTACAACGGCACGGAGGTCCGCGACTATCACCTCGCGATCGGCTTCCGCGCGCCGCGATCGGTCGTGATCTCGAATGCCATCGACGCCGCGGTCTTCCGCTACGACCCCGAGGCGCGGAAAACGATTCGCGAGGAGCTCGGAATCGCGCCGCACGACGTCATGGTGGTGACGGTGGCGCGCGTCGATCCGCAGAAGGACTGGCCCACCGTCTGCGCCGCCGTCCGCGAATTGCCCGGCGTCGTGACGGTCGCCGTGGGGAACGGGACCGAATCGCTCCCGCCGCAGCCCGGAGTCATCCCGCTCGGCTGGCGCGACGACGTGGTCAGCATCCTCAGCGCCGCCGACATCTTCCTGCTCGCCTCCGCATTCGGCGAAGGGACTTCGCTCGCCCTCGGCGAGGCGATGTTGTGCGGTCTCCCCTGCGTGGTCACCGACGTCGGCGGCAACGGCCGGCTGGTCGGCGAGGCGGGCATCGTGCTGCCGCCGCGCAATCCGGCGTTGATCCGCGAAGCGCTCCTGTCGCTCGCTGCGGATCCGGAACGGCGCCGCGCGCTGGGACGACTGGCCCGCACGCGCGCGGCCGCGGCCACGTCGCACGATGGCGGCATCCAGCGGCTGCATTCGCGGCAACTGGCGGAGGATCTGCCCTGAGGCTGCCGCACCCCCATCCGGTTCGCTTTCAATCGCTCGAGGACGAGCTCGCGCCGGTGGCGCACTACCTCGCCGGCCGCATGCTCAACGCCGGCTGCGGAACGCGCGACATCACCGCCTTCCTCCGCACGAACGGCGTCACCAGCCTGACGCGATACGACATCGCATCGGACGATCCGGAGGTCATCGTCGGACCGATCGAGTCGATGCCGTTCGAGGATCGGAGCTTCGATTCCGTGCTCTGCAACGCGGTGCTCGAGCATGTCGTCGACGCCGAGCGCGGCATCGCGGAGCTCGCACGCGTCGTGCGCAAGGGCGGACACCTCATCGTCACCGTGCCGTTTCTGCAACCGTTTCACGGCTGTCCGGGCGACTACCGCCGCTACACCGCGGACGGACTCGCGCAGCTTGGACGCAACGCAGGACTGGAAGTCGTCGAGCTGCGGCCAGTGCACTCGCTGGCGCAGACGATCGGGTGGATCACCTGGGAGTACGCGCGCGAAAAAGGCGGCGCGCTGCGCAAGCTCGCGGCGTGGCTGTTCGCGTTCCTCATCACGCACATATGGAAGCGCGCCGATCCGAACGTGCTGCACAACGCGAACACCGTGCAGGCGGTCTTTCGCGTCCCGCACAACAACGAGGCCGCGATCACCACGAAGTGGCGGCAGCAACCACTGCCCATCGCGTGCACGAAAGTGCCGACGATGCTCGTGCCCGACGAGCTGCGGCTGCTCAATTTTCTGGCGCAGGACTTCTATCGCGGCATCGGTGCAATCGTCGACGCCGGCGCATTCCTCGGCGGATCGGCCGTCGCATTCGCCGAAGGATTGCGGCGCAATCGACACTGGATGAAATCCGCGCAAGCCAAACCGATCCACTCGTACGATCGCTTCGAGACCGAGGACTGGACGCGCGGGATTTACCTTCCGGAAACCACGCCGGCCGGCTCGAGCTTCCGCGCAACGTTCGAGCAGAACATTGCACCGTACGCCGATCTGATCGAAGTTCATGAGGGCGACATCTGCGCACATCCCTGGACCGGCGGTCCGATCGAAATCCTCTTCATCGATGTGGCCAAGCACTGGACCGTCTGCGACTGGATGACGTGGAACTTCTTCCCTCATCTCGTCCCCGGGCGCTCGCTCGTCGTGCAGCAGGATTACCTCTACCACCAGTGGGTGGCGTGGCTGCACGTGACGATGGAGCTGTACGCCGATTACTTCGAGTACGTGTGCGACACCGACGTCAATTCGGCGGTGTTTTTGTACACGAAGGAGATTCCGGCGGAGGTGTTGCGGCGCAACAGCGTCGAAAGTCTGAGCGTCGACGAGCGCTGCGCACTGATGGATCGTGCAGCGTCGCGCTTCGACGGGAAAAAGCGCGAGCTCCTCGCCGCAGCCAAAGAGCACTTCCTCGGAACGACGGCGTCGTGAGTCACCAGTTCGATCTCGAGCCGGAGTTCCTCGAGCTGTACGAGCGGTGCCGCGAGCAGACGATGACGTCGCTCGAGCGCATGTACGCGCTCTACGCGGCAACGCGGCACATCGCGGAACGCGCATTACCCGGCGATTTTGTCGAATGCGGCGTCTGGCGCGGCGGCTCGGTGATGTTGATGGCGCTCACTCTGCTGCGACACGGCGATACGACTCGCGACCTCTGGCTCTACGACACCTTCCGCGGCATGACCACGCCGTCCGATTGCGACGTGCAGGCGATGAGCGGACGCGCCGCTGCCGACATCCTGCGCGATCGCGAGCGCACGACCGACGATCCGTTCTGGGGCGTTGCACCGCGCGCGATCGTTGAAGAAAACCTGCGCCGCACCGGCTATGAGCATTTTCGATTCGTCGAAGGCGACGTGACCGCTACACTGCCTGCGTCCGCGCCGGAACAGATCGCGCTGTTGCGACTCGATACGGATTGGTACGCGTCGACACGGCATGAGCTCGAGCATCTCTACCCTCGCCTCGTGCGCGGCGGCGTGCTAATCATCGACGACTACGGCTACTGGCGCGGCGCGCGGCAGGCGACTGACGAATATCTCGCCACGCTGCAATCACGTCCGCTGCTGCATCGAATCGATTACACGGGCCGCATCGCCGTAAAGCCGTGACGGGAGCTCAATACAAATACTCGTACCGCACGTCGGCCTCGGGCGTGAGGAACTGCAGCATGTCGCGCTGAATGCTCGGCTTGCTCATGCTCGGATGGCGCAGGATCTCGAGCAGCTCCGCGTGATCCGGATGACTCGGATTGGCCACATCGATCTCCGCCAGCGTCGCCTGGTCATACGCACCGTAATTCACCACGCGCTGAAACCAGATTTGATCCGCGGCGAAGCTCTCCGCCATCTCCACGAACTCGAGCATCTCGCGGAAGTTCGCTTTCTGTACGACGAAGTTGCAGCCGAGGCGGCGGATGCGGCCGGAGCGGCGCATCTCGGCGAGGTACGGGAGATTCTTCATCAGCGTCGCCCATTTGCCGGGACGCCGTACCACCTCGTACGTCTCCGCGCGCGCTGCGTCGATCGACACGCTGAGGATCGACAGCATCTCCGGCAGCTGCGGGAACTCGCTCCAGCGATGCGGCGTCATGATCTGGCCGTTCGTCAGCAGGAAAACCCGCAGGCCCGGAAACTCCTCGCGATTCAGCCGGCGGAGCACCGATCGGAAGTGTTTGCTGGCGAACGCTTCGCCGCCGCCGGTGATGTACGCCTGCCCATCGACGCGTCGCAACAATGGCAGGATGACTTTGTCCGCCGCGCTCGCGTAGATGTCGATCTCGTCGTCTTTCGCGGCGATGATCTCGGTGCGGCACGACGGACAGGCCAGATTGCAGGTCGGGTCGTGATTGAGCTCGACCATGTCCGGCTGCTCCTCGATCCGCGTGATGCGTTCATCCATGAACCTGCGCAGCTTCGGCGTCCGCACTTCATCCCTGCGCGGCAGTGTCCGCGACGTGATGTAGGAGCATTGCGTGCGGCTGCAATGACGAAAATCGCCGTCGAGAATCGACCGGCGGATCTCCTGCGCCACGTCCGAGTTCCAGATCTCATCCGCCGACTCGGCCTCGGCGATGTTGCCGATCGGGAACGGCACCCACGCCGGACATGAGCATGCGAAGACGCTGCCGCGGAAGCCGGTCGAAAACTGCGTGAACGGCATCGGGCAGAATCTGTCGGAGAGGTCGTAGTCGAGCTCGGGCTGCGCGCGGAAGAGCAACTGCTGTGCGGTGGTACACACCGCCTGCACGCGCAACGCATGGTGAATCGTTTCGATCGCAGCCTCGGCGTCGCCTGCTTCGAGTAGCAACTCCGCGCGAACGAGCAGCGCAACGCGCGAATCGGGATCGTGCTCGAGCAAGAAGTCGGCGAGCTGCAGACGATCGATGAGCAGCGTCGGATCGCGCGCGACGAGATCGTCGATGGCGAGGTGCACGAGCTTCACCTGCAGCGACACGTCGACGTACGAGCGGAATTGCTGATCGGTGTGCCAGATGCGGCGGGTGCGGTCGAGCCGCTCGGCGCCGCCAAGGAGTGCGTTGTACAAACCGCCGCCGCGTCCGTCGAGCCATTGCCGGAACTGTCGCCGTGCCGCAGCGACGTAACGCGCAACTGCCGCAAGCATCGCGCGGTGATGACCGTCGGTCGCGACGAGTCCGTACGTCTCCGCCAGCGAGACGATCGATCGTCCCGCCGGCATCACGCTGAGGGCGCGATCGAGCCATGCTCCCGAGGTGTTGCGCAGCTTGCGAATGTAGGCGCGGATCACGATTGCGAAAGTACCACCTCACCGCGCCAATCGATACCCCACCTTGCGCACAGTCAGAATCAGCCTCGGCCGTGCGGGATCGTCCTCCAACTTACGGCGCAGCTCCGCGATATGCGTGTCGATGGTGCGCGTGATCACCGCATCGGACCATCCCCACACATTCCGCATCAGCTCGAGGCGGGTGGCGATTGCGCCGCGGCGATCGGCGAGCGCGATGAGCAGATCGAATTCCTTCGGCGCGAGCTCGACGCGCGTTCCGCGGCGCGTCACGACGCGCGTCGTGCGATCGATCTCGATCTCGCCGATCCGTTCCATCGCCGCCGCGCCGGCGTTCCGGCGCAGCAGTGCTTCGACGCGCGCCAGCAGCTCGAGCACGCCGAACGGCTTGGTCACGTAATCGTCCGCGCCGAGCTTGAGGCCGCGCACTTTGTCCGCCTCTTCGCCGCGCGCGGTGAGGATCAGCACCGGCATCGAGAACCGTTCCGCACGCAGCGCGCGCAGCACGCGAAAGCCGTCGAGGCGCGGCAGCATCAGATCGAGGATCACCAGGTCGGGACCCTCGCGCGCACGCTGCAGTCCTTCCTCCCCGTCCGCCGCGACGCCGACTTCGTATCCCTCGATCTCCAGGTTGTTGCGCAGCCCGTATGCGAGATCGGCGTTGTCTTCGACCAGGAGAATGCGCGTCATGCCGGAAGCTCCACGATCACGCGCGCCCCACCGCGCGGACTCTCCTCGATGCGCGCGCGTCCACCGTGTAACGCCGCCAGCTCGCGCACGACGGAGAGTCCGATCCCCGCGCCGGCGATCGCGCGCTCGCTCTCGCGTGGCAGCCGGTAGTAGCGGCTCCAGACGCGGCGCCGTTCGCGCGGCGGAATGCCCGGCCCTTCATCATCGACGATGATCCGATGGTCTTCGATGCGCACCGTGACCGTCTGTCCCGCGGGACCGTACTTCACCGCGTTGTCGAGCAGATTGAGCACGATCTGCCGCACGGCGCTTTCATCGACATTCGCTTCGATCGGTTCATCCGCTTCGAGCACGACATTCACGTTCTGCCGCGCGGCGATCGGCGCGAACAACGCGATCGTCTCGCGCGCCACCGACGCCACATCGCACGGATGCCGCACGACGCGCAGCGTGCCGCGCTCACCGCGCGAGAACTGCAGCACGTTCTCCACGACGTTCGACAGGCGCCGCGTCTCCTGATCGATCACCGCCAGCGCGCGCGTCCGCTCCTCCTCCGAACGAACGCGATCGAGCATCAGCGTCTCCGCGAACATGCGGATCTGCGTCAGCGGCGTTCGCAGCTCATGCGACACGCTCGCCACGAACTCCGAGCGCATCCGCGCCAGCGCGCGCTCCCGCCGCACCTGCAGCGCGGCCGTGATCAGCAGCAGCGCCGTCAGCGCCAGTACCGCGATGTACATCGGCAGCGGCGAGCGCGGCACACCGCCGAACACGAGCAGCGGCGCGAACCGCGGCGCCACCGCGGTCTCGACGACGAATCCATGCAGGACTCCGGCATCGGCTTCGCGCCGCGTCGACGGCGTGAACGGTCCGCCCGCGTGGAACACCTCGCGTCCGTCGGCATCGCGTACGCGCAACTGGATCGCATCGTTGGTGATCCGTCCGTCCGCGAGCGACTTCGGAAGGAGCGGCCGCTCCAGCGCCTGCGGAATGAATGCGGCGATCGCGCTGCGGTCGAGCTCCATGCCCACAGCCGTTTGCTGGGCGACGAGATACACGAACACATGCTCGCGGCCATCGATCGTCGCCACGATCGGCTTGCCATCCCCGGCGCGGAAATGTTGCGCAAGCCAGTCTCGGATCGATGGCGGCGTTCCCGGCGAGACTTCGATGCGTCCATCCGATGTGCACCGGAACGTGTGCACCGCGAGGCGCGTCCGATCAGGCAGAGACGGTTCCGAGGAGATTGCCTGCAGTGCGGGGTAGACGCCGTAGTAGCCGATCTGATTGTCGATCCGGCGCAGCAGCTCGTCCGCCGCCACCGCGCTCCAGTCGTGCACCACTCTTTGTGCAGCGACGCGGTGATACGTCCACGCCATCTGCGCGCGCAGCGCGAGGAACAGCGTCAGCAGGAAGACGGCGCCGAGGAGCGCGGCGATGAATGTGGCGCGTGTGCCGCCGCGATCGAGGTCGAGCATCGCCGCAAGATTCGATCATCGCCGCCGCGCGCGCAATGCTCCTGACGAAACCCTGACAGTTCGATGACCGGGCGCCAGCCTTGCCGCGCCGCGCACTTTCGATGATGCAGCCATGCGAAAACTCATCATCGTCGCGCTCGTGCTCACCGCCGCCCGCCTCTCCGCGCAGCAATGGAACTGGCCCGAAACGCCGAAGAATCTGCAGGTGATGAAAGGCTTCACCGGCAGGCAACTCGGCCCCGTGATGCGCGGCTTCACTCGCGCCCTCGGCGTCCGCTGCACCTACTGTCACGTCGGCGAGGAAGGGAAGCCGCTGTCGGCGTATGACTTCGTGTCGGATGCGAATCCGAACAAGGATCGCGCGCGGGCGATGCTGCGCATGCTCGGCTCGATCAACGATCAGCTCAAGACCTTCCCCGCCAGCAGCGAGAAGCGCGTGAACATGTGGTGCCACACCTGCCACATGGGCAAACCGCGGCCGACGTCGCTCGATGAAGAAATGCGCGACGCGTATCTGAAGTCGGGCATCAACGCCGCGATCGCCCGCTATCACGAGCTGCGCGAGAAGTACTACGGCAAGGGCGGCTACGACTTCAGCGACCGCGCGCTCAACTCGATGGGCCGCGAGCTGCTCGAGCAGAAGAAACCGGACGAGGCGATCGCGATTTATCACCTGTCGACGACGGAATACCCGCAATCCGCCGGCTCCTGGGACGGCCTCGCCGAAGCCTACGCAGCCGCGGGCAAACCGCGCATCGCGGCGATCTATTACCGCAAGTCGCTCGAGCTCGATCCGGCGAACGAGAACGCGCTGGCGAAGCTCGCGGAGATCGAGAAGTAAGCCCCCCCGTCATCCCGAGCGTAGTCGAGGGACCTGGGCGGGCGGTGGCGCGCCGCCCTCCCCACCCAGGTCCCTCGACTACGCTCGGGATGACGGCACGGTGAAAATCTAAACGCATCGACCCGCGTTCCCGTATCTCGGTCATGTCCCGGATGCCCCTGGTTGCACTCGCCCTGCTGCTCGCCTTCGTTCCCGCCGCCCACGCCCTGCAATGGTCGCCCGCGAATCCAATCGGGCAGCCCGCATATCCGCCGGTCAAGGCCGTAGCGGTCTCGTCGTCAACGATTTATGCGGCGGCGGGAGGGCATCTGTTCCGATCCTCGGATGCGGGCGCAATGTGGACGCCGCTCATCGTCCCGGCCTCCAGCATCGAACAGCTCGCCGTCGATCCGACCGACAGCGCGATCGTCTACTTCATCGCACAACGACACCTCTATCGCTCCGACGACAGCGGCGCAACATGGAACGATCTCCACCCGCCCCTCGGAAACGTGTCCGCTTCGAATCTGCGCATCGATCCGCAGAATCCGTCGACGCTCTACCTCGGCGCGAGATGCGACACCTACCCGATCCCCTCCGGCGGCGGCGTGCTCAAGTCGGCGAACCGCGGCGAGACCTGGTCAATGCTCAGCTCTTCGGTGACCTGCGTCGATTTCCTCGCGCTCGATCCCGCCACACCGCAACGCCTCTTTGCCGCCACGTCGAAAGGAACGGACCACCGCACCGATGACGCCGGCCGCTCATGGCGCAGCGTCTCCGGCGAGCTCCCGGTATTTGATGTTGTCGCCGATTCATCGCATCACTACGGCCTCGGCCGCGGTCCGGCGAGCACCGGCTACCTGCATTTCCTCGTCAGCAGCGACTCCGGCGCGAGCTGGTCGCGCGTTCCGGCCGAAGGTCTGCCCCAGGGCGCACAACAAATCGTCATCGATCGCACCACGCACCGCCTCTTCATCCTCAGCCAGTCTTTCGGCCTCTCTGTGAGCGACGACCTCGGTCTGCATTGGCGCCACATCGATGCAGTGCCGGCCGTGCCCGCGACGCCGCTCACGATGGCCGCAGCGGACGACTCGATCTACATCGCCACCGCGCGCGGGCTCTATCGCGTCCCGATGTCCGATCCCGATTCACCGGCGATCATTCATCTCGGCGATGCCGCACCGTTGCCGGTCGTCGTCTATCGCATCGCACTCGATCCGAATGATGCATCGACGCTTTATGCGACGGCGCTCGAAGGCAGCGGCATCCTGAACGCGTATCGCGTCTTCCGCAGCACCGACTCCGGCGCGACCTGGCAACGCATCACCGCCGAGGACGACATCAAGCGGCGATTCGCAATCGCGGTCGATGCGATCGGCGATCTCTACGCAACCGACACGCACACGATGTGGCGCTTCGATAAGGCGACGCAGAGCTGGGAAACGTGGACGGTGCCCGAGCTCGGCGAGCCGGCGGTCTTCCTCGCCAATCCCCAGCGCCCCGGCTGGCTGTACGCCGCGAACCCGGGTTGGGCCGGCTACTCCATCGACGGCGGCCGCACGTGGACGCGAATCAACGTGTCGAGCGGCTTCTGGTCGCTGTCCATCGCGCCCAACGGATCCGATCTCGCCGGCGGAAACAACGACGGCGCATTCGCCAGCAGCGACGGCGGCGTGACATGGCGCGCTCTGCCGACCGGCCGCCTGGTGACGAAGTCGATCGCCATCGCACCGTCGCGGCCGGACACGATCTATCGCCTGACGAATACCGCCGCCGGTCTGCTGCTGTCGGGCCTCTTCCGCAGCGACGACGGCGGCACGACGTGGACCGCACTGCATTGGCCGGGCGAGCACGATTTCTCGCCGCCGATCGTCATCGATCCGCTCAACGAGCGCTCGCTCTGGATCGGCAACGCGCATTCGAGCGATGGCGGCGCAACGTGGACGATCGAGCCGTCGAGCACATCAATCACGCCGCTCGCATTCGATCGCGACGGCTCCGCGCTCTACGGCCTCGGACGCGACTACAGCCTCTGGAAGACGAGCGTGCGTCAGGATCGCCGCCGCACGATCAGGCGATAATCGCTGTCGCATGATCACCAGCCCGGCGCTCGTTCAGCTCGATGCGGATCATCCCGGCTTTCACGATCCGCATTACCGGCGGCGTCGCGACGAGATCGCGCGCGCGGCGCTGGAGCATCGCGACGGCGATCCGGCGCCGGAGATCGCGTATACGTCCGAGGAGCATGACGTGTGGCGCGAGGTGTGGCGCAACCTCGAGCCGCTGCACGCGCGGTATGCGTGCCGCGAATATCGCGATGCGGCGACGCGCGTGGCGCTGTCGCGCGAGTCGATCCCGCAGCTCGATGCGGTCAATCGCGTGATCGAGCCGATGCACGGCTTCCGCATGATGCCGGTCGCCGGACTGGTCACCGCCGGCGCGTTTCTGCGCGAGCTCGCGCGCGGCATTTTTCTGTCGACGCAGTACATGCGGCATCACAGCGTCCCGCTCTACACGCCGGAGCCCGACGTGGTGCACGAGCTGGTCGGACATGCGGCGACGTTCGCGCATCCGGAGCTCGTCCGCATCAATCGCGCATTCGGCCGCGCGGCGCTCGCCGCGTCGGAGCAGGACGTCGAACGCATTGGACGTCTTTACTGGTACACGCTCGAATTCGGCGTGCTGCGCGAGGAAGGCCGCCTGAAAGTTTACGGCGCCGGCCTCCTCTCGTCGTTCGGAGAGCTCGGCCGCTTCGAGACCGAGGAAGGACTCGACGAGTGGGACGTGGAGCGGATCGCCGCCACGCCGTACGATCCGACGCGGTATCAGGAACGGCTGTTCGTCGCGCCGAGCTTCGACGTGATGTGCCGCGACATTGGCGCGTGGCTCGAGCAGTTCTAGTAAATGACGGAGAGCAGCGCTACCGATTGAACTGCGCCGCTACATAGTCGTAGAACGCCTGTTGTCCGTTCGCCGAGAAATTCAGTACCACCTGTACATCACGTCCGCCCGCCACCTGCTTGATGCATCCTTCCGAATTGCCGAGCACCGGATTGATTGCGAGACTCATCGGCGTCGGCGGCTCAAAGAAATCGGGATGCGTGAGCCAGCAGGTCGTGACCACGTCCCACATGTCATAGAACGTCTCGTATGTCACGAGCATGTAGCTCTCGAACGCTAATTCGGAATAGCGCGACCCGCCCTGCGCCTGCACCGCGAGCTGTTCCATGAAGCTCGTCGCGATCGACGCCTGATTGGTCATGTCGAGCGGGAACTGGATGATCGGACAGGTCGTATTGCGGAACACCCACTCCACCGACGTTGGATCCCAGAACGCATTCCACTCCGCGCAGTTGTTCCACGGCGGCGTCGGCACTGTCGCCGGATCGAGATTTCCGGCGACATCGATTGCGCCGCCCATCCAGAGGATCTGCTCGATCTTGCTGCCGAGCTGCGGATTTTTCTGCAGCAGAGTCATGATCGGCGTGAACGGACACGTGACCAGCAGCGTCACCTGCCCGGTCGCCTCGGTCATTAATTTCTCGAGCAGCGCATCGCCGTCCGGAAACGGCGGCCAGTTCTTATTCGGCGGAAAACTCTTCAAACAATTGATCGCCCCTTCGCGCACACAATCGCTGCGGTACGCCCACGGGAACGGATTCCATCCGCGCGCGCTGCTCAGGCCCATCGGAATGTCGGTCCGTTCGATGTAGCTCGCGATCTGCCACGCGGTCTGCATCGCGGCGGAGTCGATGCAGTCGGCGTTGACGATCACCGACCCGAGGAGGTTGATGTTCGGCATCGTAGTGAGCAGCACCAGGGACATGTACTCGTCGATCGCGGCGTCGTGCACAAGGATGACGTCCATGCAGTAACTCCTCTTCTCTCTTTTTTGGATTTATCCGCATCCTAACACCCCTGTGGAGTGCGGCGGCCATGCCGCCGCTGCTTCTCTCCGTCGCGGCCATGCCGCGACGCTTTCCTGCCGGATCGACATCCTGACATCCGTCGTTTAGGATGGAACCGGTCTCTCCCGACATCCCGCCGCACACGAAAGGAATTGCATGACGCGAATCCCTGTGCTCATCGACACCGATGTCGACATCGACGACTGGATGGCCATCCTCTTCCTCTCGATGCATCCCAACGTCGACCTGCGCGGCATCACCACCACCGGCGCCGGCGCCTCGCACCTCACGCCCGGTACGCGCAACGCACTGAATCTGCTGCAGCTTACGGGCAAGCCGGACGTGCCCGTGGCGAAGGGCACGAGCGCCCCGCTCCGCTACAGCAACGTCTTCCCGCAATCGATCCGCGGCCCGATCGACGCGGTCTACAACGTTCCGCTACCGACGAATCCGAATCAGCCGGTCGCCGACACGGCGGTCGAGTTCCTGCGCAAAACGCTCGAAGCCGCGGACGAGCCAATGCACATCCTCGCCATCGGCGGGGGCACGAACCTCGGCACGCTCCTGCACGAGCATCCCGAGGTTGCGCCGAAGATCGGACGCATCGTGATGATGGGCGGCGCGGTCTACGTGCCGGGCAACATCGCAGTCGTCGATCCCGATTACACGAACCAGGTCGCCGAGTGGAACTTCTTCCTCGACCCCCTCGGCGGCCAGTACCTCTTCGACTCCGGCGTGCCGACGACGCTCGTGCCGCTTGACGCATCCGATCACGTCCCGCTCAACCTGCCGTTCTATGACCGCCTCCAGCAGCGGCATACCACTCCACAAGCGGCGTTCATTTATCAGGTCCGGACCGCCGACATCCCGTTCGTACAGAGCGGCACGTTTTTCTTCTGGGACCCGCTCGCCGCCGCGACGCTCGTCGATCCCACAGTGACCTCGGGCAAGACATTGAAGCTGCGCGTCGTGCAGGAGCTCGATGAAGAAGCGGATCACTCGGCGCAGCTGGTCGAGGATCCGAGCGGCGCGCCGATCGACGTAATGCTCGACGCGAATGCCGACGCCTTCTATGACCTGTTCCTCGACACGATCAATTCATAATGACGAAACTGAGAAACGGAGAAATTGAGAGATCGAGAGCTTAGTTTCTTCGTCTCTCAGTTTCTCAGTCTCACCATACAGGAGCTTGCATGACCACATCGCACGCGATCCTCTTCTACGTCAACGGCACGCGCTTCGAAATCCCCGATCCCGACCCCACCACGCTGCTCGTCGACTGGCTGCGCAGCGACGCGATCGGCTTTACCGGCACGAAGCTCTCTTGCGGCGAAGGCGGCTGCGGCGCGTGCACGGTGATGCTCTCGCGCTGGAATCCGCAGGAGCGGCGCGTCGTCGATACGGCGATCAATTCGTGTCTGCGTCCGCTCTGTTCCCTCGACGGCGCAATGATCACGACCACCGAAGGCATCGGCTCGACGCGCGAAAAACTCGATCCGGTGCAATATCGAATTGCGGCCAATAACGGCTCTCAATGCGGCTATTGCACGCCGGGCTTCGTGATGAATATGTTCACGTTCCTGCGCAACAACCCGAAACCGGAGCAGCAGCAGATCGAGGATCTGTTCGACGGCCACCTGTGCCGCTGCACGGGATATCGTCCGATCCTGGAGGGGATGAAATCGTTCGCCGTCGATTTCAAGAAGCACAATACATACTCCACGAATCATCGGTGTTTCGCCGATGTGCCGATCGAGCAGCATCTGAGCGGGCCTGCGCCATCGACCGAATTTCCGCGCGAATTGATCGAGTACACGAACCGGATGTCGTCGATGGAGAGCGCGGGACGGGGCTATCGCTGGTTCCGTCCGTCGACGCTGGCCGAGGCACAGGAGATCAAGGCGGCGAATGGAGGCAATTCGAAGAATGTGAAGCTGGTCGTCGGCAATACGTCGATCGGCATTTACAAATTCGATGTCGACGATCCGCACATTCTGATCGACATTCACGCCATCCCCGGCCTCCTCGGATTCAGCGACGCGAAAGACGGACTGACGATCGGCGCCGCGGAATCGCTGCAGAACGTCATCGACGAATTACAGAAGTTGATCGCGACGAAGCCGCCGGAGAAAACGCGCGGATTCGCGGCGTTCCGCAGGCATCTGCTGGATGTCGCCAATCTCCAGGTGCGGAACATCGGCTCGATCGGCGGCAATGTGATGATGACGCGGGCGCAGGCGGAGACCGATTCGCCGTTCCCGTCCGATGTGTATCTCGTGCTGCAGACGCTCGGCGCCACGATCACCATTGCGTCGCGCGACGGCAACAAGACGTATGCAATGGGCGAGCTGCCGGCAGTTTCGACATTGCCGGCTGATGCGATCGCACAATCGTTCTTCATCCCCTATTCGCAGGACGGCGACGAGATCGAGACGTTCAAGATCGCGTATCGCGACCAGAACTCGCACGCGGTCGTCAACGCCGGATTCGTTGCGCGGCTCGACAAGAAGGGCACTGTAAAGAGCGCGACAGTCATTTACGGCGGACTGGCGAACATGCCGTCGCAGATGACGAAGACCGAGGCGGTGATGATCGGCCAGCCGTGGAGCGACGCGACATTGCAGGCGGCGCTCGATGTGCTCGCGGGCGAAGTGGCGAGCGTCATCCGTCCGATGCCGGGGGTGAATTTCCTGCCCGCGGGCTATCGCGAATCGTTGTGCGAGACGCTGCTGTACAAATACTTCCTGCATGTCGCCAATGAGCGATTCCCGAAAGAAGTGCAGCCGGAGAATCGCTCGGGCGGCGAGGTCTATGAACGGCCGCTGTCGGGCGGCACGCAGACCGTCAGCGTCTATCACCAGGAGCGGCCGGTCGGCGAACCGATTCTCAAGACGACGGCATTCGTCCAGGCGGCGGGCGAACAGAAATACACCCAGGACATCCCGTTGCCGCCGCACGGTTACGACTCCGCATTCGTCACCAGCACGATCGCCAAAGGCACGTTCAAGTACAAGGGTGATGCACTGAAAGCGGCACAGGCGAAATTCGACGGCGTCGTCGCCTACATCACCGCCGCCGATGTCCCGAATCAGAAAAATCCGTACGTCGGACTCGGCGGCGACGACATCGTCTTCGCCGTCAATTCGAGCATCATCTGCTGGGGTCAGCCGATCGGACTGGTGGTGGCGAAGGATCGCTGGACCGCACAGCGCGCCGCGTATTTCATCCAGTCGGAAATGATCGACTTCGCGCCGGTCGAGCCGGTGCTGACGATCGATGCGGCGGTCGCACAGAAGGATTTCTTCACCGATCAGCCGAACAATCAGCACATCCCATACATCACTCGCAAAGGCTCCGACGAGAAATGGCTCAAGGACCCGGCGAAACCGATGAAAGGCTGCCTGGTCACGGATGGCGTAATGGGCAACGAGGCGCAGGAACATTTCTACATGGAGACGCAGGGCGCGCTCGCCATGCCCGACGCACAAGGGACAATGACCATCTATGCCGGCACGCAGCAGGGCTCGTCCGTACAGGCGTCGGTCGCACAATTGCTGAACATTCCGAACAGTGCCGTCACCGTCTTCCAACGCCCCCTCGGCGGCGGCTTCGGCGGCAAACAGGCCCGCCCGCTGGTCATCGATCCCGCGCCCGCCATTGCGGCGTGGATTCTCAATCGTCCGGTGCGGCTGCTGCTCGACCGCAATACCGACATGGACGTCACCGGCAAGCGCCATCCGTATCAGGGACAGTTCCACGCCACGTTCACGAAGAAGGGCGAGATCAGGGGCTACAAGGTCCAGCTCTATTCGAACGGCGGCTCGACGTACGACCTCTCGTTCCCGGTCATGGACCTCTCCCAGCAGCACTCCGACGGCGCCTATTATGTCGACACATGGCACAGCCGCGGCGACGTCACGCGCACGAACAATGCGTCCAATACCGCGTTCCGCAGTTTCGGCGTGGTGCAGGCGACGCTGATCTGCGAGGAAGCGATCGAGAAGATCGCGTACACGTGCGGCATGCGCGCGGAGGATGTGCGCTGGAAGAACATGTACATCGACGGCTCGAAGCGCAAATACCAGATGACGCCCTATGCGCAGAAGCTCGATCACTGCAATATCCGCGATCTCTGGAAGCGCCTCATGAAATCGTCCGATTTCGAGAAGCGCCGCGATGTCGTGGACAAATTCAATAAGAAGAATCGCTGGCGCAAGCGCGGGCTGACGATGATCCCGCTCAAGTACGGCGTCGGCTATCAGCCCCGCCTGCTCGATCAGGGTGTGGCGTATGTCGCGGCGTACGCGGCCGACGGCAGCGTGCAATTGCAGCACGGCGGCGCCGAATCGGGCCAGGGCATCGATACGAAGATGATGCAGATCGCCGCCGAAACCCTCGGCATCGACATGAAGATCATCCACGTGGCGCAGACGTCGACGGACACAATGCCGAATGCGACGCCGACCGCCGCTTCCTCGGGCTCCGACCTTTTCGGCGGCGCCGTGAAAAACGCCTGCCTCGAACTGCGCGCCCGCCTCGAGAAGTACTGCAAGGAAAACAATGTCAAGGGCTGGAAAAAGAATTGGAAGCAGATGTGGCCGGAGATCGTCGGCGGCGCTTATGCAGCGCGGGTGAATCTCGCGGCCGAAGCACTCTACAAGACGCCATTCATCGGCGACGTTGAGGGCCACAATCAATACGGCCGCGCATTCCTCTATTTCGTCTATGCCGCCGCCGCGAGTGAAGTGGAGATCGACGTGCTCACCGGCGAGACCACCGTGCTCCGCTCCGACGTGCTCATCGACCTCGGCCACAGTCTCAATCCCTGTCTCGACGTCGGCCAGGTCGAAGGCGCCTTCGTCCAGGGCCTCGGCCTCATGACCACCGAACAGATGATGTACGAGCCCGACGGCCGCCTCTATTCGAACGGCACGTGGGAGTACAAGCCGCCCTGCTCGAAATCGATCCCCGTCGATTTACGCGTGACCCTCGACAAAGGCGGCGATCCCAATCAAACCGATTCCGCCGTCATGTCCTCCCGCGGCATCGGCGAACCGCCGCTCGTCCTGTCGACAAGCGCTTTCTTCGCCATCAAACAGGCCATCCTCTCCGCACGACGCGACCAGGGCGACGACAGCTGGTTCACCATGCCGGCGCCCGCGACGGTGGGGCGCGTGCAGAGCAATTGCCGCGTGCAGAGAGGCTCAATGCATTTGTGACGGCTCAGTTGAGCTTGATCGATCTCGGCACCGCTGCACCCTGCCGCACGGTGACGATCGGCGCCACCAGATCGTTCTTTTGTGGCGTGAACGTCAGCGCGGTGCTTCCGTGTACCTTCAATGTCTGCGGGTCGGTCGCGTTCGTGAAAGTCGCGGGGCCGAGGGTGACGACAATGTCTTTGTCCTTGTCGAAACGCTCGCCTCGAATCGTCACCGTGCCGGTAACCGGCTGATTTCTCCACGCGCTCTTCAATACGAACTGGTCATTCCAGCTCTTGATCTCTGACGGAACGACCACGATTGCGGCAATCAGCACGCCGATCACGGCAACATAAAGGGCGAGGCTGACGACATACCAACGCAGAAACCAATTTTCGCTGCGGCCGAGAATCGATCGCGTAATCGCCGTCACCGGCTCCTCACGCAGGCGCTTGGCGAAACTCTCCTTACGCGCCCGGAACGTTTCGCGCGATTTGACGAAGCGCTGCCAAGTCGCAGTGAGTCCCATTGCCATCGGGAAGACCAGCAGATAGATCACGTAGATGATCATCCCGAATCGAAACGCATAGTCCTCGAATGGCAGCTTGAAAATGGCGGCCAGGAATGACCCTAGGATCACCCCGACCGCGCCGAGCATGTTGGTGATGACGGTCGTCGCAAGCGTGCCGACCTGCTCGTTGTAGTCCTTCGCAGTCGCGGCGACCGTCTCCTCGAGCGCCTTCATCTGCTCGACATATTTCTTCAGCTCTCCGGCGACGAAGGCTTCCCATCCCCAGCGCACCCGCTTCGCCAGCTCGGCTGCGAGGCGGAGGACTTCGGCCGCGTTCGTGTCGGCGCTGTTGTCCTGCAGCGCTTCAACGAATGTGCGCTGCAGGACGATCAAGCGGTCGTCGATCCGATCGGTCACGTATCCCCAGCGAACCAATTCCGCCAGCGTCTGCACCGACGCCCATTCCGTCGCATTCGGCGTCGTGAGCGCCTGCATCCGGACATCCGTCTCCTGTCTGTCTGCGGCGAAAGTGCACGTCCACGCCGCACCATCCCACATCGTGCGGTGGGCCAGATAAATCATGCTGCAGAGGAAGAGCTGCGCGTGCAGCGCCGCGATGATCGGATCGCCATCATTCGCCTGTTTCACATTCACGAGCAGATGCAACGGCGTCAGCCGGTTCAAATCGAATTGCACCCAGTTCGTCCGGACATGAGCGATTGCGAGCAGCGGCGGCTCGGCCGACGGCGCGATCGCATTTCTCCATTGAGACATTGCGTTACCGCCGATGATCGCCAGTCTTTCGCCGTCGGCATAAATGTCGTGCGAAGTCAGCAGGATGACGACCTTCTGTCCGGCAGGCACATTCCGAAAGAGTTCCGTGTCGAGCTGCTGCAATGGAACTGACAGTTCACGGACGAGTGCCGGGGCAAAGAAAAACAACCGCGTGGTCACCGCGGGATCGGTCAGCTGCCAGTGCGGCGCGAGCGCCGCTTTATCGATCTTCACATCGAGCGTGAGCGTGGAGCCGCTGTCGATCGCAGCGCGCAGATCATCGAGCGCGTTGTCAGGCGCCGCCGCATTCGTCTCGAATTCGGTCCAGCTTCCGCTCTTCAGACTAAGCGAAAGCGCATCACCATAATGCGTCTTCAACTCGTCGAGAAGCTCACTGAACGCGGCCAGCCCCTTGTCGCCGCTGATGTGCGAGGTGTCGGCGTCGCCGTAATACTTCCACTCCCCAGCCGTTTCGTAGACGTGCAGATCGCCGCGGATACCGAACAGCGTCGCGAGTTTTTGCAGCGGCTCGTTCACTTCACTTTTTGTAGCCGGGGGATCTCGAGCACAAGGCGCGTCATCGGCGTGCCATCTGGGGCGACGAATTGCTCCATCAGCTTGACCACATCGTTCCAGTGGTCGCTCTCCACTTCGAAAGTGACGCCATACGAACCGCGATACTTCCTTTTGTTCGTGAGCTTTGACGATGCGTACGGCACATCGACCGGAATCGTCTCGGTGCCGGCGAACTTCTGCTCCAGCCGGGCGGCAACGACCTCCTTCGCCTCTTTCGGGATCGGTAATCTCCGGACGAACGCCGATCGTTTGACCTGCGGCCGGCGCAGCACGAGATCGGTCTGCTCCTTCATCTCCTCCGCCTGAGCCGCCGTGACGACTCCCTGCTTCGCGAGATCATCCGACGCCTTGTAACTGACATCGCGCAACACCCTGGCCCCGAGCTTGCCGTCGACGATCAGCTCCGCATTCAGAAAGGCGATCTTCCAGAAGTCGGCGGCCACTTCCGACGTCTGCCGGTCGAGCAGGCGGAGATCGTAATTCTCGCTGCCATGCGCTGGCAGAAGCGCTGCCTTCTGCAACTTCTCGCTGGTGCTCGGCATCACGTTGTCGAGCACGTCGAACGTGACGAGCCGCTTGCCCTGTCTGTTCTCGACTCTTTGTACGAGACCGCTGCCGGGATCGAGCTTGATCAGCGCCAGCCGGCGTGTCAAAGCAGGATCGCCGGCGTGCGTGTAAACACAAACCGCGAGCAGACCGGGGCCGCTGCGATGATGCGTACGCATCGCCGCATGGAGCAGCCGCGCGAGCTGCTGCGACGCGGAAATGAACGCGCCCTCGTCGTCGAGGATGCGATAGCAGGCATCCCGCGCGTCGTGCGGTTCGTCTGCTGCAAACCTCGCCGCGCTCGTTTGCTCGTCATCCGTCGCGTGTTGCACCTGGCCGCTGAAGTAATCACCCAGCTTCGCCGCAGCAGCGAGGTCGAGCTCGATCTCGGACAGAACCGGTGCCTCATCGGCACGGTCGGTGATGTGTGCGATGGCGCGTTGCACGGTCACGCCAGGATTGTTCGTCATGGCAGCTCCTTCACCCGATACGCTCCGTCCGAAGAGAGTAACGCAGATCGAACTTTTCCCGCGGTTCAGCAGAAATAATGAGGTCCGACGCTCCTGACGATCGATGGCGATCTCGCGGAAACGATCGGCCGCAAACGCTGAAAGCTGCGTTATCATCTTTCCACCTCTCCCACTTTCATTTCTGATGGCGTAAAGGAGACCGCATTCGTGTCCAAGCTGCGCGTTCTCGCTACCCTGCTGTTCACCGCTACCCTCTTTGCCCAGACGCAGATCAGCGTCCCCGCTCCGCCCGCCAATCCGCTACTGGTGAATCACAAAAACTGGTTCGTTCCCAAACAGGTCTGGGATATTCAAACCGATCCGTCGTTATCGAAATACCGGCCGCCGAATCTCACCTACGCCGCATACAGCGCGGTCGGCTACAGCCTGGCCAATACGATCGCCATCATCGGTCCGAACAAAGAGATCGTGATCATCGACACGATGGAAAACGTGGAGAACGTTCAGGACGCGATCAAGGAATTTCGGGCGAAGAACATCTTTCCGCAGGGACCGCTGCCGATCCGCGCAATCATTTACACGCACAATCACATCGATCACATCGGCGGCATTCGCGGCTATCTGAACGAATCGAAGATGCGGCCGTGCGTCCAGCAGCTGTCGCCGGAGACGGGCATCGACACGCCGCTCAATGCCGACTCGCTCGACTGTGTGTCGGTCATCGGACAGGACAACATCGTCGAGGGTGTCAATAACACCGCGACGGTCATCGGCACGATCATCAATTCGCGCTCCGCGTACATGTACGGCGGACTCATTCCCGAAAGCTGGCGCGTGACGAACGGGATCGGTTATGCCGTGACGGAAGGCACGTCCGATTTCGTAATGCCGTCGCGTACATTCGCCAATTCATTACAGCTGACGGCAGGCGGCGTGCACATGGAGCTGTTCTATGTGCCGAGCGAGACGAACGACGAGCTCGCGGTGTTCATCCCCGACTCACAGAACGGCGGCAGCGGCACAGGCGGACTGCTGCAGTCGGCGGAGGTCATTCAGGGACCGTCGTTCCCGAACTTGTATAGTTTGCGGGGGACCAGCTATCGCAGTCCGGCGACCTGGTACAAGAGCGTCGACAAACTGCGCACCTACAACTCGTGGTGCATGCTGCCGAGTCACGGCACGCCATTGTGCGGCGGTCAGAGTATCCAGAAATTGCTGACGAACTTCCGCGACGCGATTCAGTACACGCACGACCAGTCGGTACGCCTGATGAATCAGGGCTACACGATGGACCAGCTGCCGGAGCGCATCCCGATGCCGCAATACCTCATCGACGATCTGTCGGTGATCGAAACGGCGAAAGGGAACGGCGTCACCGATCCGAAGGACTATCTGCGGTTCTTCTATGGCTCGGTCCCCCAATCCGTGCGCGAGCTTTATTTCGGATACCTCGGCTGGTTCCAGGCCGATCCGATCGCACTCGCTCCGACGCCGCCGCAGGAGTACTCCGCGAAAATCGTCGCATTGATCGGACCCGACAAATTGCTGACCAACGCCAACAACGCAATGGCCGCGGGCCAATATCAGTGGGCCGCGGAGCTGGCGAATCTGATGGTCACCGCGAATCCGAAGGACCAGACCGCGCGCGACATCAAAGCCGCGGCGTACATGAAGCTCGCGGAGCCGCCGACGAATCCGAACTGGCGCAGCTGGTATCTCACCGCGGCCAATGCACTGAAGAACATCTTCCCACGCGAAACGACCCCGGCGTTCAAGGGCGGCCTCACCGCGCCCGGCATTGTCGACGCAATGCCGTATACCGACTGGGTCAGCCAGTGGTCGCTGCGGCTCAAAGCCGAGACGACGATCGCCAACAACGTCGACCGCATGCTCGGGTTCTATCTCGGGCCGGCGTCGCCGAATCAGACCGGACAGGGCTACGTGCTGCACATCCGCCGCGGTGTCGCCGAGATGATCAGCACCGGTTCCGATCGCGCGGCCGTCGGAGCCATGTCGAAGCTCTGGATCGAATTGGACAAACCGTCACAATCGGCGCTCGTCTATGCCGACGTCGCCGGCACCGATTACAAGTTCCCGCAGGTGCTGAACGATCTCATGGCCACGGCAAAAATCAAAGTGAATGGCGGCACGAATGCGGA
>DATEZA010000323.1:0-29427 GCA_035255945.1 Thermoanaerobaculia bacterium
TGCTGACGTGCGGACCGCGGATCTCCATCTCACCGATCTCGCCGTCCATGTTCGTCAGACGCACCTCAGTGAACATCATCGGACGTCCGATCGAGCCGGGCTTTTTGTACGAATCCTCGACGGTCATGGTGAAGCAGTTCACGCCCACTTCCGTCATGCCGTAGCCCTGCTTGAACACAACGCCGCGCTTCTGGAACGCGTCGATGATGGAGTGCGGGAGCGGCGCACCTCCGGAGATAAACCAGCGGACGTGCGACAGATCCGCGGTCGCGAACTCAGGCGCATCCATCAGCATTTTCCAGATGGTCGGGACTCCCAGCACTACTGTGCACTTTTCGCGTTCAATGCTCTGCCACACTTCGGAGACATTGAAGGAGCGGTGCAGGATCATCGTGCCGCCGGCGGTGAAGATGGGGATCATGAATGCGGCGAGTCCGCCGGCGTGATAGATCGGCGTGTAGAGCGGCGAGATGTCGTCTTCGCGCAGGCCCCAATTGATGACGGTGTTGTAGCCGTTCCAGAAGAGCTGGCGGCGCGGGATCATGACGCCTTTGGGTTTGCCTGTTGTGCCGCTCGTGTAGAGCAGACAGGCGGTTTGTTCTTCGTCGATGCCGGTTGCGCGGTTGCGCAGTTGCGCGGTCATGGGGAGGTCGAGCGGTACGACTTCTTTCATGCCGCAGTCGATCGCGATTTGTTCGCGTTCGTGATCGGTGGCGCGCGTCGATAACGGCACGACGATCGCGCCGATTTTCAGGCCGCCGAAAAAGAGGGCGATGAATTCGGGGCGGTTTTCGCCGAGGATGCCGAAGCGGTCGCCGGCGGTAATGCCGCGATCGAGGAGGGCGGCGGCGGCGCGTTCTGCGCGCGAATTGAGATCGGCGTAGGTCAGACGCTCGCCGGTTTCGAGGACGACCAGGGCGAGCTTGTCGGGCGTGATGCGGGCGCGCTCGGCGAGGAGGTCGGCGGCGAAGATCAACGTAGTGCCTCGGTGGCATTGAGCGTCGCCAGGGCGAGATGGCCGGCGAGCGAGACGCTCGCCGGCTGCGGGCGGGACGCCCGCGCTCCTATCACCGCACCGCCTCGCGCAATAAGCGCAGGAATTCATCGGGCGCCTGGCGGTGCGGGATGTGCGCGGCGTGGTCGATCACGTGCAGCTTCGAGCCGGCGATGCGCGACTGCAGCGTGTTTGCGTAGGCGAGCGGCAGCAGTCCGTCGTTTTTGCCCCAGATCAGCGTGACCGGCATCGTCAGCTTCGGCAGACGCGCGTCGACGATCCAATCGAGGATGCCCGCGTCGATGACGCGCTTCTGCGGCAGGTCTTTCGCGTGCAGCACGAACTCGATCGTCTCGTCCGCAATCGGCGCGTCGGGACCGGCGACCATCCGCAGCAGCTTGATCGCCTGTTCGCGATCCTGCGGAAAGAGCGGCACGTTGCGCAGGTCCCACGCCATCCCGCTTGCATCTTCGAGGATCAGCTGCGACACGCGATCGGGATGCTCGGCCGCGTAAAGCATGCTCACCCAGCCGCCCATCGAATTGCCGACGAGGATCACTTGTCTGTCGCCGATGACGGCCGACAACGCATCGATCATCGCGCGCATCGGCAGCGGTCCGGTCTTCGGCGCGCTCTCGCCGTGGCCCGGCAGATCGATCGCGATCACGCGGAAGTCGCGCATCAATTGCGGCGCGACCGCGGCCCACGTCGCCGACTGTTCGTTCACGCCGTGCACGAGCACGATCGTGCGCTCGCCGCTGCCGCCGCTGTACGAGACCACACCGTTGTCCGAAGTCTGTTTGATCATGCCTGAGAGCACCGCCAGCATCAGTATCGCCATCATGGTTGCCACCGGAACGCCGCACCCGCCTGGTTGTAGCCGACGCCCGATCCGACCATCACCACCAGATCGCCGGCCTTGATCTTCTTCTCGTGCAATGCATCGTCGAGCGCCATCGGAATGCACGCGGAGCCCGTGTAGCCCCACTTCTCCATCACCGTGTGCGTCTTCGACATCGGCAATCCGAGCTCGTTCATCACCAGCTCGATCGTCGGTTTGCGTACCTGCGTGAAGATCAGAAAATCGATGTCGTTGATTTCGAAGCCGCCGTTCTTCGCGACCTCGCGCACGACCGCAGGCCACCCGTCGTTATTGATCTCCGGCGGATACCTCTCGAACATTTTCACCCTGCTCCGTCCCGCCTTGATCGACTCCTCGGTCGCCGGTTCGACCGTCCCGCCGGCGAAGATCGCCCAGCGTTTCGCGTATGAGCCATCGGCGCGAAATGCGGATGAGATGAATCCCGGCTCGTCGCTGCGCTCGAGCACCGCCGCGCCCGCGCCGTCACCGTAAAAAAAGATCATCGGATCATCCGCCTCGGACAGCTTGTGCATCATGTAGACGCCGATCACGAGCACGGTTTTCAGACTCGCATTCGTCGCCATCATCCCCGCGGCCGCGGTGTACGCGGTCGGGAACGACGCGCATGCGCAGCCGACGTCGAACGTCCCCGCGCGTTTCGCGCCGAGCTTGTCCTGCACGATCACCGAAGTCGCGGGCGTGATGAAGTCAGGCGAGTCGGTGCCGACGATGATCATGTCGACGTCGCCGGCCGTTTTTCCCGCGCGCTCGAGCGCCTGCGTCGCCGCGCGCACCGCGAGATCGGACGTCGCCCAATCCTCCGGCGCATACCAGCGCGTGCGAATGCCGCTCGACGCTTCCATCTTGTCCACGAACTCCGGCGCGTTCCCGTTGAAGCGCGCGCGCAGCATGTCGTTCGTGATCTCGATGTCCGGCAGATAGCAGCCGGTGGCCACGATGTTTGCGAACATTAGGTCCCCAGCACCAACCCGCCATCGACCGATAGAACCGCACCATGCACGAACTTCGCTGCATCCGACGCGAGCCACACGTACGCGTTTGCGATGTCGTACGGCTCGCCCATGATTCCGAGCGGCGTGTGCTCGCGCATGCCGGCGAGCCGTTCCTCCGGCATCGACTTCACCATCTCCGTCGCGATGAAGCCCGGCGCAACCGCATTGACGCGGATGTTGTGCTTGCCGAGCTCGCGCGCCCACGTCTGGGTGAAGCTGATCACGCCTGCTTTCGTCGCCGCGTAATTCGTCTGTCCGAAATTTCCGTACAGGCCGACGATCGACGACGCGTTGAGAATCACGCCGCCGCCGTTTTTGATCATGTGCGGCACGACCGCACTCGTGCAGACGAAGACGCCTTTCAGATTGACTGCGATGACGGCGTCGAACGTGGCGTCGTCCATTTTCACCAGCCGCGCGTCGCGCACGATGCCGGCGTTGTTGACGAGGACGTCGATGTGTCCATGTTTCGCCACGACGTCATTCGCGGCTGTTTCGACTTGCTCGCGATTGGTGACGTCGATTTTGGGATCGGTCGTCACGTCCCACGCGATGACTTTCGCGCCCTCGGCTTCGAATGCCGCGACCGTGGCGCGACCAATGCCGGCCGCGCCACCGGTGACGATGACCACTTTGTCTTTGAGCTTCAGTTCCAATTCATTCTCCGAGGTGTGTGTACGACAACCTCTCAGGTTGTCGGGGGTAACCTCTCAGGTTGTCGGGGCAACTCAGGTTATGGGGGCAAGCTGAGAGCTTGCCCTACACCACACACGACAAACCACACACCACACACACCACACACCACACACCGTTAGTACACCCAGCGGATGCCGAGTTGGATCTCGCGCGGGGTCAGCGTCGACGTGAACCGGCCGAAGCGCGCATTCGGTACATACGGGAGCTTCGAATTGGCGGCGGTCGGTCCGCTGAGGAACTCGCCGCCCTGCACCGACTGCACGTCGTAATTCTTGAAGTTGGTCAGGTTGAACGCCTCGGCGATCACTTCGAGCGAGCCGAAGCCCTGGAACGGGATCGCCTTCGTCACGCGGAGCGCGAGCTGGCGGAACTTCGGACCATGTTCCGTGTTGCGTCCCACGCCCGCCGGACGATCGGAGTTCTTGCCGTCGCCGTTGAAGTCGTAGCCGAGGCGATGGGTCCAGGGCTGGCCGGAGCCGTACTCGAAAATCGGGGCGACGGTGATCGCCCAGGGCGCGTGGAAGATGCCCGACAGCACCGCGCGATAACGCTCGTCGCCGCGCGCGCGGCCGTACTCCGCTTCCATGTCATGCGGATCGTTCGGATAGCCGGTCGGGAAGTCGGGGCTGAAGTCGTCGCTGACGTTCTTCTTGTTCGCGAACGTCACCGAGGCGGTGATCAGATCGTTCTTGCGGATGTTGCCGTTGAGGCTGAACACGAGCGCCTGGTATTTCGAGTGGCCGGAGTTGTCGTAGACGTTCACCTGGTCGTACTGCGTGATCGGCCGGACGTGCGTCGCGTTGCCGCTCCAGTTGATGTCGTGAATGGTGATCTCGTTTGTCCCCTTCACGTAAATCGCTTCGGTGTCGAGGAACATGCGCGACTGGCCGAGCTTCATCGCGTAGCCGAGCGACGCCTGATTCGCTTCCGGATTCTTGTAGTCCTGCGACAGCAGCGCGATCGCCGGCTTCGACACGATGCCGGTGGTCGTCGGATGGGCGGGATCGAGCGCGAGCGCGGGCAGTCCGAAGAGCGCGCCGTTGAGGCGGGTGTAGGTCACGCGGCCGGTCACGCCGTTCTGCTGGCGCTCGGTGAGCGCGGGCACGAGGAGGAAGCGGCCGACGAACTTGCCGATGCCGCCGCGCAACACGCTCGAGCCGTCGCCCTTCACGTCGTAGCTGAACGACGCGCGCGGCTGATAGTTGTTCGAGTCTTTCTTGCGCGGATTCGGAATCAGCGGATGCGTGTAGCCGGGATTGTTGCCGTTCGTGTCGAGGTCGTAGCGCAGTCCGAGGTTGACGACGAGGTTCGGATTCGGCCGCCACGCGTCCTGGATGAATGCACCGTAGAGAGTCGTGTCCATCGCCACGTCGGAGGAGCCGACGCCGTACGCGTACGCGAGCGGAATCGCTTTCGTGTCGGTCAGCCAGAGGAACAGACCGTTCTGGTACGTGTCGAGACGGAAGCGCTCGTGCACGCGCTGATACGAGATGCCGGCCTTCACGTCATGCGAGCTGTGGCCCGCGACGAACTGGCGATTGAATGTGTCGCGCAGCTCCCACGTGTGTCCGTCGCCGAGCAGATCGCCGAGGATGTTGCCGCCGGTTTGGAGCGTGTTGCCGGAGGAGTACCAGTCGGCGGCCACATCGGAATTCGTCGGCTCGAAGAAGCGGCGCTTGCCGAACTGCAGGCGCGCTTCGTTCGACGTGTTCGTATTGATCGCCCAGTTGTGCTCCGCCGTCGCGTTGAAATTGCGGCGCTCGAGCGTCTGTCCGTACGACTCATCGGCCACGCCGCCGACGCGGAAGTTGTCCTCGTTGTATTTCTCGTACGCGAGTTTCAGGCCCGCGGTCATTTGCGGATTCACGTTCGAATCGATGCTGCCGAAGACGAGCGTCTGATCGAACGGATGCTTCACGTCGGCCGCGCGGTTGGCGAACGCGCCGCCCGGACGGAACAGCACGATGTCGTGCTGATTGATCTGCTCGAGGGAGGCGAAGTAGAAGAGCTTGTCCCTGGTGAACGCGCCGCCGGTGGTGAGTCCGAGCTGGCGGCGGGAGAAGTCGTCGTTCTTTTGGAGATCGAGCGCGCCTTTCGACTTCAGCGACGCGTCGCGGAAGAAGCCGAAGACCGTGCCGTGCATGTCGTTCGTGCCCGACTTCGTCACGATCGACAGCGCGCCGCCGGCCGAGCCGCCGACTTCGCTGTCGAAGCGGTTGTTGATCACGCGGAACTCGCGGACGGCGTCCTGGCTGAAGCGCGCACGGGCAAGGCCGTTGACCTGGTCGGTCATATCGACGCCGTCGACGAAGACCGTCGACTGCGAGGCATTGCCGCCGGCGCCGATGACCGGTCCGCCGTTGATGAAGCGAAAGCTGCCGCGCTCGCGCTCCACGCCCGGCGCGATGAAGGCGAGGCGCTGGAAGTCGCGGTCGGCGACCGGCAGCTGCTCGATCTGCTCGGGCATGATGTTCGTCGACGAGTCGGTCTTGTGCACATCGACGACCGGCACGTCGGCGCTGACGGTGATCGATTCACTCGCCGCCGCTTTCATCAGCGCGGTGAGCTTCGCGGTCTGGCCGACGAGGATGTTGATGTCCTTCTGGTTGACCGGCGCGAAGCCTTCGAGCGAGAACTGGACGCGGTATGTGCCCGGCTGCAGCGCGTTCGCGCGGGCCGTGCCGCTGGCGTCGGTGACGACGACCGTCGTGAAGCCGGTTTCGGGCCGGCTGACGGTGACGGTGACGCCGGGGAGGGGCGCTTTGGCTTGATCGAGCGCGACGGCTTCGACCGCCCCTTTGTCGACCTGAGCAAGGAGTGGGAGTGTCACCAGGGCAGACAGCAGGACGAGGATTCGGGCGCGGAGCTGCATCGTTCCCTCCTGGGCGATTTACCGGCCGACCGGTCGGTTTGTTTAAGTTTCGGGGAGTTTAGGGAGGGCGGGGAAGGATGTCAAGAGGAGAGTCGATCTCGGTATCGGATTAGACGTTGGGCCGACAACAACCTACAAGCCGCACGTTCGGAGCAAGGCTAACCGGCACGCCTCAAACACTTCCACAGATGGAATGCCGCAGGGAGGCAGACGGCAGGTCGCCCTGACCGAGGCGCTGACGCAGCAAATAGAGCGGCTGCCCATTCTCGGTGCTCCGGATTCGAACACCGGGTGTGGCACTCGGCGGTGACGCCTCGTCGACGACAACGATGAGTGTCTTGCCCGTGGGTCTGTTGGCGGCATAGCATCTGTGCTGGACGGCCGGATGACAGAAACGATTGCTCTCGAAATCAATCTACAGGCTTACGTTCGGCGCGAGGCGGCTCAGCGGTGGATGGCTACCTGTCCACACATAGGTGTGGTCACACACGGTGACTCGTCGTCAGATGCCAAACGATGCCTTCAAGAAGCCGTCGAACTCTGGTTCGGAAGTTGTATCGAGCGAGGTGTTTTGGAGCAGGCTCTGCGTGAAGCCAATTTCCGTCCTTCAACTTCATCGCGCGCTGGGAAAGGCTCACGGCGGCTGTCGAGGTCAAAGCAGAAAGGCGATATCCTCGGCGCGGCGTTCGCAATTCACCTTACAGTTCCTGGGTATGAAGCCGTTTCGCTTCTTGGCGCCACTGCGTGAAACGAGTTTCTTGGCAGGAATTGCGAGATGTCTGCAAGTTGGCAGGTTGCGTAGAGTCTCATAAGGGCGACCACTTGGTTATCACCAAGCCGGGAATGGCGCGGCCAGTCATCATCAAGATGGATAAGCAAATGGGCGAGGACATCGTGCGCTCGAATATGCGCACACTTGGCCTTAGCCGCCACGAATTCGAACGATTACTGGCGATTGTTCGCGGGCAAAACATCGAAGACATCGGCGGCCCACTCGAGGTAGCACCCGACGAGAGGCCGAATTCCGCGCCCGGCGGCCGAGCCGCCTCGCCTCCGCCAAGATGCACGGCGTCACGCCGCTCGCATCGCGCACTTCAAATGCAGGCCAGCGGCGTGCCGCTCTGCCCGCAGGCACGTGATTACCTCTCGCGGGTGAACCTCTGATCCGTTAGGCGGCGCGGCCAAGGCCCACGCGCCGACAGCGGCGAGGCGAACGCCTCCTCTTGCGTGCGGTCGAATGCGTGTGCTAAAACTGAACCCGATGGTTCAGTATTCGCGCGCCCAACTCGATGCTTCGTTCGCCGCGCTCTCGGACGCCACCCGGCGCGGCGTTCTCGAGCAGCTCGGACGACACGACGCATCGATCACGACCCTGGCCGAGAAGTTCCACATGACGCTCACCGGCATGAAGAAGCACGTCGGCGTCCTGGAGCAGGCCGGGCTCGTGACGACGGAGAAGGTCGGGCGCGTACGGACCTGCAAGCTTGGGCCGCGCCGTCTGGAGGAAGAGACGGCCTGGCTCGAGACGCATCGCCAGCGCTGGGACGCACGGTTCGACGAGCTGGACAAGGTTGTCGAGGAATTGAAACGGAAGGAGAAGATCGATGGACGCAAGAAAAGAGAGTGAGGAGTCCGGCCCCATGAAAAACATCACGACGATGGAACGGAAGTCGGAGCGTGAGCTCGTCGTCACCCGGAACGTCAACGGCCCGGCGCGTCTCGTGTTCGAGGCGTGGACCAACCCGGAGCTATTCAGGCAGTGGTGGATTCCAAAATCGTTTGGGATATCGCTGCTTTCCTTCGAGGCCGACATTCGTACCGGGGGCCAATACCGTTTGGTCATGGCGCACGGCAACTCGGAGCCGATGGCGTTTTTCGGCAGGTATCTCGAAGTGACACCGCACTCGCGCCTCGTCTGGACCAATGAGGAAGGTGAAGGCGGTGGTCCCGTCACCACCGTGACCTTGGAAGAAAACGGAGACAAGACGCTGCTGGTCCTGCACGAGCTCTATCCGTCGAAGCAAGCTCTGGACGCTGCCATGTCCTCCGGGGAGAAGTGTGGGATGGACGAGACGTTCGAGCAACTGGACGAGCTTCTCGCTGGCCTTGCCGCAAGTGTGGGACAAGGCTGAAGTCGTCGATCCGGCGGCGCCGTTTGCCCCGGCCGGCATGGCTGACATGCAGGCCGGGGCTACCGGCCGGCGCCGTGAACTTCGGGTGTGCGGACTACGCGCACGCTCCCGTCGCTTGCCCGCAGATCTCAAACCACTCGCGTCCGGCCGCCAGCGAAGACCGAATATTGATCAGTCGTGATCCGATCGAGGAGTCGATCATCCATCGCCTCTCGGAGCTCCATGTCTTCCGCGCGACGACGTTGAGTTACCGCGAAGCTTCATGGAAAGCGTGCGGCCACGGCTAATGTGGTTCGTCCGCCTAACGGATCAGAAGTTCACCTGCGTGGCCAAGGCCCACGTGGTTACGGCAGCGCGGCGCACGGCCTGCCTGCATGTGAGTCGCGCGATGCAGGCCGCGCGCCGCCGTGCAGGTTTTGACTTCCCGAGCCGGCTCGGCCGGCGGGTCGAAGCCGGGCCGCGCCGGGTGCTACCTCGAGTTAGGCCGCTTAGAGCCGTAATTGCCTCTTTCCAATGAAAAAGTACTGCGTACCAAACGTGTCGCTCTCAGACATAAGTGTTTCCACTGCCTCAATTCTGAGACCTGCCTTGGCCAGAAGCGGATTTAAATATGACCTCGGAATCATCCCCCCTCGCGGCAGCGGCAAATCCTGAGCTTCCTGTGAAGCTGCCCTAAGCCGAACAACTATGTCACTCTCCGGCGCTGGCATTTCGGGTAAATAGTATGCTTTCAGTGCAAGTGCTATTGACATCTGAACAACTTCCGATCTCAAGAAGTCGTCGATGAATCGCAATGGGCGGACAGATGCAAAGATAATCGCCAGTGCTGCAAATCCGAGCAGCATGTCAGTCTGGAACAAAACGTGCTCCTGAGCTATCCGGGAAAAAAAGCTATCCAGGTTGATCTCAGACAAAACAGCACCATTTCGATCCGATAACAACAGCGCTGCCAACCTTTGGCTCGGATTCGAAGACATCGCTACAGACACAGCGAGTGGCGCTGGATTAACGATTAGTTGCCGGATTGTCTCCTTACTTATTCGATCTCGGATTAGAAAGTCCGCGGCGAGAAACTCCTGCAGTGACAAGTGCGAGAACTCGTAGCGTTCGAATCCGACCTCCACGATGATGCCCGTATGCGACTCTAGCTCTTCGAAGACGTTCGAAGCCTCGCCCTCCGGCAGGGCAAATGCGTGGCGTATCGTGTTGTACGCAAGCGCGAATGAGTGCGGCGTGAAATATTTCTGTTGTGTTACATACGTGAGGTGAAACGCGAGATTCGCTAGAAATTCAAATTTGCGCGACGGATCGAACCCGGCATAGCGCGATCTTCGCGGCACGCGCTTGCGACGATCCCACTCTTCTAATGCCAACAGCACAATCCTACGATAGACCGCGGACGGCTGCAGCGGCAAGAACCCAGTTTTCTCGAAAAGTACAATTAACTCACAGAGGAATAGCGGCCTGCTCGCCAAGTCACGGAACGGGAGACGATCCAGCGCCGTCGCAAACTCTTTGGGCTCCGAACACCAGCGGCTGATTATGGTTGCGACCTGAGCATGATCAAGTGGACAAAGTTCAAACGGGTCAAACCCCTCCAACTGTTGAGCATAGTCACCTGAACGACACGTCACTCGCAGCCTCGCTGTCTCAAGCTTTCGTGCGAGTTCAACGATCGCGGCATCCGTTCGGTTGCGTATTTCGGGCCGCACTTCGTCCAAGCCGTCAAACAAGAACATGGCGCCGGACTCGTTCGCGATTTCGGCGAAGGCGTCAAGCGCCAAGACCTGCCCGCTCATGATCTTGACGACATCTATGGATGACCGTTGCTGCTTGCGCACACTTCTCGTGCGATCCGACGGTTTTGGTAGTTCTCTGCGCGTAGGCATGCCCAAGGCGCGACCGACGACTTCTTCAAGCAGGATCTCAGTATCGAGATCGCGAAGACGAACGAGAACTGGGTAAGCTGCGGTATCCAACTGCAGTGTAGGTTCACTCAGAAGCATTCTTCCAATGCGCTTGAGGGTGGTTGTTTTCCCAGCGCCAGGGTCGCCCAGCAACACAATGTTGCCCGGCGCGACGAGCAGCTCAAGCTCACTAGATGTCTGCCGACTCGTCTTTGCGCCACGAAACTTTCGTGGTAACGCTGTAAAGAGAGCGATTGTGTCAGCGTCTGTCGAACGCGCCTCGGTCAGACCGAACTCGATTCGACTACTCCAATTCGCAACTTCGATAAGATGAAGGCGTAGACGCTCGGGCGACCATTTGTCGGCGCGTTGCTTATTGCCCTCTCGACTAAAGAGACGTTTGATGACTTCTTCCACGAGCGTCTCAACGATTCCCATACCGCGATTTTGAACCTTCGGGTGGTTGCCGGCAAATCCGATCGTCGACCGAATCGGACGCGAGGGCGACGGAAAGCGTTACCGGCGACGGCTTAGCGACGACGCAATGCGCCTTATTCTACGAACGAACAGTGCTTAAGGCGCGGGGGCGGGATGTCTGCGGTTATGTGGTAGTCGGCCTACTCTTTCTTTAACCCACGCAGCGCATGCTGACGGTGTCGGTGTCGAGCATGAAATGAAGGCTCACTCGACGGGTCCTGCAATTCGAGATCGGCGATTCGCGTCAGAACGTCTCTTCCGGCTTCGCTCAGAAATCCGATCTCATCGCCCGACTCCGCATCGAACAGATGCTTGCAGCCGAAATCGAGGAGAAGGTCGACCTCGCGCTCGCCGCGGCGGAGACGCAGCCCGGTGGCGGTCGTGCTCACGCAGCCGATGTGCGAGGTGCTGTACGTCGCCTGCGAGCGCACGGCCCGGATCGTCCGCGCGCGCGTTTCGCCATCGAGTTCCGCCGAGTGCTCGATCACATCGCCGCCGTCGCCCAGAACCGGACGATCCGCGCCGGAACTGGCGCGGACTCGTCGGATTCCTGGGCGGCGGCGGCGATGATCAGGAACACTTACGACTTATTCTCCGCGCCCAGCGCATTGATCGAGTCCTGCACTTCCGTCTTCTCCGTCTGGTCGGCGGCGACGCTCATCGCTTTGCCGTAGTACTCCATCGCCTTCGACTTATCGCCCTTGCCGGCCCACGCATCGCCGATCGCCGTCAGTGTCTGATATGACTTCGCATCACCGATCGCCGCGATCGCTTCGTCGTACTTCTTCTGGCCGATCAGGCGGTATGCGCCGTTCACCTTCGCGATCTCCGGCACCATGATCTGGTCCGCCGACGCGCGCAGCGACTTCGCCCCTTCCGCGTCGCCCTTCTTCTCGATGATGCGCGCCTTCAGGCGAAGGTTGCTCGCGCTCGGCGTGAGGCTGATCGCGCGATTGACGTACTCGAGGGCGAGGTCATCGTTGCCCGCGCCGAGCACGATGTTCGCGGCCTGCGTGTACGCCGCGGAATCCCAATGCATGCCGCTGCGGAGATCGTGCTTGACGCCTTCCGCAACGAGCTTCTTCGTCTCCGCTTCGAGCTTGATGGGGACGCGCGTCTTGTCCCAGCGCATCGACAGCGTCACGGTGTTGTCCTTCGCGTCATCGAACGTGTACGCCATCCGCTCGGTCATCTCGCCGGCCTGCGGCGTGACCTTCACGCGCACGAGGTCTTCGCTCTGGTCGTAGCTATACGTGCCCCAGCCGCCGGTGAACTTATTGAGGACGACGGTCCACTGCTGCTGGCTCGGAATCAGGAAGAAGCTGTATGTGCCGGCCGGCACGTCCTGACCTTCGAGTTTCACAGGCGTCGAAAACGTGACGAGCGTCGGCTCGTTTGCGCCGGCGCGCCAGATGACGTCGTACGGTACGAGGCCGCCGAAGATCTTGCGGCCGTTCGTAGCGGGCCGGTGATACGACACCTTGACGTCCGTGATTCCGAACGTCTCTTCGCTGGTCGCCGCGGGGCTGGCCTGCGGCGTCTTGAAGCGCGACTGCGCGCCGAGGGGCAACATGCATGCGCAGATGGACAGAATGAGGGCAAGTCGAAGCAAACGACGATTCATAGTTCTCCTCCGATGGAGGGATCGTAATCGCCGAGCTGCCTTACGTATGTTGCGCCGCGGTTAACGTTTCACTACCACCCTGGAAACCCGCCCGGCCGCCGCCCGCCCCTTCCCGGATACGCGCCGCGTCCCCGGCCACCCATCCCCTCGCGACCACGATCGCGGCGCCGCGAGCGGATCGCATCCTCGAGCGCAGACCACTGCTCGCGCGAAAGGATCGTCCGTTCGGCGGCGAGCAGTTGCAGCTGGCGATCGAAGATGTCGTCGCGCATGGTCTTGATGCGCTGACCGGCGCTCACGATCGCATCGCTCGCAGGCTTATCCGATTCGAGCACATTTCGCAGATCGCGCTCGGCGACGCTCATGTCGCGCTGCAGTTTCTCGATCTCGTTGCCCTGCCCGGTCTGCAGTTTGTCGAGTGCCAGGACCTGATCGGCGGACGGCTTCACGAGATCGGCGATCTCCGCCTGGCGCCACCAGTCTGACGGCGGCAGCATCAAGCCGCCGATCATCTGCGCGCCGCCGGTTGTGTCGCCGGCATTCGACGTCATGCCGCGGCGCGGCTGGTCGTAATCGTCGTAGTCGTTCGACGCACAGGCAGCGATGAGCAGACAGGTAACGAGCACGAGTCGTTTCATGCCGGAACGTACGACGTTCGTTTCGAAATGTTGAATGCGGTTGGACATGGCCGAGGCGCTAGAATCGGAAACATCAACTCGGAGGCTCACTGAATGTCTCTCCTCATGCAGCGGAAAGGTCCGGCCCTGCCGCTTCCCCGGCTCGAGGGCAAAGAAGTTCTGGTCGGTCCGGATCCGTCGATCGCCAGGGTCAAGGGTGTCATGTTCGGCGGCCGCAAGCAGTTCCTGATGGATACCGGCGGCGACGAAGTTTTCTATTCCGTGTTGGCCAAGCTCTCGCCGCGAACGCTGCAATACACGCGCACACCACTGGCCTCGAGCTGGTGCGAGTTCGAGTCGCTGATCGAGCTCGACCGCGCGATCTACGACACACTGCACACGAAGCATCCGAACGTGCTCGCGCTGATCGGCGCGGCGTCTGCGGAGCTCGGCATCGGACGCGTTTACAAGTCGCTCGACACCGAGGAGCTGCTCAAGCATCTGGAGAACATCGCGCTGTTCAACAGCCAGTACCAGAAATTCGGCCGCGTGAAATTCGAGAAGACGGCGGGCGGCGGGAAGATGATCTACACCGACTATCCGGTCTACAGCCCGATCTACTGCGCGAGCGGCGCGGGCTATTTTCTGGAGTCGATCCTGCGCCACGGCGGCACCGATCCGACGGTCGTGGAGACGAAGTGCCAGACGCTCGGCGATTCGAGCTGTACGTACGACATGACGTGGAAATAGAAACGGAGAGACGGAGAGATCGAGGAGCGGCGTTCCGCCTCTGTTTCTCAGTCTCCCAGTCTCTCAGTCTCTTCGAATGATTTTTCACCAGTTCTACCTCCCCTGCCTCGCGCACGCTTCCTATCTCGCCGGTTCGAACGGCGAATGCGCGATCGTCGATCCGCAGCGCGATGTCGATCAGTACATCGATGAAGCCGCGCGCCGTTCGCTGACGATCAAATTCATCATCGAGACGCATCTGCATGCGGATTTCGTCAGCGGTCATCGCGAGCTCGCGGCGCGCACCGGCGCGGAGATCGTGTTCGGCGCGGCGGCGAATGCGGAGTTTCCGCATCGCGCGGTGCACGACGGCGACGTGCTGCGCGTCGGCGACATCGAGCTCCACGCGCTGGCGACTCCGGGACACACACCGGAGAGCATCTCGTGGCTGATCGTCGACGACGGCAAACCGGTAAAGGTGCTGACCGGCGACACGCTCTTCATCGGCGACGTCGGCCGTCCCGATCTCGCCGGCGCGCGCGGCTTCACCTCGGAACAGATGGCCGCGCTGCTCTACCACTCGCTGCACGCGAAGATCCTCGCGCTGCCCGATGACGTCGAAGTGTGGCCCGCGCACGGCGCCGGCTCCGCGTGCGGCAAGAACATCTCGAAGGAGACGTTCTCTACGATTGGCATCCAGCGCCGGACGAATTACGCGCTGCAGCCGATGCCACGCGAGGAGTTCGTCAAGATGTTGACAACCGAAATCGCCGAGCCGCCGCCGTACTTTCGGTACGACGCGGAGATGAATCGGCGTGGCGCGCGCGCACTCGTCGAGATCGACGCGCCGGCACTCACTCCGCAGCAGGTGCGCGAGCGCGATGCGATCGTCCTCGATGTCCGCGACTCCGACTCCTTCGCCGCCGGACATCTCCCTCACTCCATCAACATCGCCCTCGGCGGCCAGTACGCGTCGTGGGCCGGCACGCTGCTCTCGCCGAAGGACCGCATCGCGATCGTCGCGGAATCGGCGGAAAAAGCGCGCGAAGCAGTGATGCGTCTCGCGCGCGTCGGATTCGAGAACGTTGCCGGTTTTCTGGACGGCGGTGTGCTCGCATGGAGCAACGCAGGGCTCGAGCTCGATCAGATGCCGCAGATCTCGGTCGCCGAACTGCACGACATCGAGACGCGCGTGCTCGATGTCCGCCGCGCCGGCGAATTCGAAGGGGGACATGTTCCGGGTGCGATCAACATCCCGCTGCACGAGTTGCAGCGCCGCATCGATGAAGTGCAGGCGCCGGTGACGGTGATCTGCGCGGGCGGCTATCGCTCGTCGGCTGCCGTCTCGATCCTCGCGCAGCATGGCCTGCAGGCGACGAATGTCATCGGCGGCACCGCGGCGTGGATCCGCGCGGGCTTTGAAACGGTGTCATCCTGACAAATCGGTGAGCGTGCCGTTGCGGCGGAGGAAATGCCGCTCGAGCAGCGTGATGCGCGCGAGCAATTCCGCCTGTCCGCGCAGCACCGCTTCGATCTCCATCTCCGCCTTGAGATTGACCTGATAGTCGTTCTCCGCGAGGAGCTTGTCCTTCGACGCCTGGCGGTTCTGACTCATCATGATGATCGGCGCCTGCAGCGCGGCGACGGTCGACAGCGCGAGGTTCAGCAGGATGAATGGATACGGATCGAACGGCCGGGTCAGCAGAACGATATTCGATCCCATCCAGACAGTCATGATCGCGCCGAAGAGGATGATGAACGGCCACGAGCCGCCGAACGCCGCGACGCGATCCGCCACGCGCTGACCGAATGTCAGCTGCTCCTCCGCCTCTTCGAGCACGTTGCGCGATACCTGCCGCGACATCAGCTCGTTCGTCTGCCGCAGGCGCTCGCTCATCTCCGCGATGATGCGCAGCGCCGCCGCGGGGTTCTTGTCGACGAAATCGACCATGTCCGCGCGATCGAGCCGGATGAGGTGCGAATCCTTGGTCGCGGTGGCGGTCGCGGAGCGCGGCGCGCCGTCGAACAGCGAGAGCTCGCCGAAGTACTGGCCGGGGAAGAGCGTGGCGAGACAGACTTTCGCCTTCCCTTCGCCGTACGAGATATCCACCGCGCCGTTTTCGATGATGAAGAGCGACGAGCCTTCATCGCCCTGATTGAAGATGATGGCGCCGGTCGGATAGTCCTTCGCCGTGAGCCGCTTGCTCAGCGTGGCGAGGTCTTCGTCGGTGAGCGACTCGAACAACGCGATGTTGCCGAGCAGGTCTTCATACGACATGCGGAGTGCGACGACCGGATCCATTCAGGACAGGATAACTCAGCTACGGGCGCCGTCATCCCGAGCGTAGTCGAGGGACCTGCGTGGGCGGGCGGCATGATGAAGCGCGCCACCTCCCGCCCAGGTCCCTCGACTACGCTCGGGATGACGGAGCGCGTAGCGACAGGATGCGCACCGTGTCGACGTGCCCGTTTCGCGCGGTCACGTCAGCCACCTTTCCTGTATCCCGAAAACCGGCCGCTTCCCAGAACTTCTGACCGCGCGGATTGTGGATCGACACCGCGAGGCGAATCGATGTCGCGCCGATGATTCCCAGGCCATGCTGGAGGAGCTGCACTCCGATTCCGCGGCTGCGCAGCTCCGGCGCGACGACGAGAAACGCGATCCACCAGGTGCCTGGCTGCGGGCAGTTGCGGTAGAGCTGCAGCAGCGCTTGCAGCACACCGCGTTCGTCTTCGAATGCGAACACGTGCAGATCATCAGGCACGTAGTTCGGCGGCACGAACGTCAGCTCGTACTCGCCCGCATCGGACGGCGTCGGACACCCTTCATGCAGCTCGTAGTAATCGCTGCAGCGCTCCAGCAGCTGCTGGAGACGCGCGATGTCCGCAGGAGCTTCGAGCCGGACGAATTTCATTCTGCGCGCAGCCGCGTCGCATGTGCCGTGAGCAGATCGCTGCGCGTCACGATGCCGATCAACTTGCGCGGGTTCGAGCGCTCGACCACAGGAAGCCGTCCGACGTTCTCGCGCACCATGTGATCGGCGGCCTCGCGCAGCGACATGTCCGCAAAGACGACCGAGGGCGCGCGGCGGACCAGATCGCGAACGCGCGTCGATGGAGGCTTGCCCAGGAAGTCGCGGCGGGTCACCACGCCGATGATGTGCTGATTCGTGTCGACGACGGGAAAACCCTGATGGCCGTCGAGCAGCGAGCCCGCGTCGCCGAGGGTCGAGTCGGCGGGCAGCGAGACCACCTTCATCGAGCACGCATCGCCGACGCGCACCTGCTCGAGATAGTCCGCCGCGTAATCCGCCGGCACACGCACGCCGCGGCGGGCGAGCTTCTCGGTCATGATCGTGTTGCGCATCAGCAGCGACGACACGAGATAGCCGGCCGTGCATCCGCCGAGCAGCGGCAGGAGTCCCATCGGCTGCAGCGTCGTCTCGAACGCGAAGACCACCGATGCGAGCAGTGCGCGCGACGCGCCGGCGAACATCGCCGCCATGCCCACGAGCGCGCAGATGCGCGGATCGATGCCGACGCTCGGCAGCTGATGCGACAGCAATTCGCCGAGTGCGACGCCGGTCGCGCCGCCGATCGTGAACAACGGAGCGAGCGTGCCGCCCGACGTGCCGCTGCCGAGGGAGATCGACCAGGAGAGGAACTTCATGATGCAGAGAAAGAGCACCACCCGTCCGGCGATCCGTCCTGCCACCAGTCCTTCGATGTTGTCATAGCCGACGCCGAGCGTGTGCGGCGCAAAGATGCCGATCCCGCCGACCACCAGTCCGCCGAGCGCCGGCCACCACATCCAGTGCACCGGCAGCTTCTCGAACAGGTCTTCGATCCAGTAAACCGCGTGCGTGACGTAGACCGACAGCCATCCGACGAGCGCGCCGACGAGCACATAGATCGCGAGCGCTTCGCCGCCCGGGCGCTCGAGCAGCGGCATGGCGAAGATCGGCTCCGTGCCGACGTAGAGCATGCGCACGGCGGTCGCGGCGGCACTGGCCAGTGCGACTGGCACGATGGAGCGCGGACGGTATTCGAAAAGCAGCAGCTCGATGGCGAGCAGCACGGCGGAAACGGGACTGCCGAATGTCGCCGCCATGCCTGCCGCGGCGCCGGCGGCGAGCAGAGTCTTGCGCTCGTTCGGCGTCATGTGCAGGAGCTGGCCGACGAGCGAGCCGAGCGCGCCGCCGGTGGCGATGATCGGACCTTCGGCGCCGAACGGTCCGCCGGTGCCGATCGACACCGCCGCCGACAGCGGTTTGAGGAACGTGATCCGCTTCGGGATCTTGCTCTCGTTGAGCAGCACCTGCTCCATCGCTTCGGGGATGCCGTGGCCGCGGATCGCTTTCGATCCGTAGCGCGCCATCACGCCGACGACCAAGCCGCCGATCGCGGGGATGAAGAGCACCAGCCAGCCGAGGTGGTTGTTCGCGGGCGAGGAGAACTGTGTCGACCAGCGGCCGTAGAACGAGATGTTCGTGATCAGGCCGATCAATCCGACCAGCGCCTGGGCGATGAATCCCGTGACGAGCGCGAGGAGGATGGCCCACATCGACAGGATGACCACGCGCTTGTCGAGCGTCGTGCGATCGGCGGGCACGCGCGCATCGACGAGCGCCGGCTCGAGTGATGGTGATACAGGAATCTCGGACACTACTTCCCCTCCTCGAAAAACATCGGTGCAGGTTCCTCGCCTTGATCCAGACCGTTGACGATCGCCGTCAAGGTATCGGCGAATCGCTTCCGCTCCCGCTCCGGCATGGCGTCGAGAATCTCGACCAGCTCCTGCTGCGCGACGCGCGGCGCTTTTTTCGTCGCGGCGCGGCCCGCGCGCGTCGGCGTGATGACCAGGCGGCGCGCGTCGTCGGACGCCCGCTCGCGCGCAAGCAGACCTTCATCGCAGAGGCGCGCGACGACGACGGAGACGGAGCTCTGATCGGTGCGCGTCCGCTCGGCGAGCTCCTTCAGCGAGATCTCCGGCGTCTTCGCCACTTCATGCAGGACGAAGAGCTGGGCGGCGGAGAGGCCGAGCTCCGACTGTGCGGCACGGTCGGAGAGTCGGAGAAGTCTGACCATCCGGCGGATGGCGTCGAGAATGCGTTGGGAGTCGGTCATTAAGAAGTTGCTGGGTTGCTGGGTTGCTGGGTGGGCGTGACTCAGCAACTCAGCAACTCAGGAACTCTCAAATTACTTGGGCTCCCAACTAATTCCACTCCGCATGCTATCCTCGGAATCGTTGGACGAGAACATTCCAGAAGATCTCGATGAGCGGAGTGTGGCCAGGAAATACGGGATCCGCGAGCTTCTTTATCCGGGCTCGGAGCAGCTCAAGACCATCACACATTTCCTCAACGGCATCGTCGATACGGGCCGCTGCGGACCGGTGCCGAAAACGGCCGTCGTCGCGCTGCTCGACTTCCTGCAGGGGATCCTCAATCGCCAGCACATCACCAAGGGTCCGCGCATGACGCAGGAGGAGTTCGACTTCCTGCAGACGCCCTACTACATCACCGCGCGCATCGTGACGAAACTGATCCGCGAGAAAAAACTGGTGGCCGAAAAAGAGGGCAAGGTCTATCACACCACCTACAACGCCCTCGGGCAATTCATCGAGTTGCTGCGCAGCCTCCTCGACCCCGGCTGCTATTGGCTGCGATTGAAGATCGTGCCGGAGGGGATCGGGGAGTCGGCGGAGCTGCTGCGTGATTTCCTCCAGCTCTATCCGGAAGCACGGAAAAAAGGGCGGGCGACGTAAAATCGCCGAAAATCGATGTCGCGCTATCTGCAAAAGATCTCGCTGAAACCGTACACCGATTCCGAGATCTGGACCGGCTGGGAGCTGGAAGGCCGCACGGGAGAGGTCGAGGGGCTGATGCTCGCCGACGACATGTCCGATGAGGAGCTGGCGAAACTCGGCGTGACGGAGTTTCAGTTGATCCCGAAGGAGTACCTCGACGTCCGCGACTTCGCCCCGAAAAAGTGAAGCGATACGACCGCGCGTATTTCGACAAGTGGTATCGCCGCGTGCGCGTGCACAGCACGGGCGAGATGCAGCGCAAGGTGGCGATGGCGGTGTCGGTGTGCGAATACTTTCTCCGCCGCCGCATCCGTAACGTGCTCGATGTCGGCTGCGGCGAAGGCGCCTGGTTCCCCCACCTCCGCACCCTCCGCCCCCGCATCTCGTACCTCGGATTCGATCCGAGTGATTACGCCGTCGCGCGCTTCGGCCCGACGCGCAACGTTCGGAAAGGTTCGTTCGCCGACCTCGATGTCGATCGGCGATACGACCTCGTCATCTGCTCCGACGTGATGCACTACCTCAATGAGCGCGAGCTGAAACAAGGATTGCCCGCACTCGTCCGCGCGACCGGCGGCCTCGCGTTTCTCGAAGTGCTGACGAGCGAGGAAGAGATCCTGGGCGACCTCGAAGGCCTGATCCGCCGCCCCGTGTCGTGGTACCGGAAGTTGTTCTCGGAGGCGGGACTGGTGGAGTGCGGGCCGTACTGCTGGCTGCCGCAGGATGTGGCGGAGGAGATGGCGCGGTTGGAGGTGCGGTGAACGTAGACACGCGACAGCACGCGCGCGTATCTCTGTCACATGAAGACGCTCGCCGCACTTGCCCTCACCATCGCCGCCGCCTCGGCATTCGCCGAACCCGCGATCTTCACCATCACGCCTGCGTCCGGCCTCACTGCCGGAGGTGATTACGTCCACATCCACGGCACCGACCTGCTGCCGCCGCCCGTGCCGTGCACCCCGCCTTGCGCGCTGGTCGTGAAGTTCGGCGGCCTCGACGCGAATGTGGTCAGCGACACCTCCGACGAGATCGTGGTGCGCACACCGGCGCACGCTGCAGGCAGTGTCGACGTGCAGATCGCGCAGGCGACGAAAGCAACCATCACCCTCGCGAACGGTTTTCGCTACGACGACGTCAATCCCTCGGACAACATCCGTTTTCTCGCGCCGATCGTGATCAGCGCGTCGGGCGCGAACGGCTCGAGCTGGGTGAGCGAGCTGTCGGTCACGAACGCGAGCAGCGAGCCGCTGACGATCGCAGCGACGAACATCGGGGCGCAGAACAGCGCATCGATCGCGCTGCCGAATGCGAACACCGGCGCGTTCTTCACCATCCCGCGCGCCGTCGCGCACGAAGTCACCGCAACGCTGCGCGTGCACGACACCACGCGTGACGCCGACAGCTGGGGCACCGACATCCCGGTCGTGCCGGAGACGCAGTTCCGTCCGACCGTCGTCCTGCCGCACGTCCCGAACGACCCGCGCTTTCGCACGCTGCTTCGCGTCTACGGCTACAACACGTTCTTCGCGAACGGCGTCGCGGTGATCCGCGATGACCTGACCGGCCAGGTGTTGTCGACGCAGCCGTTCACGCTGCGCAGCGACAGCGCGAATGTGCCGGCGTACGCGCAACTGCCGATCGCGGTGACGACCCCGTCGCGCGTGCGCATCGATGTCAGGGCGCAACTCCCCGGCGCTCCGTTGCAGCCGCCGGTCGCGATCTGGGCATTCGTCGCGATCACGAACAACACCACGCAGCAGGTCACGACGATTACGCCGTCGCTGATCCCATCAACTGCGCCGGCGGTGACGACGCCGCTCGAGCTCGGACACTGGGCCGGCGGCGGCTCGTGCGTCGACGTGACGAACATCGACACGATGGTGACGATGGGGTGCGGAACCGCGACGTTCCCCTCGCCCGGCAACGTGTCGAGCGGACACTTCGAAGCGGACGGCACGTTCAGCACCTACGCGGGCCCGGCGCCCCCTTCCGGAGTGCCGGCGCACTTCACCGGCGTCGTGCTGGGCACGCAAATGGATCTGACGATCGCCGTCAGCGGCGGAAGCACGTTCACGATTCACGTCACGTTCGGATCGACGGAGCCGTGCCCGGTGCTCTGCCGGTGACATTCAGTGCGGCCACCTCGAGCAGATTGTGTGACGGAGCGCGGGCATCCTGCCCGCAGTCGCCGGGCGTCTCGCCCGGCGACGAAAAACTGTGCACGGGCGGGACGCCCGCGCACTGCGGGCGAGGACGCCCGCGCTCCGCTCAGTGCTGAGTGCTGGGCGCAGCGCGGGCACTGCGGGGGGGACAAGCTGAGAGCTTGTCCTACACACGCTGCGCGTGTAGGACAAGCTCTCAGCTTGTCGATTGTGTCGCGCAGCTCAGTACGGCGGCAGCATGCGACGCAGTCCGTGCGCGAGCACGATTGCGAGCAGCACGAGATTGCGCAGCGCGCTCGCGATAAGCGGTACGTCCTTCGTCTGCGAGCGCTCGCCGAACGCGGCGATCCACTCCGGCGTGCGCGGCCACTCGAACAGGCGATCGAGCAGCTCGCGCGGAATGCCATCGACGCCCGCGATCGCCGCGACTGAATCGGTGTCGCCGCCGCAACGAACGCATTCCGTCACCGCGGCCACGACATCGTTCGGATGCCGCAGCCACGCGTAGATCGCCACCGGCATGGTGTGATCGCATCCGCGCATGCCGCGCCGCCAGCGCGACGCAATACGCGCCCCACTCCGCGCGCTCGTCGCGATGGGTGATCAGCGTCGATCGCCGCACCAGCTCGCGCAGCAGCTCCGGATCATCGCATGCGACGCCGGATCGTGCGGCATTTTTCGACGAGATCACGCGATGTCTCCCGCCGCATCTCGACATGCTCGTGTCGCTTCGCCGCGCGGCGGAAGCGAATGTGAGCGTGACCGGATTCGCGGAGGAGCTCGGACTGGCGAACGGCGTGACCGGTTTCATCGCATCACCGATTGCGGTGCCGAGAAGCGAGCCGGTGATCGACGTGTCCTTGAGACGCAGCAGGCGGGCCGATCAGTACGAATGTGACGCGCGTATATGCTGTTCCGTATTTCCCATATGAAGCACCTCCCCCTCTGCATCGCCCTTCTTCTTTCTACGGCCACGCTCGCGGCGCAGCCCGTCGTCAGCGCGTTCGGCGACTCCATCACGTGGGGCTACAACCTCACCGATCCGCCGACCGAGTCGTGGCCGGCAATCGTCGCGAAGGCGCGCGGATGGGCGCTCGTGAATACCGCGGCGCAGGGCACGCAGGCGGAAGACGAGGGACAGGCGGTGACCGTTTTCCGGCAAACCATCACGCCATCCAGCAAGAGCCTGCTTCTCTCCGGCTACAACGACATGCGGATGTGGGGCACCAATGACGACGGCCTCGCCACGTACGAAGGCACGCTGCGCGCGATGCTCGTCTGGCTCGGCACACCGGCAACGCGGAAGATCACCGCGCAATCGCCGATGATCATGACGTGGCCGTACGAGGCCTGGCACCTGCTGAACACATCGCTCTATCCGGAGGACCTCGGCATCTTCACGACGGACAAAAGCGGCACGGCATCCACCACTGCCTCCCTCGTTTACGGAACGACGATCTACGTCACATCGATGAAGCTAGGTTCCGGCGGGGGCTCGTTCACGGTGAGCGTCGACGACACCGACTTCGGGACGTTCTCCTGCAACGGCGCGCGCATGACGAACAACGGCACGGCGTACGCTCCGTTCGTCGTCCGCATCCCGAATCTGCGCGACGGCCTTCACGCCGTCGCGATCCGCGCGGCGTCACCCGGCCCGATCTATCTCCTGGCGATCTCCGGCAACGGAGGATTGTCGAACGACGGCGCGGAAGTGTGGGTCGGGAATTGTCTGTCGATGAAGACCTACGACTTCAACGGCTCGGCGACAGCAGTCCGCAGATACAACGACGTCATCGACAAGGTCGTTCGCGAGCTGCGGAGCGACGGCTTCAACATCGGCTTCGCGGACGTGTCGGCGTCTTACCGTCCGGCCACGATGGTGAGCGCGGACAACGTGCATCCGAACAAGGCCGGCCATCGCGCGATCGCCCAGGCGTTTCTGCAGGCGATGAAAGCGGCGCGGCATCCGGACGATCATCCGAAACCGTCAGTAAGCGATACGCCGTGACGGAGGCCGCGGCACCACCGCTTCGACGCGAATCCGCGCATCGACGGCGATCGCGCCGCGCGGCAGCACCTTCAGCGGATTGATGTCCAGGTCGCGGATCTCGGGACAGAGCCGCAGCAGCTCCGACAATCGCAGGATCACATCCTTCAACGATGCGACATCGCACGCCGGCGCGCCGCGGAAACCCTGCAGCAATTTCGACCAGCGCACTTCATCGATCATGTCCTCGACATCGACATCGTTCAGCGGATGGATGCGGAACGACACGTCATTCATCAGCTCGACCAGTGTCCCGCCCGCGCCATACGCCACCACATGCCCGAACGTCGGATCCTCGGTTGCACCGAGCATCACCTCCACGCCGCCGTCGATCATCCGCTGCACGAGCACGCCCGACATGCGCTCCTGCAATCGCTCCTCGAGCGCTTCGTACGCCACGCGCACTTCGTGCTCGTCCTGCACATTGAGGATCACCGCGCCGGCGTCCGATTTGTGCAGGAGTGTCGCGCCGACCGCTTTCAGCACGACCGGAAATCCGATGCGCATCGCCGTCTGCACCGCGTCGTAGACCGTCGCCGCGTAATCCATCGGCGCGGCCGGGATCTTCGCCGCTTCGAGCAGCGACTGCACATCGAGCGGGCCGAGCCAGCCGCCGCCCGCGGCGAGCTTGCGCTGCACGACCTCGCGCATCACCGGCACGTCGACGTCTTCGAAGCGCACGCCGCTGCCGATCGGACGGCGGCGCCATTCGGCGTAATTCGTCGCGCGTGCGAGTGCGGCGACGGCGCGCTCGGGGAACGGGAATGCGGGCACCGGATCGAGTGAGGTGACCACGCCCTGTGTGCCCATGAATGTCGCGACGATGGTTTTGCCCTTCGCCTCCGCCGCGCATTCGCGAATCGCGGCCGCGACATCGCGCGCGTTTTCGGGCAGCACCGGAATGTAGATGACGATGATCGAATCGACCTCGGGATCGCCCGCCAGCAGCTTCAGCGTACGGCGGTAATCGTTCGCCGAGGCCGACGCGATCATGTCGATCGGATTGCCGACGCTCGCCGTCGCCGGCAGGTACTCGCGCATCTTCGCGGCGAGCTCCGGCGCGATCGGCATCAGCTCCAGGCCGCGCGTCTCGCACGCGTCGGCGGCGAGGATTCCGGGACCGCCGGCATTCGTGACGATCGCCACGCGGCGCCCGAGGGGCAGTTGCTGATTCGCGAGCACGGCGGCGATGTCGAACATCTCTTCCAGAGTGTCGGTGCGGATGATGCCCGCCTGCTTGAACAGATCGCGCACGATCGCATCCGACTCCGCGAGCGCGCCGGTGTGCGACATCGCCGCACGCGCGCCCGCTTTCGAGCGTCCCGACTTCACCGCGACGATCGGCTTGCGGCGCGCCACGCGCCGCGCGATCTCGCCGAATTTCCGCGGATTTCCGAAGCTCTCGAGGTAGAGCAGCATCACGTCGGTGTTCGGATCTTCCGACCAGTACTGAATGAGATCGTTGCCCGACACGTCGGCTTTGTTGCCGACGGAGATGAACGTCGAGAAGCCGACGCCGATCGAGCGCGCGTAATCGAGAATCGCCAGCCCGAGTGCGCCCGACTGGCTCGACATCGCGACGTTGCCGGCCGGCGGAAAGATCGACGTGAACGTCGCATGCATGTGCACGTTCGGATCGGTGTTGATCACGCCCATGCAGTTCGGGCCGACCATGCGCATGCCGGCCTCGCGCACTTTTTCGAGCAGACGCTGTTCGGTCGCGCGCCCCTTCTCGCCCGTCTCCGCGAAGCCCGCGGTGATCACCACGACCGCTGCGACTTTCTTCCTGATGCAGTCATCGATGACGTCTTCGACATCGGCGGCCGGCACTGCGATGACCGCGAGGTCGACCTGTCCAGGCACGTCGCTCACATTCGGGAACGACGGCACACCGTCGATCTCCTTCGCCAGCGGATTGATCGCGTACAGCTCGCCCTTGAATCCGGTCTGCGAAAGGTTGTGCAGGACTTCGGCGCCGAGGTTGCCGCGGCGGCGACTCGCACCAACGACTGCGATCGATTCGGGATGGAAGATCGGACGCATCGATGCGTACGCCGCCTTCTGCGCGCGCTCCGCCGACTTCGTCTCGTACTCGCTCGTCGCCTCGATGGAGAACGCCACGTGCACCGTTCCCTCGGCCGATTTGCTGCGCGGCGCGAAGCCGGAGAGGAGGAAGACGTCGAGCATCTTCCGATTCGTCGGCAGCACTTCGGCGATGAACGTGTCGATGCTCTTCGTGCGCGCGACTTGCGCGAGCTTGTTCAGCAGATGCGTGCCGATGCCGCAGCCCTGCGCGGTGTCGGCGATGGTGAACGCGACCTCGGCGAGCTTCGGGTTGCGCCGCACGCGGAAGAAATGCGCGATGCCGATGATCTCGCCGCCGAGCTCACCGACGATGCCGAAATCGTCGTCGTAGTCGACGTCCGCAGGCGAGTCGCGCAATGCGGCGTCGGGCGTGCGCACGTCGAAGAAGCGCGAGTGCAACGAATCCGCCGAGAGCCCGCGAAAGAGCGCGAGCAGCGCGTCGCGATCGGAGCGGCGCACGGGCCGGATGTGCAGCGTGCGGCCGTTGCGGAGGACGACGTCGGATTGGAAGTGGGCGGGGTAGTCGATGGTTGGGTCGATGATGGACATTTCAGTTCCTGGTGTCATGCCGAGCGAAGTCGAGGCATCTGCTTCCGACGGAGCGATCATCGTGCTTCGGCAGGGGATTCCTCGACCGTCTTCGCGGCTCGGAATGACACGCGTGCATCACGGAGCCACGGACTTCGCGCCCGACAATTCCGAATACAACTTCTGCAGCTGGTCGTTCGAGAAACTGTCCCAGCCGTTGCAGATGTCGTGGATCTCGGTCTGCACGTCGCACGCGATCGGGCGCTCGTGCACCTGCTGCTCGGCGAGCTGCCAGTCGTTCGCGATCTGCTCGAGCTGGCCGCGCGTCAGGGCGGGACGCTTGCGCACGATCCAGTCGAACTTCTGGCGCAGCTCGCCGTCGCTGTACTGACGGAAGCCGCTGCAGAAGATGCCGCGCTCCGCGGCCACCCGGCAGATCGAGTTTTCTTCGTCGGTCAGCTTCACCAGTTCGGAGCGGATGGCGGTGATCAATTCTTCGCGACTCGGCATGACGGCCTCCGTTTCTCACATGATCGAGTGCGCACGATCACGCCGCCGTACGGGCACTCACATCGACATGTGCGCGCGATCACATGGTGAGTTGCGCGCCGCGGGCGTCCAATGAGCTCATGTTCACGCCCGTCGAGCTCGAGATCGAACTGTTCTGCCGCGGCATGCGCATCGACTCCGCCACCGGCCGCCGCATCACCCGCACCCGCGCGGGTCTCGGGTCAGGACTGGAGATCGTCATCCCCGCCGCGCCGAAAGACATCTGGATGAATGTCCCGGTGATGGAGAAATTCGCCCACGAATCGCCGTTCCAACTGCACGACGGATTCGTCGTCGACGATCGCAGCGGCTCGGTCTATCACATCGAGATTCCACGCGAGCCGGAGTGGTATTCGTACAAGACGACCTCCGGCGTGGAGATGTCGCGTATCGGCGTGCTCCAGGGCAACTACCTCGGCATCTACGTCTCCGCGCGCTGTCTGTACTGGGCGAACAACATCTCCGGCGCGTGCAAGTTCTGCACGACCGGCAAGAACGTCGGCAGCGCGGAGGAATCGCGCAAGCGGATTGCGGATGTCGTCGAGACCGCGCTCGCCGCACGCGACGAATCGGGCTCCATCTTCACGCACTTCAACACCGGCTATCACTACGAAGACCAGGACGATCGCGAATCGATGCACGGCCTGCGCATGTGCGAGCCGTACGTGCGCGCGGTGCGCGAACAGGTCGGGGGATTCATCGGCGTGCAGGCGGTGCCGGTGCCGAAGCGCAAGTTCTACGAGTACGACGAATTGATCGATGCAGGCGCCGATCACTTCTCGTTCTGCTACGAATTCGAAGATCCCGAAACGTTCGCCCGGCTCTGTCCCGGCAAGCACAAGACCCTCGGACAGCACGCGTTCTTCGACGCGATGGAGTACACCGCGAAGAAGCTCGGACGCGGACGGGTGTCGGGCGAGATCATCGCCGGACCGGAACCGATCGAGTCGACGAAGCGCGGCATCGATCGCATCGTCAATGCCGGCGCATTTCCGACCGTCTGCATCTTCCGGCCGACGATCGGCAGCGAGATGGAGCACGAGCCGCCGCCCGATCCGGAAGCGATGAAGGAAGTCTTTGCGTACCTCCACCAGTCGTGCCGCCGCGCCGGATTGCCGGTCGGCATCCTGCCGATCGAAGTGTCGCTCGTCGTGCAGCCGGAAGAAGCGGCGGGCCTCGTGAACGAGGGATTCACCTGGTACGCCGCGAAGAACTGGACGCTGCGTCAGCTCGCGAAACCGTACATCGCGTGGAAGCGCAAACCGGCCAGGCTTACGGCTTGACCTGAATGTTTCCGCTCCCCTGCGCAAGATCTTCGAGCGCGTACGACACGAGCGGGAAGCTGTGACAGTCGATCACCGACGAATGACTGGACGGGATTCCCGCGTCATCGGTCCGTTCGGCGTCAGTGGCGATCCACGTCAGGCCTACGCCCGGATCGAACTCCAGCTCCGCGTCGCTCGCCGTCCACTTCGGGTTGCCCGAGTGATACTGGCCCCACGTGTAGCGATCGGCCGCGGCGTTCTTGCCCTCGCCGCCGTCTTCCACGGTCAGGACCATCTGCCGGCCGACGAAAGCGCTGATGTTCGAATCGGTGACCAGTCCGGAAAGCGCCGCACGATTGCCGTCGATGCGCAGGCAGTCGACGTCGACGCGCAGCGATACCGTCGTCATCGTCATTCCGACATCGCCCGAGCCGTCGTCATCGACGTTCTGATCCGGAATGGTGACCGGCCCCGAAAACTTGATCTCACCCGAGGTGGCGCCGCCCGTGCTGACACGAGCGTTGAATTCGATGTTGCGAGTGCCGTCGTCGGTGACGACATGGAATCCGCCGGAGGCGCTCTGCGCCATTGCAAACGGCGCCACGAGCCACGTCGCGAGCACAAGTGTGCAGAAACGGAATTGCGCGTTCATGGAAACCTCCTGAGTGCTGAAGTCCGGGGGTATGTCATTGTTTAGGTCCGCCCATTACTTCTTCCCGTGACGCGCGTCACATTTCGCTACTTCTTTCCTCGTAATCGTCGGCGCTGGCCGGATCGAGCTCCCATCGATGTAGATCGCGCTCGCGCTCTTTCTCGCCGAAGCGGAGGATCTCGTCCTCGCCGTAGCTGATGCCGAGCGCTGCGCTGAAGTCGTCGACGACGTTCTGATCGGGAGTCATCAGATCCTCTTCCTCATCGATCAACATCGGATCTCCCTCAATGATCGCGCTTCATCAAGGTAGCCTGGTGTAGGACAAGCTCTCAGCTTGTCCTCCTCCACGGACAAGCTGAGAGCTTGTCGTACACCGATCCGACGTGCGGATCGACGTGCGCCGCGTC
>DATEZA010000324.1:0-26364 GCA_035255945.1 Thermoanaerobaculia bacterium
GCTGTTGAAGTCACCCACCGGAACGGAGACCGTGAGCGTGTAGACGCCGCAGGTCGCGCTCGTACAGACGGGCGGGTTCTCGCCGGCCGGGTTGGTCGGATTCGAGACCGGGAAGGGACCGCCGGTGAAATTGAGGACCGGGTTGGCCGGCGTGATGGTGCCGGAGGCCGGTGTAGTGGCAGCAAAGGCTGAAGCCGCCGTGAGCACGAAAAGGACGACAACCCCAAGGACGCGCAATCTGAACATCTCTCAGTCTCTCCTGCGTGAAGTTAGTTAGTAGGACTACTACCACCCGAATCGGCGGGATGCTGAATTTGTGCCAGACTCTGGGAAGTTGTTGAAACGCCTAACCTTGCAGGAAGGACTCAGGAGGGAGGGCGACGTCGGGGCAAGCAGCGAGGAGGCCGCGATCGACGGTGAGGAGGGGGACGTTCAGTTTGAGGGCGGCGGCAACGAAGTGGGCGTCGTAGGCGGTGATGCGGCGGGCAGCGGCGAGGTCTAGGACTGCATCGCCATCGACAACGATTTCGTTCCCGCTGAACATCCAATGCGCACGATGCCACCATTCATGTGCTTCGTCGCCCTCCATCAGCCCTGCGCGCATCGATTTCGCCAGCACGTTCAAGAACTCGCTGCGCCAGAGCGCTGGCAGCCTCCATGTGCGGTCGCGAAACCAGACAGCCCGCGCAAGACTCGATTCCGGTGCGTCGAAGAGCAGATGCGAGACGAGATTGGTGTCGGCGACGATCACCGGTCGCGCTCGAAGAACCTGGGAGGGAACGGCTTCCTGGGATGAAAACGCATGCGGTCGATCACCTCGAGCGGTGGCGCCTCTCCACGTAAGGCGTACTCGCGCAGCAACCGCACCTCGTCGCTCATCGGACGATCTGCCATCTCTTCATCCAACTCGCGTACGAACTCCTCGGGTGTCTTGTATCTCGGCCTTGCAGTCATAACGATTTAAATCTTCCCTCGGAAAACCCGATTCCGCAACACGCGTATCCCCTTCTGTGGACTCCAAACTCCGCGCCCTCGGCCCGCTCGGCATCCTCGCGGTCCTCATCATCCTCGCCGCGGGCCTCTTCGTCGGCCCCCTCGCCGCCGCCCTGCTCGTCCTACTCTGGCGCTGGCTCTCGAAGACGCCGTGGCGCGAGCTCGGGTACGTGCGGCCATCCGTCGCGAGCGTCCTCATCGCCATTCCCGCCGGCGCGCTCTTCAAGCTGCTCCTGAAAGCGCTCGTGATGCCGCTCCTCGGCGCCGATCCGGTCAATCGCGCGTATCACTTCCTCGCCGGCAATCGCGCTGCGATTCCGGGGATGCTCTTCACGCTCATCGTCGTCGCAGGATTCGGTGAGGAGACGTTCTTCCGCGGCTGGATGTTCGAGCGGATCGGGAAGCTGATCGGCAACATCGGCGCGCTGCTCGTCTCCACCACCCTCTTCGCCGCTGCACACTATTCTGTGCAGGGCGCGACCGGAACCGAGCAGGCCGCGATCACGGGACTCGTCTTCGGAGCGATCTATCTGCGCACCCGAAGCCTCGTCCCGCTGATGGCCGCACATGCGGCGTTCGACCTCACCGCATACGCCCTGATCTATTGGAACTACGAGACAAAAGTCGCCGGACTCTTGTTCAAGTCGTAATCCAGCTCACAGCGTGCGCTTCCATGCAGACTCATCTTGAGTGGCACGGAGGAGCAGTATGGGATCGAACCTGAGCGGCATCGCCGGCGTGGCGATCGGCGGCGCAATCGGCTACGGCTTCGGACAAATCCTCGAGTCGGCGGGATTGCCCACCATCGATTGTGTCGCATGCGGAACGATGGCGGGAGGTCTTTCCGCATCGATGTTTGCCCTGCTTTACGACCGCTCCACGATTCCGGAATTCAAGCGGTCCTACCAGGTCCTGACCAAGCATCTCTTCAAAGGCCCCGACGCCGACTACGACCCGCGCGAGCGCATGGCGGTCTTCGCCGTCCCGGTCGTCTACATGACCGTCGTCCCGATGGTGCTCTCGATGTGGCTCTACGCGTTCCGGCAGGACTGGTGGTGGGTCGCGATGTACGTCGTCGCGAGCATCGCCTGCTTCGCCGCGACATTCATCCTCGGCAACATGACCGTCGAGCATCGTCTGCTGCAACGCGAGATCGCGTTCAACACGACACCGCTTGCCGACGGAGCGCAGCCGCAGCCCGCCTATCAGCCGCAACCGATCGATCCCGTCAAGTCGCGCCTCAAGGACCGCCGCGACGCCGTCATCTGCATCGCCCTCGGACTCGTCACGCTCGCCGTGCATCACTACTGGGCCCTGCGCGACGGCCACTACTACCCGAAGATCGCATTCGCCATGCCGATGATCATCATGATCGGCGTCTTCGGCCTGTTCGAGCCGCGCATCATGTCGCGCCACAAGCCGATCGGAAAAACGTATCCGACGTACGTGCTGCTCTTGATGTTGCTGGCGATGACGATCGGAGGAATCGCCGGCTGGCAACTCGACTCCTGGTATCACAGCTAACCGCGTTGCCCCTCACCCCTGGCCCCTCTCCCCGCCACGCGGGGAGAGGGGAACATTGGGAGTTATCGACGGTAGTCGAGCAAATCCGCGCGATACGCCTCGAACAGGCCGTTGCGCGACCAGTCGCCTGCGACGTCGACATAGTCGCCTGCGCGCAGGCGGCCGAAGTCGTAGTCGCGGCCGCGCATCACGACCGTCACGAAGTTGCCGCTGATGTCGTCGCGAATGACGAACGTGCCGCGGCGGAAGTCGACGGTCTCGACGACACCGCGCAGCGCGCCCGACGAAACGGATCCAACGGATCCGTCGTAGTACGGCTCATCGTAGTAGTCGTAGTAGCCGGCCGAGTTGTAGTAGCCGCCGAGGCCGATGTCGATGCCGACGCTCCAGCGATGGCTGCGGAAATAGACCTCGGGGACGAAGAACGGATAGAGCCCTCCGCCGATCCAGACCCGGTAGCCGCCGTTCCAGCGATCGATGCGCGAGATGCGGCCGTGCGTGCGATACGGCGTGCCACGGGAGCCGTAGTTGCGGTTGTTGCCACGGTAGCGATCGTTGTTGTTGTAGCGGTGGTCGTTCCGATGATCGTTGTTGTACCGGTTGTTGTTGTTGTTGTTCCGGTAGTCACGACGCTCGTTCGAGCCGCGCCACAGATTATTGTTGTTGTTGTTCTGATGGTTGTTGTTGTCGTTGTTGTACTGCCTGTTGTGCTCGGTGCGGTTGTTGTTGCGGAATTCGTTGCTCCGAACTTCCCCGCTCCGAACCTGCGGCTGGCCGCTCTCACGCTGATGGACTTCGCGGCGCTCGCCACGGTTGTTCGTCCCATCGTGATGACGGTCTTCCGCAAAAGCGGACGTTCCGAACAGCATCGCGACTGCCAGCACACCCGCGAACTGCGAAACTAACTTCTTGTCGATGTTCACTTTATCCCTCCGGATCGTTGGACAGCTGCCTCCCCACATCGCAATCGATGGGCCAGCCCTCACCCATCGTTTCTCAATTCTGATTCTGCGCTCTGCGTTCTGCGTTCAATCCCCCGGCCGGCACGAGGGTACGACGAAAGATTGAACGCAGAACGCAGAATCAGAATTGAGAAACCGCAATCGCGTGATAGCGCACAGCAATCGACACCCGTAGTTTGCGCCCATGCACGCCCTTCTTATACTTCTGCTTTCTGCCTTCTGCCTTCTGCCTTCCCCCGCCGCGCCCACCGACGCCGGCGGCTGGTTCCGTCTCGGCATCGCCAAACACGACTCGGGCGACATCGACGGTGCGCTCGCCGCCTACCAGAAAGCGGAGGCGATGCACTTCGCGCAGCCGGTGCCGCTCTACATCCGCGAAGCGCGGGCCTACGCGCGCGCCGGTAAAAACGACGAGGCCTTCGCCGCACTCAAGCGCCTCACCGACCTCGGCTTCGCCAATCCCGAGATCCTCGACGCGCAGAACGACCTGCTGCCGATCCGCACCGATCCGCGTTACGCCGCAACGATCGACGCCGCGAAAAAGAATCAGCATCCCTGCAGCGCGCCGGAGTTCCGCCAGTTCGACTTCTGGATCGGCGAGTGGGACGTCGAAGCCGGCGGCGCAAAGATCGCGTACAGCAGCATCCAGCTGATCCTCAACGAGTGCGCGATCTTCGAGAACTACACCGCGCAGCGCGGCTACTCGGGCAAGAGCTTCAGCATCTACGACGCGGCGACGAAGCGCTGGGAGCAGCGCTACGTCGACACCAGCGGCGCGTTTCACGAATGGACGAACGGCGGACTCACACCCGAGGGCCAGATGCGTTTCTTCTGGCGCCACAGCGGTCAATTCGATCGCATGACGTACACGAAGGAAGGTCCGGACGCCGTGCGGCAGGTGCTCGAGACGTCGACCGACGACGGGAAGACGTGGGCCACGACTTACGACGGGCTCTACAAGCGGCGCAAGTGACGGTACGCCGAGGGCGTGATTCCGAATCGCCGCCGAAACGCCATCGTGAAGTGACTGTGGCTCGAGTAGCCGGTGTCGAGCGCGATGTCGGTCAGTTCGGCGCGTGTGTCGCGCAGCGCGTTCAGCGCGAGACGGAGCCGCAGCGCGTGTCGATATTCGGTGATCGTCTGGCCGGTCGCCGCGCGGAATGTGCGGCAGAGCTGGAACGGCGAGCAGCCCGCGTGCGATGCGAGCGCGCGCAGACTCATGTTCGCCGCCGGACGTGATGCGATCAGCGCCTTCACCGCCTCGATCGAATCGCGCAATTTGTCGCGGCGTGCGGCGGCGATCACGTCGTCGAGCAATCCCATCACCGTCTCTTCGACCGTGAGCGCGTCGATCGGCCTGCCGTCGCTCAACGCCGTGTGCAGCGTGCGCTGCTCGAGATATGTCTTCGCACTCGCCGGCGCGACGTAGAACGGGAACAGCCGGTCCTCGCGATCCGCCGCCGCTGGCACCGCCTCGCGCACGATGTCGGGCGCGATCATGAACCAGTCCGATGCATCGATGTCGTCGATCTTCTTCCGCGTGTACGCCTGGCCGCGGTTGTAGAAGAGCACCGTCGGCGAGGCGCCGGTCACCGTGCGGCCGCCGTCGAACACGATCGTCGTGCTGCTGCGCGGAAAGACGACGAGATGTCCCGACGCCGGTCCCGAATCGACGAACAGCGGATGCCGCGACGGACAGCGAAACGCGCCGATCGCCACCACGTCGCTGCAGAAGAGCAGGCGCTCCACTTCGGTCACGCGCGGCGTCAGCGTCATGAATCGATTATCGCGAGATCAGCTCCGCCCCACGTTCCGCAATGGCAACAATTCCGGCGTTCGGGTGCCCCGTAACGATGGAACGCATGACCGAGCCGTCGATCACGCGCAGGCCGTCGACGCCGCGCACGCGCAGCTGTTCATCGACGACCGTGCCGACGCTGCACGTGCCGACCGGGTGATACAGCGTCTGCGCGGTGTCGCGAACGAATGCCTCGAGCTCGACGCCGTCGCCGGGCCACACCTGCTTCCCGCGATACGCATCAAACGCCTTCGACCTCGCGATGCGCAGACACAATTCCACCGCCTCGGTCAGCAGCTTCGCGTCGTCCGATTCGGTGAAGTACTGCGGATCGATCAGCGGCGCCTGCATCGGATCGTTCGACTTCAATCGGATCGAGCCGCGGCTCTTCGGATGCAGCAGGATCGCGCCGACCGTGAAGCCGTGCCCTTTCGGATTGTCGAAGCCGTGGTTCATGTAGAACGTCGGCCCGAAGATCAACTCGATGTCCGGCGCCGTCGCGTCGCTGCGCAGGCGGATGAAGCCGCCCGCCTCCGCGACATTCGACGCCAGCATCCCCTTCTTCGCGAAGATGTAGCGCAGCAGATTGCCGATCGTCTCCGCACCCGCAAGCGACACCGGCTGCGTCGATTCGAACGCCGTCCCGCCCACGAGGTGATCCTGCAGATTCCTCCCGACCTCGGGCAGGTCCGCGACGACATCGATGCCGTGCCTGCGCAGCTCATCTGCGTCGCCAACGCCGGAGAGCATCAGCAGCTGCGGTGAATTGATCGCGCCACCGGAGAGGATCACTTCGCGATTCGCGCGCAGCTCCCCACGCGCTGTTTCGACACCAACGGCGCGCGTTCCTTCGAACAGCACGCGCGTCGTCAGCGTGTTCGTGAGCAGGTGCAGGTTCTTCCGCGCGAGTGCCGGCTTCAGATACGCGGCCGCGCAGCTGCAACGCTTCCCGTTCGTCTGCGTGACGTGAAAGAACCCGGCGCCTTCCTGCGATGCGCCGTTGAAGTCCTCATTGCGCGCGATGCCGTTTTCTTCGCACGCATCGATGAACGTCTCGGACAGCGGATTTTTCGTCGGGATCTTGCAGACGTTCAGCAGCACGCGATCGAAGTAGGGCTGCAGATCGCCGAGGCCCCACTGCGCGAAGTCGGCGCGATTGCCGTGCGTGTAGATCATCGCGTTCATCGAGCTCGAGCCGCCGAGGACTTTGCCGCGCGGCCAGTAGAGCTTGCGGTTGTTCAGTTGCGGCTGCCGCTCCGTGAAGTACGCCCAGTCGAGCGGCCCTTTGAACAACTTCGAGAATGCCGCCGGGATGTGGATCTCCTGCTTCTTGTCCGGACCGCCCGCTTCGATCAACGCGACGGATGTGTTCGGGTCCGCGCTCAGACGATTCGCGAGCACGCAACCGGCCGATCCGGCGCCGACGATGATGTAGTCGTACATGCACCAGTCATCGTACTGCCGTCATCCCGAGCGTAGTCGAGGGACCTGGGTGGTCGGGTGGCGCGCCGCCCACGCCCCAGATCCCTCGACCACGCTCGGGATGACGGTACGCCGCAGCACCCCATCCCACTCCGCCGCGATCGCCCCCCACTGAAACCGCGCATCGTTCGCCAGCGTCAGCGCGCGCTGCGACATCTCCGCGAGATACGCACGATCGCGATACAGACGTTCCAGCGCATTCGCCACGTCCTCGGCACACACCACGTGCTCGCGCGTGAACCTGCCGGCAACGGGACGAGCCGGCAGCAGCACGCCATGATCGCGCCAGATCTCGCCGCACACCCACGCGTCGGGGACGATTTGCGCGGCGCCGGTCGCGGCGTGCTCGAAGCTCACCATGCCCCAACCCTCGCCCGTCGTCGTGTTGATGCCGACATCGCACGCGTTGTAGAGCCGGTTCAGCTCCGCATCGGACAACGCGCCGTCGTTCTGCATGACCAGTCGCACATCGGACTTCCCGCGCGCGAACAGCTCGAATCCTTCGCGCGTGAGGTCGAGCCGTTTGCGCTCGAAATCGCGATTCGCATTCAGAACCACGAACTCGTCGTGCGGCTCGCGCTGCGGATGAAACAGCGAGGCATCGAAGCCGTGCGGAATCACCGCGACATTCGGCAGACGATCGCCGATGAACTGCTTCACGCCTTCGGACAACACCACCACGCAGTCGTACATCGCGAGCCGCTCGATCAGCCACCGCGCTTCCGGCTCGCCGAGGATCGGGCACTGGGCGACGAGACGGGGGCCGCGCGGGAGGGAGCGGTAGCGCGGGAGGTCGAGAAAACTGTCGAACACGAAAATCACGTCGGGCTCGAACGATTCGGCGACTGCGTTCGTCGTCGCGGATGCGTATCGATCGAACGGATCTGCATTCGGAACGAGCGTGTACGACAAGCTCTTAGCTTGTCGGGACAAGCTGAGAGCTTGTCCTACACCTACACCCCCGCCGCCGTGGTAATTCACGGCGACGTGCACGATCTCCCACATTGCCGAGAGCGGCTCGAGCGTCGACTCCACCACGCGCGCGTAGCTCGAGCCGTCGAACGCCGGACCGATCGCGAGCAAACGCGGCGGACCGGTGGTCCGATCCGCCGCATTCGTGGTCATGACTGGTACTCCTGCGGGTAGAAGCTGCCCGCCAGCGGGAGCAGGAACGTGTTGACCGTGACGCCGGGAGTGTCGGTCTCGGTCACGATGACGTACTTCTCGCATCCGGTCGCCGATCCGCCGCGGCCGACCAGCGCATACGCGATCGTGCCGGGTGTCAGCGTGCAGCCGTGCTGCTGTTTCTTGTACCAGCGGTCGAGCGCCTTGCCGGCGCCGAAGCTCCGCAGCACGCCGTAGAAATCGGTGGTCGGCGTCTCCGCCATGTCGCCGTACGACGTCGCCGCCGCGAGGATGTACGCGTCGTTGCCGGCATACGGCCGGAGATCGGCGGTCATCTTTTCGTACGTGTCGTCGGGCCACCGCGGGCCGGGATGGAACGAGTAGGTCTTGTTGAACACCGGCTTGAGCGAGCGGCTGTCGATCAGCACCAGCTGCCAGGCGCCGGTCTTGTCGGGCGGCTGCGACAGGAACATCGGCGTGCCGCTGATCATGATCGTGTCGTCCTGCCAGCGCGACGCGCTCACGGAGATGCGCGTGTTCGCGTAGGCCTGATATGCAAGCTGCAGCGACATCCACTTGGCGCCGGAGAAGAGATCCCAGATCGGCCGGAGCGCGAATTTCGTCCGCGACGGACGCTCCGTCACTTCCTTCTTCCACGTCGCGAACTGGCCCCCTTCGTCCCAGCTGTCCTTCGGCGGATTGACCCAGTCAAGCACGGCGGTCGTCGCCGGCACGGCGAACGCGCGCGCCTGCCGGTTCTGCGTCCAGTTCGACGACGCATCGCCCCACCGCCGCGTCGCTTCGACCTTCGTGCTGCTGATCAGCCCGTGATATTCGGCCATCGCGCTCTGCTGGATGTCGTGCGACGTGTAATGCGCCGACCGCGAGACGGTGAGGTAGTAGTAGAGCGTGCCGCCGGCGGTGACCTGCGCGATGTAATGCGTGCCGTACTTCTGGAAAAAGCGGAAGAACGCGAGCACGTTCTGGTCGTCGTGCGGCGTGAAGTTGTCCGGCACTGCGAGCCAGTCCGGGTCGTTGGCGACGTCGTCGCTGAGCACGCGTTTCTGCAGGTTCAGCGTCCATGAATGCACGTCCGCTTCGATCAGCGCCCAGCTGTAGCTCGATGAATCGCGCTGCTCGGTCGAGTACGACGTGCTGAAGCTCGCGCTGAACGCGCCGACGCTCCCCTCGACCGACGCCGACGACTGGAAGTAGCTGTTGAACTCCGACCCCGTTTCGAACGTGGTGCAGCGCGCGCTCGAATACGAGCCGCCCGGCACCCCGACGTTCTCCGGCACGTTGAACGACTTGCCGTCGGCACCGTTCCACGTCGTCGGAGCGCCCAGCTGGAGCAGCGGCCGGATCGCCGAATCGAACGAGTAGTTGCTGAAGATGTTGAAGCTGTAGCCGAGCATCTCGGCGCCGGGGATGAGGTTTTGAACCACCGGCGCGTCGGTCTCGTCGCCGCCCCCGGCATTGCGGCGGATCTTCGCCGCCTTCGGATGTGTCGTCGTGGCATTCGTTACGGTCATGACTTCCTCCTCAATCCTTTTCGGTTCCGGCTCGACGTCCGTCCCCGTCAATCGAGGTTGGTCTGCGGCACGGCTCGATTTTTCCGTGTTAAGTTGATTTTCCGACCCGCATGACCCCCGAAGCTGCATCGCGGCTCTTCTCTGCGAACGCGGAATTGATCGATGCGCTGATCGATCGCGTGTGCCGTCATGCGCACATGCGGCCCGCCGACGCGGAGGATTTCGGGTCGGTGGTGAAGCTCGCGCTGATCGAGGACGACTACGCGATTCTCCGCGCGTGGGAGCAGCGCTCGGCACTCTCGACGTATCTCACCGTCATCATCCAGCGCCTGCACGCGGATGAGCGGAGCCGCACGCTGGGACGCTGGGAACCGTCCGCAGAAGCGCGACGCATCGGCAAAATCGGCGTGCTGGTCGAATCGATGATCGTGCGCGACGGCCGTTCGCTCGACGACGTCCTTCCGCGGCTCAACGCGATCGAGCCGGCGCTGACCATCGATCAAATCAATGAAATCGTCGCCCGTCTCCCGAAGCGCACCGGCCGTCCGAAAGGCATCCCGCTCGACGACGTCGAAACCGAGATCCCCAGCGTCGAAGAAGCCGACGCTCGCGCCCTCGCCTCGGAGCTCGGCAAGCTTTCCGACAAAGCGAGCCGCATCGTCCGCGATGCACTCGCCGGGCTTCCGCTGCAGGACCGCATGATCGTCCGCCTGCGATTCGGCGAAGCGATGAGCATCGCCGACATCTCGCGGATGATGAACGTGCCGCAGCGCCCGCTCTATCGAAAGATGGAGTCGGTGCTCGAGCACCTTCGCCGCGCGCTGACGCAGGCCGGCATCCGCCGCTCATCCGCAAACATCGTGGTCGGCTCGCCGATCCAGTCGCTCGATTTCGGCCTGAATCCGGAGATACAGAGAGACGGAGAGACAGAGGAGAACCTCAGTCTCCCAGTTTCTCCGTCTCTTCGTCGGAAATCCGACGGCTCATCGCAGTCCAGCACAGACGAGGCGGAGTCATGACGACGCAGCACTGTCCCCCTGCCGAGCAGCTCGCCGAATTCGCCGAAGGCAAGATGAAATCGGCCGATGCACTGCTGCTGCACATCGAGACGTGCAGAGAGTGCAGGACTGCGCTCGCGCTGCTGAATCAGACGATCGCCGCGGAACGCAAACCGGCACGCGTCTACTGGTTCGGCGGACTCGCCGCCGCCGCTGCAATCGCCGCAGTCTTCATCCTCTGGCCGGCGCGTTCACCGATGCGATCGCTGGTCGAGCTCGCGCCGAAGTCTGCACGCGTTGTAGAGCCGCGACTCTCCGGTGGGTTCAGCTACGCGCCGTATCACGGACCGATGCGCGGCCGCGCATCCTCGGACGCCGACCGATTGAAGCTCGCCGGCGCCGCGGGCAACGTGATCGAAGAGGCGTCGCATGATTCCTCCGCCGATGCGCAGCACGCGGCCGGCGTCGCGTATGTGCTGATCGAGCAACCGTCCGATGCGATCGAACGGCTGCGCGCCGCGGCGAATCGATCAAATGATGCGGCGACGTGGAACGATCTCGCCGCCGCGCAGTACTCCGCCGCGATTCGCTTGCCGAATCCCGCGCTGTTCCCCGAGGCACTCGCCTCGGTCGATCGCGCGCTGCGCCTCGACGCGAATCGCCCCGAGGCGCTGTTCAATCGCGCGCTGATCCTCGAGCACATGGGCCTCGCCGGTCCCGCGCGCACAGCGTGGGAGCGGTATCTGGAAGTCGATCCGTCGTCGAAGTGGGCGGCCGAAGCACAGGCGCATCTCCGCGTGTTACCTCAGGCGAGCGGCGACCAACTATTCAAACATGGTGTAGGACAAGCTCTCAGCTTGTCCCGACCAACCGAAAGCTCCCGACAAGCTAAGAGCTTGTCGTACACCTGGCCCGAGCAGAGCCGCGCATGGGGCGAAGCCGAATTCCTCGGGCAATGGGGCGAGGCCTTCCTCCGCGGCGACCAAGCCGAGGCCGATCGCGTCCTCGCATTCGCACGCGCGCTCGGCAACGGACTCCGTGCGTCGAACGGCGAAGCGCTGCTCGGCGACGCCGTCGCGGCGATCGACCGCGGCGACAAACACACGCTCGCCGAGGCGCATGCGCTGTACCGGAAGGGACGAATGGCGTATGGACAGCAACGCCCATCTGCCGCAGAGCCGGATCTCCGTCGTGCCGCAGAGCTGTTCGCGCGCGCGCACAGCCCGATGGCGCGCATGGCGCGCTACTACGCCGCGAACACGCGCTTCGATCAGAACGACATCCCCGCCGCGCGCGCCGAGCTCGAGACGCTGATCGCCGATGAGCACTACGCCGCCGCGAGCGCGCTCGAGCGCTGGCAGCTCGCGCTCTGTCATTTCGCGGACGGCGACGGCGAAGGCGCTATCGCTCCGCTCTCCCAGGCCGCCGACACACTCGCCCGCCTCGGCGAACAGAACAATCACGGCTTCGTCGAGTCGCTCCTCGCCGATGCGTTCGCATCGAGCGGACGTCCCGCCGATGCGTGGGCCGCACGCATCCGCTCGTTCGATGCGTTGAGCCGCGCGGGCCGCGGCGATCGATTGCTTGCCGATGTCGCGAGCGCGGTGACCGCCGAAAAACGTGCCGGCCATCGCGACAACGCGCTCGCACTGCTCGACATCGAGCGCGAAGTCGGCCGCGCGCACAACGATCCCGTGCTGCTCACGAACACGCTCGCACGCGGCGCCGTGCTGAGCGCGGAGCTCGGCGATCTGCCGCGCGCGGCGAAGCTCAGCGACGAAGCGGCGGCCGTCGCGGGCACGATCACCGATCCTGCATTTCGCGCGATCGATGACGCGAATGTCGCCCTTGCTCGCGGCGCTGCGACTTCGGATCCGAAGTTCATTCGAATTGCACTCGATGCGTATCGCACGATGGGCCAGCGCGCGCTGCAGGCCGATTGCCACCTCTTCCTCGCGCACGCCGCGGAGCAGCTCGGCGATCGCGCGGCGGCGATGAGCGAGATCGATCAGGGACTCGGCGCGTTCGACATCACCACTGATTCCACCGAGGCACTTGTTGCCGATGCGATCCGGCTCAGTCTCGATCGCGGCGATACGGCGGCGGCGTTCGCGTACGCAGAGCGTACGAAACAGCCCGTCGCGCGCGACGTGCAATCGCGTCTCGCCGGCAGCGGCACCACCGTCCTCGAGCTCGTCGTGCTGCCCGAGGAAACCGTTGCCTTCACCATCGACGAGCACGGCATCGACGCAAAGCGGCAGCGCATCCCGCGCGACGCCGTGCGCGAGCTCGCGAAGCGCTGCAGCGACGGCGATCGCGATGCCGCCGCCGCGCTGTACGACCTGCTGATCGGAGCGCGGGCGTCCTCGCCCGCAGCGGTCGGGCGTCCTCGCCCGGCCGCCGGGGAAGTCGCCGGGCGGGGACGCCCGCCGACTGCGGACGGGACGTCCGCGCTCCTCATCGTCCCCGATCCCCTCCTCGCCGATGTGCCATTCGCGGCGTTGCGCGATCGCCGCAGCAACCGCTATCTCATCGAACAGACACCGATCGCGATCGCGGAAAGTGCCGCATCGCTGCATCCCGCCCCTTCGATGAAACCGGCGCGCGTCATCGCCGTCTCGCTCAATCCGACCCTCGCCGAATCGCAATCCGAATCGAGCGACGTCGCGAGCGCGTACGCCAACGGCGTGCGCCTGCCGCAATCGAGCTTCGCGTCGTTCGTCGCCGCGGTGCACGACGCCGACATCATCCACATCAGCGGCCACACCGAGAACGACAACGACAGCGGCAAGGCCTCGCTCGTCTTCGCGCGCGAGCATGTCTCGTGGCGCTCGATCGCCGCGCAAACGTTCCCCCGTCTGCGCGTCGCGGTGCTTGCCGCATGCGACACGCTCCGCGCTCCGCGATTCGCCGGCACGCGCGCGCCGAGCCTCGGCGGCGCGTTCCTCACCGCGGGCGCGCACGACGTCATCGGCACGCTGCGTCCGATCGGCGATCGCGATGCACGTGAGCTTTTTCGCGCCATCCATCGCGAGCTCACCGCGGGCGCGAGTGCGTCCGAGGCCGTGAGGCGCGTGCAAATCGAGGCGTTGGCGCGGGATCAATCAGCGTGGTCATCGATCGCAATCCTCACCAGAACGATTCGGAGGAATTCATGAGCACCGTCACCGTCACCTTCTACGGCGTCTGCACGCACATCAACAACGTCTGGATGCAACCGCCGGCAAACGCGCTGGCGCCGTCCGACACCGCGCCCGGCTACTGCTCGCGCGTCATCAACGTCAACGGCCGTTTCGGTTCGCGCCTCGGCGGCCACCAGATTCCGCCCCACACCTCCGTGCTGTACATCCCCGGCGAATGCATCAGGAAGATGCCCGACAAGGTTCCGGGCCTCGTTCCCGATGACGATCGCATCTACTGGTCGATGGAAGGGGTCGAGCTCTTCGTCGCGAACGCGCAGCCGGGCCTCACGCGAACGCGCGGATTCGATCGCATCCCGCGCCTCGGCGATGTCGCCGGCCACGACAACCTGCTGCTCGACGAGCGTGTCGTGCTCGACGGCCGCGCCGCGGGCGTGTTCGGGATTTACGCCGGCGTGCTCGACGCGTATCGCGTGCCGTGGGCGAACGACGCGATCGTCGGCCAGCTGACGGTGACGACCGACGAGCCGGAGCTGGTGGTCACGCAGGTCTGGAACGGAAGCGAGACGTCGATCTCCCTCACGGACGACGCGTATGTCTTCGTCCTCAACATCGGCGACGAAACCGACAGGGACGTCGACTTCCTCCTGCATTACTTCGTGACGACCTGGACGCCGCCGCACGGCGTCGTGCCGGTTCCACCGCCGCGTCCCGATCTGCGCACGCCGTCGGAGCGCGACGGCCTGAAGTTTCTCGAGCGCCTCCCCGCTGGTCTCACCCTCGGATGCTCGAATTCGAATTACCCATGAAGGGATTCATCGCGCGGCTGGCGATCGCGATCGGGATCAGTTATGGCGTGTGGTGGCTCTTCGTCACGCCGCTGCCGCGCATGCCGCTGACGCTGTCGCAGCTCGAGCTCGTCCTGCGCGTGATCAGCTTCCCGGTGGCCGTCACGGGCGAGATGTTCTATCCGCTACACGGCGTGGTGCTCGTGTTGAGCATGGGCTCGGAGTGGCACGACTTCTACACGTTTCGCGAGCACTTCCAGGCCCACATGCTGCTGGCGACTGCGACGTATCTCTTCGTGCTGTACGTGCCGCAAATGCTGCACCGGCTGCGTGGCAATCGCCGGCTCGTGCGGCGGATCGTCATCGGATTCCTGACCTACGCCGGCTTCGCTGCGATCTTCTGCGCGCTCTCTTCCGCGGACGCGGCCACCAATCTGGTGATCGTCGCAAAAGGGTTCCTGATCCTCGCCTGCGCCGCGACGATCGCGTGGTCGAACGCGAGCATGCGCTGGAAAATCGGCGGCGTGCTCGCTGTGATGCTCACCGGTGTATGGGCGTTCGCTGAGCTCATGCGCATCCTCGAACTGACATCATGAAAGGATTCTTCATCCGGCTCGTGATTGCGACGGCGATCGCTGCCGGCGTGTGGTGGCTCATCATCACGCCATTCAATCGCCAGCCGCTGCCGCAGGCGCAGTTCGCGCTCATCGTCCCCGCCCTCAATTTTCCGGTCGCGCTCGCAGGCGAATTGTTTTACCCGGAGCGCGGCATCGCGCTCGTGACCGACGACGGCGGGTCGTGGTGCTGCTTCTGCAGCCCCGCGATGATGACCTGGAGACAGTTGCGGATAGCGATTCCGGCGTACCTCTTCGTGTTGTACCTGCCGGCGATCATCCGCTTCATCGCACGCGACCGCCGGCTCCTGCTGCGCGTCATCACCGGACTGCTGATCTATGCCGCGGGCATTGCGCTCTTCAGCGATTTCCTGGGTCTCGTCCGCGAATCGAAGTGGTTCCTGATCCTCGCCTGCGCGGCGACGATCGCGTGGGCGAAGCTCGCGCCCGAACTGCGCATCGCCGCGATGATCCTGGTACTGCTCGACGGCGCCTGGATCCTGCGCAACATCGACGCCTTGTGGCGCGGCACGTCCGGATATTTCGCGCACCTCGCGACCGTCGTCGCCGCCGTCGCCACATTGCTACTTCTCGTGTGGCTGATCGAGCACTGCGCCGAACGTCTTCAGATACTTCATCCCCGTGTCGCACATGATCGTGACGACGGTGGCGCCGCGGCCTAGTTGCTCGGCCGTGCGCAGCGCAGCGATCACATTCGCGCCGGTCGACGAGCCGGCGAACAAACCCTCCTCGCGCGCGAGCCGCAGCGCCATCGCGTTCGCCTCCTCGGTCGACACACGCTCGATCCGATTCGCGATCTCCGAGTCCCACAGCGGGACGACGAAGCCCGCGCCGATGCCGTCGATCTTGTGCGCGCCCGCCGGTCCGCCCGACAGCACCGCCGATTCCGAAGGCTCGACCGCGACGACCTCGAGGTCCGCTTTTCGCCGGCGCAATCCTTCCGCGAGTCCGCGAATCGAGGCCGCGGTGCCGACGCTCTGCACGAACGCGTCGATGCGCCCTTCGCTCTGCGACCAGATCTCCGCGGACATCGACTCATACGCCGCCAGCTGATCGCGATTCTTCATCTGATCGGTCCAGAACGCGCCGGTCTCCTCCGAAACCACGCGCGCCGCTTCGATGATGGCGCGCGTCAGCTTCTCCGTCATCCGTCCTTCGTCGCTTTTGATGATCTGCAGCGTCGCGCCGAGGATCCGCATGTGGTCGAGCTTCTCTTTGGAAAATGCATCCGACGACACGATGTGCAGCGGATGCCGCTTCACCGCGCAGACGAACGCCAGCGACACGCCCGTGCTCCCGCCCGTGTACTCCACCACCGCGCCGCCCGGCTCGAGGCGTCCGTCGCGCTCCGCCGCATCGATCATCGCCAGCGCCATCCGGTCCTTCATGCTGCCGGTCGGATTCTCGCTTTCGAGCTTGAGCAGGATGCGCGCGCCGTTCGCCGGGACGATGCGCCGCAGCGGATAGAGCGTCGTGTTTCCGATGAGATCGAGCATCGCGCCAACTTAGCGCGCGATTCCCGAATCAGCCAGCGGCAGGATCGCCATTTTCAGGATCGTTTTTGCCATGAACCGAGAGACGGAGAGACTGAGAGACGGAGATACTGAGGTTCTCCCCCTCCGTTTCTCTGTCTCTCTGTCTCTCTCCAGCTTCACGGCACGAGAGACTGAGAGACAGAGAGACGGAGGTTCTCCCCCTCCGTCTCTCCGTCTCTCTGTCTCTCCGTCTCTGCCCAGCTTCACGGCACCGGCTCGTTTTTCCAGCAATCCATAAAACAGAGCGCCTCATTCGCTCCGGGGTAATTGATCGAATTGATGCAGATCCCGCTGTTCGGCAGATTCACCAGCGCGCCGGCATTCGTCGCGCACGGTGACTGGCCGTTGCTGCCGAGGTTCGTCGCGTTCAGGGGCGCATGCGTCAGCGTGTTGTTCGTCACGTTGATGTTGTTCGCGCCGCCGAAATTGATCGCCACCTTCGCCCCGTCGATCGAATTCGCGTTCACCATCCCGCCGAACACGTTGTCCTGCGCCGTCGCCAGCCACGGGTCGGGTCCGAAGTTGATGCCGAACGCGCAGAGGTTGGCGCACTGGATCGTGTTGTGATCGATCATCGCGCCGTTGTAGTTGCCGCTGCGCGTCGTATCGCCTCCCTCCCGGAAATTGCCGAGCATCAGCGCGGCGAAGACGTAGCGCTGCCGCTGCTGGATCCAGTTGCTCTGAATGTGCGTGTTCACTCCCGAGCCGATGATCAGCGCGACGTCGGTGTTGTCGACGAGGTGGTTGTCGTTGACGATGCCATTGTCGTTCGCCGGGATGCTGATGCCGTCGGCCCACAGATAGCGCTGGTGGATGCCGTTCGCGAACACCGCGTTCCCCTGAACGCGCCCGTAGCTCCCTTCGAATTGCAGCGACGCCGAACAGACCGCGTCATGCGTGAAGTTGTACGTGAACTCGCAGCGATCGCCGTTGGGGGACGCGAAGCATCCGACCATGCGGCTGTTGAAGCCCCAGAACTGCTCGTTCTTGATCCCGTTCCCACCCTTGCAGTGCTTCAGCATTTCCGGGAGATACGTACGGTTGCGCGCGTTGCCGTCGAGGATTAGGTGGTCGAAGATCACATGCTTCGCGCCGATCGATTGCAGGAATCCGCCTCCGTCCGCGGGCACATTGCCGCAGGACTTCTGATTGATGCAGGCGGTCGGCTCGGCCGAGGCGAACAGCGTCGCGCACGCGGCGGCGCCGAGCTGCTCGCAGTTCTTCGTGTTTCCCGCGAGACCCGCGGTGCGGATGGTGAACGACGTCCGTCCGGTCATCGCCTTGACGATCACCTGATGCTCGATCAGGTACGTCCCCGGCGGCAGATCGATCGACGTGACCAGCGGATCCGCAATGCATGTGTTGAACGCTGTGGCTGCGGGCGTGGCGCCGGTGTTGTCGGCCATCACGTCGCTGTTGATGCTGTGACAGATGCGGACCGCCGCCGCGGCCGGCAACGCGAGAACGGCAAGACAGACAAAGACAATTCGGTGCGTCATGCATTACCCCCTGAATTATGGTAATCGCAACGCCACCCGGAACACACTCCCCTCCCCGTCCGACTTTTCGATCTCCACCGTTCCCCCATGCGCCTCGGCGATCCAGCGCGCGATCGGAAGTCCGAGTCCGGCGCCGGCGCTGCTGCGCGCGCGATCGACGCGGTAAAAGCGCTCGAACACGTGCGGCTGCTCGGCGGGAGAAATGCCGCAGCCGGTGTCGCGGACGCGCACGATGTACGCATCGCCGTCGCGCGCGGCACTCACCTCGACCCGTCCGCCGGCCGGCGTGAACTTGATCGCGTTGTCGATGAGATTGAGGAGCATGCGCCCGATCAGCGCTTCGTCCGCATCGAGCTGCATGTCTGTCGCGACGCTCGCAACGAGCTCGATCTCGCGCGCCGCCGCGACGTTGCGCATCGATCGCACGCAGTCGTTGATCAGCTCTTCGAGATAGAACGAGGTGCGCGCGATCGGATACGAGCCGGCGTCGCCGCGCGCGATGAGGAAGAGGTTCTGCACGAGCTGCGTCAGCTTCTGGGTCGCGCCGCGCACGGTCTCCAGGCTCTCGCGATATTCGTTCGCATCGCGATCGCGCGCGAGTGCGACATCGACTTCGCCCTGGATGATCGCCAGCGGCGTACGCAATTCGTGCGACGCATCGGCCATGAATCGCCGCTGCAATTCGTACGTCCGCTCCATCCGCCGCGCGAGCAGCGAGCCGCCGCCCGAGGCGATGAGCAACGCGAGCGGAATGGCGAACAGCGCGAACTGCGCCGCCGATTCGAGCCGGTCCGCCTGCTCGTCGAGATCGCACGCAACGACGATCCGATACGCGCCGACCGGCGTCGAATACAAGCGGACCCCGTCGCGATCGACGCCGCCCGCAACCGTCGCGAATCCCTGCCCCGCCGCCGCCGCAACGCGCGCACGCTCCTCGGGCGTGAGTCGCGGCGGCGACGAAGCGACGATCCGGCCGTTCGTCACGACCAGAAATTCACGATCACTGGTGTAGGAGAAGCTCTTAGCTTGTCCCGACAAGCTGAGAGCTTGTCGTACACCTGCCGGATCGACGGCAAACGTATTCGCCAGCGTGCGGCTCGCATCGGCGAGCGACGCATCCGTCGCGGAGTGAATGCCGCGCGCCAGCAGCGCGTAGCAGATGCCGCCGAACGCGATCAGCACCAGCGCGACGACCGCGCCGTACCAGAGCGTGAGCCGCGTGCGCAGCGTCATCCGGCGTCGAGCATGTAGCCCGCTCCGCGAATGGTGTGGATCAGTTTCGACGGCGTGGCCGCTTCGAATCGCCGCCGCAATCGATTGATGTAGACCTCGATCAGGTTCGTGAACGGATCGAACTCCTCGTTCCAGACGTGCTCCGCGATCTCCTCGCGCGTGACGACGCGGCCTGCGTTGCGCGCGAGAAATTCGAGCATCGCGTACTCCTTCGCCGTCAGCGCCATCGCCCGGCCGGCGAGATTGACGCGGCGCGAGCGCGTGTCGATCGTGAGCTCGCCGAGGCTGACCAGCGGCGGAGTGGTGACCGCGCCGCGGCGCAGCAGCGCGCGCAATCGCGCGAGCAGCTCGTCGAACTGGAACGGTTTGACCAGGTAATCATCGGCACCCGCATCGAGTCCGGCGACTTTGTCGCGCACGTCGTCGCGCGCGGTGAGCATGAGGACCGGCAGGTGCGATCCCGATGCGCGCAACCGCCGGCAGACTTCGAAGCCGTCCGCGCCGGGGATCATCAGATCGAGGACCATCGCGTCGTACGCGTTGATGTTCGCGAGCTCCAGCGCGCGCTCGCCGTTGTCGACGACATCGATGGCGTACGCGTTTTCCGTGAGCCCGCGCCGCAGCACGCGCGCGATGACCGGATCGTCTTCGATGACGAGGAGTCGCATCGACGACAGTGTACGAGTGTGCGTGACGTTCATCTTCCGTTCATCTGCGCGCGAGCAGGCTTCGCACGTGCGCATCGCACTGCTCCTCCTGCTTTGCGCGTCCGCCTTCGCGCAGGACACGACGAAGCCGCTCTCGCTAGAAGCCGCCACCTCGGCCGCACTGCAACAGGTGTCGGCGCTGCGTCAGGCGGAGCTCGACGAAAAAATCGCCGCCGAGGATCTGCATCAGGCTTGGGCCGCGCTGCTGCCGCGGGCGCGCGATTCGTACACCGTCACGTACAGCTCGGAGAGCTTCATCGCGGCGAATGCGGTTCACGAATACCAGAACCTGTACGGCTTCGCGGGCGAGCTCGACTTCGGCACGATCGCCGCGATCCGGCGCAGTCGCGCGCTGCTCGACGCTGCGCGCGCGGGCACCGCGGTCGCGCGACGCGCGCTCGTGCGCGGCGTGAGCGAAGCGTATTTCGGCGCCGCCCTCGCCATCGCCAAACGCGCCTCGGCCGGCACGAGTCTCGCCGCTGCGACGGAGTTCGAGCGCGTGACGTGCCTCAATTTCGATGCGGGCGAAGTGCCGGAAGTCGATTGCATCCGCGCGCGCTTGCAGACCGCGCAGCGCCGCGATGATCTGCTGCAGGCGCGGTCTGCCGAGGTGATCGCGGACGCGCAGCTCGGGACGTTGCTCGGTACGACGCCGAACATCGAGCCGCTGCCGCAATCCGTCGAGATCGACGATCGCTACACGCAGGCCGATGTCGCCAAACGTCCCGAATTCACGCAGCTCGATGCGCAAGTGCGCGCCGCGCATGCGGATGTCGCGGCGACGCGCGGCGTGCTGCTGCCGCACATCACCTACTCGCTCGACCGCGGCTTCGACTCGCCGTCGCTGCAGCGCAGCGAGATCCGCCAACACGAAGGCAAGCTCGCGACAGCAAACGTCGACATCCCGCTGTTCGACTGGGGACTGTCGTTCAGCAAAGTGAAGCAGGCGCAGCTCCGCGCACGCGAGGCCGAGGTGCAGCGCGAGCTCATCAAGCGCGATCTCTATCTGCAGTTCACCACCGCGCGCGCCGAGGTGAATGCCGCGAGCGAGCGCGTGACGAACGCGCAGCGCGCACTCGCCGATGCGGAGAAAAACGAATCGATCTCGATCGCACGCTACCGCGCCGGCGAAGCGCCGATCAGCGAAGCGACGGATGCGCAATCGGCGCTCGCGCAGCAGCGGCTCGCATTGCAGCAGGCGCTGTTCGATTTTCAGATTGCACGCGCAAGGTTGAAGGAGGCGGCGGGAGAATGAAGATGCACGACCACATTGACCCTCGCCCCGCAACGCGGGGAGAGGGTGGCCCTGAGCGAGCGAAGCGAGTCGAAGGGCCGGGTGAGGGGCTGTGCATCGCGCGCCGCCCGTGCCCCCTCACTCGCATTGTTGTTGTGGTGGTGGCGCTGCTGCTCCTTCTCGCCGCATGTCACTCCGGCGAAAAGGAGCCCGAGGTCGTTGTCAGCGTGAAGGCGGCGAAGGCGGAGCGCGGCGCGATCGCGAACGACATCACCGCCGTCGCGACGCTCGCCGCCGCGCGCGAAGCGACGATCACGCCGAAGATCTCGGCGCAGATCAGGCAGATGGATCTCGTCAGCAATCGCGCCGTCCGCGCGGGCGATGTCATCGCCCTCCTCGAATCGAAAGACGTCGGTGCACAACGCGCGGAAGCGGAGGCCGCGCTGACCGAGGCCGAGGCCACCGCGCGCAGCACGACCTCGGGAAGCGTGCCGCTGACGAACGCGCAGGACGTGAAAGCGGTCCACGACGCACAGGCGAATCTCGACAATGCGAAGAAGACGCTCGAGCGGCGGCAGAAACTCTTCGAACAGGGCGGCATCTCGAAGAAAGATCTCGAAGCCTCGGAGCTCGCCGTCACCACCGCCGGGGATGATCTGCGGCTCGCGGAGTCGAGCGCGAAATTGCATCACGGCGTGACGAATCCGGCCGACGTCACGGTTGCCGGTGCAAGAGCACGACAGGCGCGCGAGCGGCTCGCGAATCTCGACGCGCAGCTCGGCTACTCCGTCATTCGCGCGCCGTTCAACGGCGTCGTCACCGAGCAGTTCCAGTTTCAGGGCGACTTCGCGAATCCGGGACAGAAGCTCGTCACCATCGCCGACCCATCGACCCTGATCGCGAAGATGCAACTGTCCGCGGAGCTCGCGTCGACGCTGAAGCAGGGCGATGCGGCGACCGTGTTTCCGGATGAAGCGCCGGACCAATCGTTCGCCGGCACCATTTCGATGATCGGACGCGGCGCCGATCCGCAGAGCCGCAGCGTCGCGGTTTGGGTCATGGTGCCGAATCCGCGCGGCGTACTGCGGCCGAACGGCATCGCGCGCGTCGTGATCGGCGCGCAGAAAACGAACGACGCGGTGATGGTGCCGTCATCCGCGGTCACGCTCGACGCGACGAACGCGAAGAGCGGCACGGTGATGATCGTCGACGCGCAATCGATCGCGCATGAAGTGCACGTCACGATCGGCGCGCGCAGCGGCGCGAAGACGCAGATCACCTCGGGACTCAAAGGCGGCGAGACCGTCGTCATCGAAGGCAACTACGGACTTCCGGACGGGACGAAGGTCGCGCAGTGAGGATTGCAGTCGTTGTTGAACGCCAGTGGCGGGCGGTGCTCGTCGTCATCGCGCTGCTCTGCGTCGGCGGCGCGATCGGCATCGCGCACGTGCCGATGTCGCTCTTCCCGAAAACCGATTTCCCGCGCCTGGTGATCGTCGCGGAGAACGGCGAAGCGCCCGCGCAGCAGACGCTGGTCACGGTGACGAAGCCGATCGAGGAAGCGATGGCGGGCATTCCGGGCATCGCGCGAATCAAGTCGGTAACCAGCCGCGGCGCGGCGGAGATCGATCTCTTCTTCGACTGGCGCGGCACCGACATCGAGCAAACGCTGCAGATCGTGCAGGCGCGTCTGTCGCGGCTCGCGCTGCCGCCCGGCGCATCGATCGAGCGCGTCGATCGCCTGACGTTCGCGGTCTTCCCGATCGTCGGCTACTCGCTGACGTCGACGAAACGCGATCCCGGCACGCTGCGCACGATCGCGGAGCAGACCGTGCGTCCGCCGCTGGCGCGCATTCCGGGCGTCGCGACGGTGACGCTGCAAGGCGGCGAAGTGCGCGAGTATCACGTCGACGTCGATCCGGCGCGGCTGGAAGCGCGCGGGCTGACGGTCGGGCAGGTCGTCGATGCGCTGAAGTCGGCGAACCTCGTCGAATCGCCGGGACTCATCGATGAGAACCATCACCTCGAGCTCGCGCTCGTGAGCGGACAGGCGGCGTCGCTCGACGATATCGGCCGCATCGTCGCCGGCACGGTAAACGACGTGCCGGTGCGGATCTCCGACGTCGCGCTGGTCACGCCGGGCTACGAGCCGCGCTACACGATCGTGACCGCGGACGGACAACCGGCGGTGCTCGTGAACGTGCAGCGGCAGCCGAATGCGAACACGGCGCTAGTCGTCGATGCGGTGAAATCGGAGCTCGAGAAACTGAAAGGCCGCATTCCGCGCGATGTCGCGATCAAGCCGTTTTACGACCAGTCGCTGCTCGTGCGCGCGTCGGTCGGCTCGGTGCGCGACGCGATCCTGATCGGGCTCTTGCTGTCGATCCTGATTCTGTGGGGCTTCCTGCGCAGCTGGGGCACGACGCTCGTCGCCGCGGTGGTGATTCCGGTGACGATCCTCATCACGATCCTGGCGATGTGGCTCGTCGGACTCTCGTTCGACCTGATGACCCTCGGCGGCATGGCCGCGGCGATCGGCCTGGTGATCGATGACGCGATCGTGGTGGTGGAGAACATTCACCGGCACGTCGTCGAAGGCGCATCGCGCGCCGATGCAGTGAGGCTTGCCATGAACGAGATTACCGCGCCGATCGTCTTCTCGACGATTACACCTGTAGTCGTTTTCCTGCCGCTGTCGCTGCTGACCGGCGTGACCGGCGTGTTCTTCCGATCGCTGGCGCTGACGATGACCGCCGCGCTCCTGACATCGCTCGTGCTCGCGCTCTTCTTCACCCCCGTGCTTGCGATGAGATTCGTTTCTACCGGAGCGCGGGCGTCCCGCCCGCACGCGTCGGGCGTCTCGCCCGGCGCGCCGGAACAGTCGCCGAGCGAGACGCTCGACGACGGCGGGCGGGACGCCCGCGCTCCATACGAGCGCCTCCTCGCGTTTGCTCTGCGCCGTCGCAAATTCGTCCTCATCGCGATCGCCGCCCTGCTCCTCCTCTCCTACGCGATGTACCACTTCCTCGGCAGCGAGTTCCTCGCCGAGTTCGATGAAGGCGCGTTCATCATCGATTACGTCGCGCCGCCCGGTGCGTCGCTCGCGGAGACCGATCGCATCCTTCGCCACGTCGAGCGGCTGTTGAAGGAGTCACCCGATGTGGAAAGTTTTTCGAGAAGAACGGGCATGCAGCTCGGACTCGCCGGCGTCACCGAGCCGAACACCGGCGACTTCGCGGTGAAGCTGCGCGACAAACATCGCGATCCCGAAGAGGTGATGAGCGAGCTGCGCGAAAAAATCGAATCGAGCGAGCCGGCGCTGCGCGTCGAGTTCATCGGCATCCTCAGCGATCTGATCGGCGATCTCGAAAGCTCGCCGTCGCCGGTCGAGATCCGTCTGTACAGCGAAGACACCGCCGCGCTGCAACGCACGGCGAAGGAAATCGCGGAATCGATCGGCAAAGTAAAAGGCGTGGTCGAGATCTTCGACGGCATCGTCGTCAGCGGTCCCGCGGTGACGTTCCGCATCGATCCGCTGCGCGCGGCCGCGTACGGCGTGACCGCCGACGACATCAACGAAACGCTGACCGCGGCGCTCGGCGGATCGCCGGCATCGTCGATCATCGAGCGCGGCACGAGCGTCACCATGCGCGTGCGTGTAGGTGTAGGTGTAGGGCAAGCTCTCAGCTTGCCCCGACAAGCTGAGAGCTTGTCCTACACCATCGATCAGCTGCGCGCGATGCGGGTGAAGACGTCGAACAACGCATTCGTGCGCGTCGATCAGGTCGCGACGATCGAATACGACCCCGGCCAGACGGAGATCAATCGCGACGGCCTCCGCCAATCCGTCGCCGTCACCGCGCGCCTCGAAGGCACAGACCTCGGAACTGCGATCGCGTCAATCCGCACGCGTATCGCGCGCGACGTGCATCTTCCATCCGGCATGACGATGGAGCTCGGCGGCCTGTATCAGGAACAACAGGCCAGCTTCCGCGAGCTGATGCTCACGCTGCTGCTCGCAATCGCGCTCGTGTTCCTCGTGCTGCTCATCGAGTTCCGCTCGTTCGCGCATCCCGTCGCCATCGTCACCGGCGCCGTGCTCGCGCTCAGCGGCACGCTCGCCGCGCTGCTCGTCACGCGCACCACGCTCAACGTCGTATCGCTGATGGGAATGATCATGGTCGTCGGCATCGTGGCGAAGAACGGGATCCTGATGCTCGACACGGTCGAAGATCATCTCGCCGAAGGAGATGATTTACATGCGGCACTGGTGCGATCGGGACAGCGGCGCTTCCGTCCCGTGCTCATGACCTCGCTCGCCGCGATGCTCGGCATGCTGCCCCTAGGCCTGGCCATCGGTTCCGGCGCGGAGCTGCTGCAACCGCTCGCCATCGCTGTCATCGGCGGCCTCGCCTTCGCCCTCGTTCTTTCGCTCGTCGTCACGCCAACCGTCTACGCAATGATTCGCAAGGAGCAACCAAAATGATTCTCTTCTTTGCACTCGCGCTGCAGGTCCTGCGTCACATCCCGATCGGCGGTACCGACGGTTGGGATTACGTGACGGTCGATTCCGAGGCGCACCGGCTGTATGTGTCGCATGCGACGAAAGTCGAAGTGGTCGACACGGAGAGCGGCAAAGTCGTCGGACAGATCCTGAACACCGAAGGCGTGCACGGCATCGCGATCGCGCGCGCACTGCACCGCGGATTCGTCAGCGATGGCCGCACGTCGCTGGTGACGGTGTTCGATCTCGATTCGCTGAAGACACTCACCGAAATCAAAACCACCGGCGAGCGTCCCGACGCAATCCTCTTCGATCCCGCATCGTCGCGCGTCTTCACGTTCAACGCGGCGGGGAAGAACTCGACGGTCATCGACGCCGCGACGAATGCCATCGCCGGTACGATCCCCCTCGGCGGCAAACCGGAGTTCGCGGTGAGCGACGGCAAGGGGCACGTGTATGTGAACGTCGAAGACACGAGCGAGCTCGCGGTGATCGATTCAAAGACGCTTTCGGTCGTGCGGCGCTGGTCGCTCAAACCGTGCGAAGAGCCCTCGGGCCTCGCGATCGATCGCGCACACGAGACACTGATCAGCGTCTGCGAAAACGAGACGATGGCGCTCAGCGACATTCGTGCGGGCAAGGTCGTCGCGACCGCCCCGATCGGCAAAGGCGTCG
>DATEZA010000325.1:0-9149 GCA_035255945.1 Thermoanaerobaculia bacterium
GAGGGAGTTGCCGTCGAGGGTGACGATCATCGCGTCATCCTGAGGCGCGGAGACGCTGAAGGATCCGTCACCTGAAACGAGCCGCGCGCACGAGTTACGGTTCCTTCGCCGTCTGCGCGGCTCAGGATGACACTCATGCGTCGATCTCCGCCAAAAGCTTCTTCACCGCTGCGACGAGCTCCGCGCGCGGCACGGTGATCTGTCCCGATCGTGCGGCGAGCCACTCCTTGCGATCGCCGACCGCCTTCGCTTTCTCACGCCCGAGGACCATGTCCTTCATCGTGACGACGCCCTGCTCTTTTTCATTCGAGCCGTACAGCAATACGATCGGAATCTCGTACGCGTCGGCGTACTCGAGCTGCTTGCCGAGACGCTTCGCGGTGCCGAGGTAAAACTCGGCCGGGACGCCGGCGCGGCGCAGCTCCCACGTCATCTGCAGGTAATCCTCGGTCAGCGACGCGTCCATGTTCGTGACGAGCACGCGCGCGGTCGATTTGCGTTTGTCGACTTTCTCGAGCTGCGTGAGGATGGCGAGCAGCCGGTCGACGCCGAGCGATGCGCCGACCGCGGGGATGCGCTCGCCGCTGAACCGCATGACGAGATCGTCGTAACGGCCGCCGCCGAACACCGAGCCGGCCTGCGGCGCGTCTGTCAGGATCGCTTCGAAAACGGGACCGGTGTAGTAGGCGAGGCCGCGCGCGATCGAGAGGTCGAGCGAGACGCGGTCGTCGTCGTAGCCGAGTGCGTAGAGATGATTCGAGATGCGCTCGATGATGTCGATCTGTGCCGGTGCGTCTTCGAGGCTCTTGAAGAGATCGCGGAGTTGCGCGAGCACTTCGCGGCGCGCGTCCGACTTCACGTTGAGGAACTCTTCGATCCGATCGACGTTGTCTTTGTCCAGTCCGACGCCGCGGATCGTGTCGCCCGATTCGTCTTTGTAGCCGCCCATCAACTCGAGGCGGATTTTTTCGATGCCGACCTTGTCCAGTTTGTCGAGCACGCGGAAGACATCGACCGCCTGCTCGTGCGCGATTTTCGCGAAGTCGAGCAGCAGGTTGAGCATCGCGCGGCTGGAGAAACGGACCAGATAGCCGCCGATGTTCAGCGCGGAGAGCGAGTCGCACATGCCGGCGATGATCTCGGTGTCCGCGATCTCCGATTCGGTGCCGACGGAGTCGAGATCGAATTGCGTGAACTCGCGGAAGCGGCCGAGGCCCGGCTTGTCGTAGCGCCACACCGGCGCGACCTGGTAGCGGCGGAACGGGCGCGGCAGCGTGTTGTACTGCGCCACGACGCGCGCGAGCGGCACGGTGAGATCGAAGCGCAGGCCGAGCGCCTCTTCGTCGGGATTGGAGACGCGGAAGATCGACTGCTGCGCTTCCTGTCCGGCGCTGCCGGAGAGGACGTCGAGGTATTCGATCGCGGGAGTGGAGAGGGGGACGAATCCGTACGATTCGTAGACGCCGCGGATCGTATCGATCATGGTCTGCCGGGCCAGCATCTGGTCGGGCAGAAGGTCGCGGAGGCCGCGGCTTACGCGAGGTTCAACGGTGTTGGGCATTGATCGCCTGCAGGTGGGATTTGGTACCGAGGGGCGGGCTCGAACCGCCGACCCCCAGATCCACAATCTGGTGCTCTAACCAACTGAGCTACCCCGGCACACAGGAGGGCGAATGATACAGCAAACGGAACGCGCGACAGCGGGCTCGAATTCTCGCACAATCGCACGATGCGCGATGAGTGGCTGCGCGGCATCCTGCTGCGCCGGGACAAAGTCGAAGCCTGGTCATCCTTCGACGAATACCCCTTCAATCTGCCTGCCGTGCGCAACCTGCATTCGCTCGAGTTCACGAAGCCGGTCACGTACTTCGTCGGCGAAAACGGCTCGGGCAAGTCGACGCTGATCGAAGCAATTGCGATCAAGTGGGGCTTCAATCCCGAAGGCGGCTCGACGGCGTTCCGCTTCTCGACGGCGCAGAGTCACTCCGACCTGTTCGACTACCTCCGACTCATCCGCGCGCCGCATCGCCCCTCGGACGGTTTCTTCCTCCGCGCAGAGAGCTTCTTCAATGTCGCGACACAGGTCGACGAGCTCGGAGTGCACGGCTACGGCGATAAGTCGCTGCACAAACAATCGCACGGCGAGTCATTCCTCACATTAATGATGGAGCGGTTCCGCGGCGACGGCCTCTACATCCTCGACGAGCCCGAAGCCGCGCTGTCGCCGAACCGGCAACTGGCGATGATCGCGCGCATGCACCAGCTCGTGCGCGACGCGTCGCAGTTCCTCATCGCGACGCATTCGCCGATCCTGATGGCCTATCCCGACGCTACGATCCTCTCCTGCGACGGCGACGCGATCCACGAGATCGCGTACGAGGAAACGGAGCACTACACCGTCACGCGCGATTTTCTGAACCATCGCCGGGCGATGCTGAAGGAGCTTTTGTCATGAGCCGGTTCCTTTCCGACACGGTCGTTCGTCTAATCGGCATGCGGCGAACCTGCCTGGCGATCCTTCTCTTCACTGCGGCGTCGGCCTCCGCCGGCCTCGGCACCATCACGTTCCCGAACTCCGGCAAGCCCGAGGCGCAGGCGGCGTTTCTGCGCGGCGTGGCGGCGCTGCACAGCTTCTGGTACGACGAAGCAGCGGACGCGTTCCGCGAAGCGCAGCGGATCGATCCCGATTTCGCGCTCGCGTACTGGGGCGAGGCGATGACGTACAACCATCCGATCTGGGGCGAGGTCGACATCGAAGCGGGACGCAAGGTGCTGGCGAAGCTCGGCAAGCGGCAACCGGACGACGGCCGCGAGCGCGCGTACATAGACGCCGTGCGCGCGCTGTACGCAGAAGGTACGAAAGCGGCGCGCGATCTCGCGTACGAAGCGGCGATGGAGAGTCTCTCCAAAGCGCATCCGCAGGACATCGAGGCTCAGGCGTTCTACGCGCTCGCGATCCTCGGCACGAAGTCGCCCAGCGAGACCGACATGCGGAAGCAGATCGCGGCCGCGGTGATCCTCGAGCCGCTGTTTGCCGCGCATCCCGATCATCCCGGCGTCCTGCACTACATGATTCACGCGTACGACGATCCGCTGCATGCGCCGCTCGGACTGCGCGCGGCGCAGCGTTACGCGCGCGTCGCGCCGGATGCGTTTCACGCGCTGCACATGCCGTCGCACATCTTTCTGCAGCTCGGGATGTGGGACGAAACGATCGCATCGAACGAGCACGCCTACGCCGTCTCGAAGAAATGGGCCGACGCGAAACACCTCGCGCGCTCGAAGCGCGATCTGCACAGCCTGCAGTGGCTGCAGTACGCCTACTTGCAGAACAACCGGCTCGCCGACGCGCGCAAGTTGATCGATGAGATCGCAGCCGTTTCCGGCGAGGACGCGCGCGAGCGCACGACGCGCGCGAACATGCTCGCGCGTTTCGCGATCGAGACCGGCGACTGGAGCGTGCTGCCGCATGCGCTGACGATGACCGATGCCGGCGATGCGTCGCACGCAGGCTGCGGCGCGAAGTCATACGGCGATGATTCGTCCGCGCTCGCGTTCGCATACGGACTTGCCGCCGTCGCGGAGAAACATCCGAAGGCCGCCGCGGATGCGCTCGCGAAACTGAAAGCGCGCGTCGATGAGAAGAAGAATCCGGCGGCGAAGGTGATGGCGAAAGAGCTCGAGGCGGTGATGGCGACGAGTGTCGAGCGCTCGCTGAAGCTCGCGGCGGAGGCTGCGACGCTCGAGGACGGGATCGGCGTTCCGTCGGGACCGCCCGACACGTTCAAGCCTGCGCACGAGCTCTACGGCGAGCTGCTGATGAAGAACGGACGGGTAGATGAGGCGAGCAAGCAGTTCGAGATCTCGCTGAGTCGCGCGCCGAACCGCCGCCTGTCGCAGCAGGGAATGCGGATCGCGGCCCGGCCTCCGCTGCCGGCAATCCTGGACGAGGCCGCGGTCTTCACGTGAGCGGCGATGCTCGAAGAGCCGCTGGTCCAGCGGCCATTGAAAACACAAAGCATCATCGCGAATCCACCCAGGTTCGTTCCTGCCGGAGGTCATCTGCAGAGGTCTGCGAGTGACGCGATTCTGGACTCGCGGCCGCGGCGCCGGATGCGCGGGCGGCGGTTCGGACGGGCGGTGCCGCAGGCGAGGTGAGGAGCGCGGACGTCCCGTCCGCAGTCGTCGGGCGTCCCGCCCGGCGACGGTCTGCTGTCCGATGTGATACGCGTGATTGCCGAGGGTACACTCACCGCATGACCGGGCCTATCGAACGCCTTCTCAAGGAGTTGAGCCGTGAGGGCATTCGCTACATGGTTGTCGGCGGCGTGGCAGTGGTGCTTCATGGGTATCTCCGTGCCACGGCGGATCTCGACATCTTTCTCGACCTCGAGCAAGCGAATGTCGATCTCGCACTCGATTTTTTCGAACGAGAAGGTTTTCAGCCGCGCGCGCCGGTCTCTCTTCGGTCCTTTGCCGACGCCGCTCAGCGTCGTCAGTGGAAGGATGAGAAGAACATGCTGGTGTTTTCGCTGTGGCATCCGGCGCTTCCGGGGTTCGAGATCGACATCTTCGTCGACGAGCCCGTGCCCTTCTCTGGCGGTTACGAACGCGCCAGTGAAGTGCTCCTCGATGACGTTCCAATCCGCGTTGCGGCGATCGACGATCTCATCCGGATGAAACAGATCTCGGGACGCGCGCGCGATGCGGAAGACATCGCCGCACTGGAAGAGTTGAAGAAATCGAATGCGAGACGCTGAATCATTCGACGGCAGTTACGACGGCACCCGCCGGCGGCAACTTCTGCAGGGACTCGAGCTTGACGCACTGTCGCGTTTGCGTTGGCTCGAGCGGACCATGGCGGAACTGAACCGGCTTCGCGGCCGCGCTACCCCGCCATCGCCAGCAAATCCGCAAACCACCCCTTCGAATCCGTCCACATCGTCTCGATCGTGAACCCGCTCGCGCTCATGAGCGCCACCGCGGCGCCGGATGCGCGGGAGGCGGTTCGGACGGGGGGTGCCGCAGGCGAGGTGAGGCGCTACGCCGGCGCGATCAGCGTCACGGTCGGGAAGTACGTGCGATAGCGGCGCGGATGGCGGGTGAGCAGGCGCAATCCGCGCACGGCGGCGTGTGCGCCGATGTAGAAATCGGCGAGCGGTGCGTGCCGTTCACCGCCTCGGCGTCTGTACGCGACGAACGCCTTGCCGGCGAGAAACGCAGCTTCGTAGGGCAGGTCGAGGCGAACGAAGTCCTCGGGCGCGAGTAGCTCATCACACTGTTCGATCTTCGGAAAGCGGATCGAAACCTCGGCAAAGATGAGCGGATTGATCGCCAGCGTGGATTCATCCGCAGCTCGCGACAACGCGTCGGCTGACCAGCCGGCCCACTCCGGATCGTCCGTGACCAGATCGAGGATCACATTGCTGTCGACGAGGGTGATCATTTCCGCGTCAGCGCGAGGATCTCGTCGGTCGTCATTCCGGAGCCCGCACGTCCTCGCAGACGACGGACGAGCGCGTCTCCGCGCGTCGGCCGCTTCGGTGTCTGCGACTTCACGAGTTGGACGGTGCCCTTCTTCGCGATGAACTCGACTTCGGTGTCCGGCAGGAAGCCGAATTTTTCGCGGATGTCCTGCGGAATCGTGACCTGACCCTTTGACGTGATGCGCATGGTTCTTACTCCAACCGGTAAGAATCTAACAGAATTCGAAGGTCGTGCGCGCTACCCCGCCACCGCCAGCAAATCCGCAAACCACCCCTTCGAATCCGTCCACATCGTCTCGATCGTGAACCCGCTTGCGCTCATCAGCGCGCGGAGCGACTCCTCGTCGTGCTTGTACGAGTTCTCCGTGTGGATCGACTCGCCCGCCGCGAACGACACATCGAGCGACAGCGAATCAACGTGCACGACTTGCGCGACGCGGGAGACGAGATGCATTTCGATCCGTCCGAGCTCCTCGTTGTAGAACGCGCGGTGCTCGAACGACGGGAACGCGAAATGCCCGCCGAGCTCCCGGTTGATGCGGCCGAGCAGATTCAGATTGAACGCCGCGGTGACGCCGAGCGGATCGTCGTACGCCGGCTCGAGGATCGCGCGTGACTTGCGCAGATCGGCGCCGAGGAACAGCGCGTCGCCCGGGACGAGCGACGTGCGGAGGTCGCGCAGCATCGACACCGCCGCGTCGGGATCGAGATTGCCGATCGTCGAGCCGAGGAACAGCACGACCGTGCGATGGCGATCGCGATGCGGGAGAGCGCGCGACGCCTCGCGGAAGTCGCCGCAGATCGCGGTGATGCGCAGCGAGTCGTACTCCTGCAGCAGCGCTTGTCCCGACTTTTCCAGCATCGACGCATCGACATCGATCGGCACGTATTCGAGCTCCGGCTGGCGCGCCGTGATCGCATCGAGCAGGTAACGCGTCTTGCGTGCGCTGCCGCTGCCGAGCTCCACGAGGCGGATCGGCGTCCCGAAGGCATTCGCGATCTCCGCCGCGCGCGAAGTCAGGATCTCCGTCTCCGCGCGCGTCACGTAGTACTCCGGCAGCTCGCAGATCGCGTCGAACAGCGCGGAGCCGAGCGGGTCGTAGAAGTAGTGCGGCAGGAGAAACTTCGGCTTCGATGTGAGGCCGCGCCGGACGTCCGCCGCGAAGTCACTGCTGACTCCGCCGGCGTGCATCAGCGCAAAGCGCGGACGCGCGTGCGGACGCGCTGCTGCGATGGGGGAATCCACGCGCGGATTGTACAATTGCCATAACTCCACCGTTAGCAATGAGCGGCTACGACGACGAGACACTCCGCGTCTCCGGCGAAGTCACACCGGTCTCCACTCCGTCTGCCTCCATCGACCACGGACGCTTCGTTCCGGGCGCGCTGATCGGCAGCCGTTACCGCATCGTCGCGCTCCTCGGCAAAGGCGGCATGGGCGAGGTGTACCGCGCCGACGATCTGCTGCTCGGCCAATCGGTCGCGCTGAAATTTCTCCCGCAGCGCATCGGCGGCAACGCGAACGCACTCGCCCGGCTCCTTGGCGAAGTGCGCATCGCGCGGCAGATCTCGCATCCGAACGTCTGCCGCGTGTACGACATCGGCGAAGTGAACGGCGAGCACTTCATCTCGATGGAGTACGTGCAGGGCGAGGATCTCCGTTCGCTGCTGCATCGCATCGGACGTTTCCCCGCCGATCGCGGCGTGGAGATCGCGCGGCAGATCTGCGCCGGACTCGCGGCCGCGCACGACCGCGGCGTTCTGCATCGCGATCTGAAACCGGCGAACGTGATGATCGACGAGCGCGGCACCGCGCGCATCACCGACTTCGGCCTCGCCGTGCTCGCCGACAGTGGCGGAGCGCAGCAGCGCGAAGGAACGCCGGCGTACATGTCGCCGGAGCAGCTCGACGGCGACGAGCTCACGACGCGCAGCGACATCTACTCGCTCGGTCTCGTGCTGTACGAGCTCTTCACCGGCAAGATGCTGTTCGACGCGAAGACGCTCACCGAGCTGCTGGAGATGCGGCGCAGCGCGACCGTGAAATCGATTCGCCTGTCGAACGACGTCGACCCGGCAATCGAGCGCGCGATTCAGCGCTGTCTCGATGAGGCGCCGGAGCGACGTCCGAAAACGGCCACTGCCGTAGCTGCTGCATTGCCCGGCGGCAATCCGCTCGATGCCGCGCTCGCGGCGGGCGAGACTCCGTCACCCGCGGTCGTCGCCGCGGCCGGTCCGCATCACGGCATCGAGCCGGCGCATGCGTTCATGGCCCTCGGCGCAATCCTCGTGCTGCTCGCGCTCGTGCTCTTCTGCAAACCGAAGATCGATCTCCTCGCGCGCAGCGGCGTGCACGAGTCACCCGAGACGATGGCGGTTCATGCGCGTGACCTGCTCGCGCGTGCCGGCTACACGCAACTGCCGCGCGACCGCGCGTGGCGTTATCGCGCCGTGTGGATCGGCAGGGGCGCGGTCGTGTACTGGTATCGCGAGAGTCCCGAGGTCATCGAGCCGACGGCATTCTTTCGCCATCTGTTCGTCGAACTGCCCGGCATCATCAATCCGTCCGAGCCGCCGCTGGAGACGCCCGGCGAGTCGCTCGTCGAGCTCGATCCCGCCGGTCGTTTAATCAGTCTGCGCGTCGTGCCGCCGCTCGACAGCCGCGGCGACGGCGCACAACCGGCCGACTGGAACGCGCTGCTGCAATCGGCAGGATTCGATCCCGCATCGCTGAAGCCGATCGCCGCGACGCGCAACGTCGTGCCGTTCGATCAACGGGTGGCGTGGATGTCGGGCAAGCTCCGCATCGAAGCTGCGTCGATGGACGGCCGTCCGGTCTACTTCGAGCTCATTCCGCCGCAGTTGCCGCAACGTTCGGGCGGGCCGATCCTGTTGATCGCCATGTTCACGCTGACGCTGCTCGTCGGCGGATTGCTGGCGTGGCGCAACGTCCGCCGTAAACGCGGCGATCTCGCCGGCGCAACGCGCTTCGGCATCTTCATCGGACTGAGCATGATGGCCGCCTGGCTTTTCGGCGCCGATCACGTCCTCACGCTCACCGAGGCGGGGATGATCGTGAAGGCATTGTCGTGGGCGTCCTTCATCGGGCTCGCCATGTTCACGACCTATCTCGCGCTCGAGCCGCTGTTCCGCCGGCGCTGGCCGCATTCGATGGTGTCGTGGGCGCGGCTGGTGTCGGGGCAATTCCGCGATCCGGTCGTCGGACGCGATCTGCTCGCGGGCGTGTTCGGCGGCGTCCTCATGGCGGCCTCCACCATCGTCGTGCCGGTGATCGCGGCGCAGATTCGCGGAACGGCGCCTGTACCTCAGTTGAATTACGACATCTCGCTGCTGAATGGCACGCGGCACGTCATCGCCGATCTGCTGAGCGCGCCCTCGCGCATCGTCGCCGCCGCGTTCATCAGTCTCACGGTGCTCGTGGTTTTGAAAGTCATCACGCGCAGGGAGTGGATCGCAGCCGCGGGACTGATCGTGATCCACGTGCTGCTGAATTCAGGACACACCGTCAGCGGTGCGATCGGCGCGGCGCTGCCGGTGCTGATCCTGCTCGCGCTGCTGCATCGCTTCGGATTTCTCGCGGTGATCACGCGCGATGCGGTGAACGCGATGCTGCTCTTCGCGCCGGTGCTCTGGCCGCCCGCG
>DATEZA010000326.1:0-14093 GCA_035255945.1 Thermoanaerobaculia bacterium
TGACGTCGGACCGGAGACGAGCGTCACGTTCGCGCCGCGGCGACGGGCCGCCTCGGCGATCGCGTAGCCCATCTTCCCCGACGAACGGTTCGAGATGTAGCGCACCGGATCGATCGGCTCGCGCGTCGGTCCTGCGGTGACGAGCACCGACTTCCCTTCGAGATCGCGCGCGCCGAAATGCGCACGCACGCGCTCGACGATCACCGGCACGTCCGGCAGCCGCCCCGCGCCTTCTTCGCCGCATGCGAGCAGTCCGGAATCGGGCTCGATGATCTCGACACCGCGTGCACGCAATGTCGAGACGTTCGTCTGCACGGTTGGATGCGCGAGCATGAATGTGTTCATCGCCGGCGCGACCATCACGTGTGCGCGATGCGCGATCGCGTACGTCGACAGCGCGTCGTCAGCGATGCCGACTGCGAGCTTGGCGAGAATGTTTGCAGTCGCAGGCGCGATCAAGAGCACATCGGCCCAGCGCGCGAGCTCGATGTGATCGACACCGCCGTGACCGGAGTCTCCCCACTGCTCGACGATTACGCCATGTTCGGAGACGGTCGCCAGCGCGAGCGGCGACACGAATCGCGCGGCGTTCGGAGTGAGGATGACGCGAACCTCGGCGCCGGCGTCGCGAAGGCGGCGTACGAGCTCAGGAGCTTTGTACGCCGCGATGCCGCCCGAGACGCCGAGGACGATGCGCATTGCGTGAGGCGCTATTCGGAGATTGCGGTGGGCTCGGCGGTCTCCGCGACCGGCTCGCTCATCTGCCACTTGATCTGATTGCGATCGATCTCTTCCATCGCCACGCGGGTCGGCTTGGCGTGCTTCGTCTTCAGCTTCGGGTGCGAGCCCTGGATGAGCTGCTCGGCGCGCTTGGAGACGAGCAGCACGTAGCGAAACTTGCTGTCCACGCCTTCAGGTAGTCCTTCCATTTCGTTCCTCCTTCAGCCGCTCGGCCATCAGCGAGATGGCGTCGAGTGCCGTTTTGGTTTGCAGTTTCTTGGCGATGATCGCGGCCTTCAGACATTCCGTGGCCACTTTCAAATCGTCGTTGATGATCACGTACTGATAAAACTCTTTGCTTGCATCGATCTCATCGATCGCCTTCCGCAGCCGCGTCTGGATCTCGATCTCGCTGTTGAGACCGCGATCGCGCAGTCGCCGCTCGAGATGTTCGAACGACGGCGGAAAGATGAACACATTCAATGAGCGGGTCTTCAAATCGGCGTCTTCAGCGATCTGCTTTGCGCCCTGGTAGTCGATGTCGAGGATGACGTCCTGCCCCTCTTCGAGCTTGGAAACGACCTCCGCTTTCGATGTCCCGTACCGCTGCTCATGAACCCAGGCGTGCTCGATAAATTCCCCGTGCTGAACCATTTGCTCGAAGTGATCGTGCGTGCAGAAGTGGTAGTTGATGTGGTCGACTTCGCCTGCACGCGGCTGCCGCGTAGTGTGCGAAACGGAGAAATGAAGGCCGATTCCGATGACGCCGAGCTGTTTGCTGGCTTCGTTGATGAGCGTCGTTTTGCCCGCGCCCGAGGGACCGGAAATGATGAACAGCGTCCCGTCGGAATGAAAGTTACTCGACATTCTGGACCTGTTCGCGGATCCTCTCGACCTCGGTTTTCAAGTCTACAACAACGGTTCTGATGTCCGCGGTGCGCGACTTCGAGCCCATCGTGTTGACCTCGCGCAGCATCTCCTGGCTCATGAAATCGAGCTTCTTGCCGGACGGCTCATTGCCCGCGATCGCCTTCTCCATCTGCTCGATGTGATGCGTCAATCGGGTGAGCTCTTCGGCGATGTCGCCCTTCTCCACCATCATCACGACTTCCTGCGCCAGCCGGTCTTCGCGGATCTCGACGTCGCCGGCCGCTTTCGCGATGTCCGCCACGCGCTGCTTGTATGACGCGAGCAATTCATCGCGCACGGCATCGCGCCGCATCGCGAGCTTCGACTGCAATTCGCGAATGGTGACCAGCCGCGTGGTGATGTCGGTGTGCAGCGACTCCCCTTCGCGCAGGCGCATCGATGTCAGTTGCGCGAACGCATCGCGAATCAGCGCGGAGAGCTCTTCGCGCTCATCGTCGCCGATCTCGCTCTCGATCGGCTCGACCTGCAGCAGGTCGGGGACGCGCATCAGGTCGGAGCCGCTGAACGTGCCGCCCATTCCGAGCTCCTCGGCGATCGACTTCAGTTGCGGGATGACCGTGTTCGCGATCTGCGCGTTGATGCGCACGCTGTACTCCGGCTGCTGCGTGCGCTGCACGCGAATGGAGATGTCGAGCTTGCCGCGCGAGAAGGTCTCGGCGGCGATGGCGCGCACGAGCGGCTCGAGCTCCCAGAAAAATTCGGGCAGCCGTACGGAGACTTCGAGATAACGATGGTTGACGCTCTTCGTGGTGACTGCGACGAACCAGCGCGCGGAGAGCGCGCCGGCCGCGCGGCCGAATCCGGTCATCGATGTGATCATTCTGTTTTCACCAGCTCCTCGGCTTCATCGGCAAGCGCGTTCATGCGCCGCTCGATTTCCATGCGCCACTCTTCGACATTTCCGTCACGCGGCACGACGACCGGCTCGCCGTACAGGAAGATCGCGCGCGAGAACGGGATCGGGATGACCATGCGGTCCCACGAGCGCAGCAACTTTTTTTTTTAGCGGCGAAGGCGATGGGGACGATCGGCAGTCCGGTGGCCTGCGCGGCATAGACGACGCCGTCCTTCGCGATTCGCGCCGGACCTTTCGGACCGTCGGGCGTGAAGACGATGTTCCTGCCCGCGCGTGCCGCGCGGATCAACTCGCGCAATGCCGCGCTGCCGCCGCGATGCGATGAGCCGCGTGCCGACTCGACGCCGTACCAGTCGAAGACGCGCGCGATGTACTCGCCGTCTTTCGAGCGCGAGATCATCACGGAGATCGGCCGGCGATAGCGCGAGTGCAGCATCAGCAGCAGATGCGCGTGCCAGAACGCGAGGATGTATTGCGGAGTTTTTTCGATGTTCTCGACGCGGATGTGGCGCACGCGGAGCGTGGCGTAGAGGCCGCGGATGAGCAGCGACGCGAGGAGCGATGTGAACTTCACGCGAGCGCCTCCGCACGGGGCGTCGAGGAACCTGGGCGTGCGGGGGCGCGGTGAGCGAGCCGCACGCCCGCACAGGTCCCTCGACTACGCTCGGGATGACGGGGGATCACGCGAGCGCCTCCGTCACGCGACGTCGAGGAACCTGGGCGGGCGGGGGCGCGATGAGCGAGCCGCACGCCCGCGCAGGTCCCTCGACTACGCTCGGGATGACGGGAGATCACGCGAGGGCCTCGGTCGCGCGGCGTCGAGGAATCTGGGCGTGCGGGGGCGCGATGAACGAGCCGCACGCCCGCGCAGGTCCCTCGACTACGCTCGGGATGACGGGGGATCACGCGAGGGCCTCGGTCACACGACGTCGAGGAATGTGGGCGGGCGGGGGCGCGATGAGCGAGCCGCACGTCCGCGCAGGTCCCTCGACTACGCTCGGGATGACGGGAGATCACGCGAGGGCCTCCGTCACGCGACGTCGAGGAATCTGGGCGGGCGGGGGGGCGGTGAGCGAGCCGCACGCCCGCGCAGGTCCCTCGACTACGCTCGGGATGACGGGAGATCACGCTAGGGCCTCGGTCACGCGGTCTTCTTCCGCGAACTGCAGGTCGTACAGCTTGCGATAGACGCCGCGATGCGCGAGCAGCTCTTCGTGCGTGCCGCTCTCGACGATCTGTCCCTTGTCGAGAACGACGATCTTGTCGGCGCTGCGAATCGTCGAGAGGCGGTGCGCGATGACCAGCGTCGTACGGCCGCGCATCAGGTTGTTGAGTGCCTGCTGCACGAGTCGTTCGGATTCGGTATCGAGCGCGGACGTCGCTTCATCGAGCACGAGGATCGGCGGGTCCTTGAACAGTGCGCGCGCAATGGCGAGGCGCTGGCGTTGTCCGCCGGAGAGCAGCACGCCGGCTTCGCCGATCATCGTGTCGTAGCCGTTCGGCAGATTGCTGATGAACTCGTGTGCGTTCGCCGCTTTCGCCGCTTCGATCACCAGTTGCTCGTCGACATTCGAGCGTCCGTACGCGATGTTGTTGCGGACGTTGTCGTTGAAGAGGACGACTTCCTGCGTGACGAAGCCCATCAGCGAGCGGAGCGATTTCAGCGTCACATCGCGCACGTCGACGCCGTCGATGCTGATCGATCCTTCGCTGACGTCGTAGAAGCGCGGCAGGAGATTGACGAATGTCGACTTGCCCGCGCCGCTGCCGCCGACGAGCGCGACGATCTCGCCGGGATGCACGTGCAGGTCGACATCGTAGAGGACAGGCGAGGGCGCCTCTCCTCCTCGGGAGCCGTAGCTGAACGTGACGTGGTCGTAGCGAATCCCGCTGCCGACTTTCGCCAGCGCCTTCGCATCCTTCTTCTCCTCGACTTCGTTCGGGATGTCGAGCATGCGGAAGACGCGCTCCGCTGCGGAGAGCGCGGTGTTGAGGGAGAGATTCACCTTGTTGAGCTTCTTGATCGGCGCGTACATCGCGGCCATCGCCGCGAGAAAACTGAGGAACTGTCCGAGGGTGAGCGTGCCGGCGGCGATGCGGCGATGCGCGTAGAGGAAGAGCGCGATCATGCCGACGCCCGCGAGCAGCTCCATCACCGGCGATGTCAGCGCCTGCACGCGTTGTGCTTTGAGGTTCCACGAGAGATGGCGTTTCGTCGCGTCGCGGAAGCGGCCGATCTCGAACGGCTCCATCGTGAACGCCTTCACGATGCGCACGCCGCGGATCGTTTCCTCGAGCAGCGTGGCGATGTCGGCCATCCGCTCCTGCGAGCGATGCGTCGTGCCGCGCAGGCGTTTGCCGAATTGCACGACCGGCACGACCAGCAACGGCGCGCCGATCATCGAGATCAGCGCGAGCTCGGTATTGGTGATGAAGACGAACGCGATCAGGCCGAGGAGGGTGATCGATTCCTGGAAGAGATCGCCCATGCGGGTCGAGACGGCGGCCTGGATCGCGTCGGCATCGGAGACGACGCGGCTGACCATCTCGCCGGTCGAGCGGTCGGCGAAGAAGCGATGGCTCTGATTGATGATCCGTTCGTACAGCTCGTTGCGCAGATCGCGCACCGTCGATAAGCCGACTTTTTGAAAGGCGTACTCGGAGAAGAACGACGTGAACGCTCGGATCATGAAGACGATGAACAGCGCGGCGAGCACTTTGCGCCACTTGTTCTGCGGCTTCGCGTTCCACCACACATCGACTTTTTTCGTCAGCGAATCGACGCCGTCGATCAGCCAGCCGCGGCGGCCTTCGGGCCGATCGCGATTGAGCACGGCGTCGTAAATGCGCTGTTTCGCGGGATCGAGCTTCTGAACCGTTCGCTGAACTTTCGGCGGCGAGAGCACTTCGTCGAACAGCGGGCGGATGAGGCCCATGAGGATGGTCTGCGTCGCGGCGAAGATGATCATCGAGCCGAAGGCGACGATCGCCCACGTCTTGTAGTTGTGGAGGTAGCGATATAGCCGGCGGAGCAGCTTCATGTACGCACCACGTTTACGATCGCTTCCGCGGCGCGGCGGCTCGCGCCTTCTTCGCCGAGGCGGGCGCGCACTTCGGCGAGCTCGCGCGTGATCCGCTCGTAGTTCGACGGCTCGACCATGCGGCGCACTTCGGCCGCGATGCGCACGCCGTTGACGTCGTCCTGGATCAGTTCCGGCACGACTTCTTTCTCGGCCACGATGTTCACCAGGCTGAAGTGCGGCACCTTCACCAGCCGCTGCGCGAGCACGTAGGTCATCCGGCTCAGACGATACATCACGATCGCGGGCGTGCCGAGGACGGCGCATTCGAGCGTCGCTGTTCCTGACGACGAGAGCGCGACGTCCGCGGCGGCGATCGCTTCGCCGCGATCGTGCGGAAGGATCGGCACGTTGGCGTTCTTGCGCTGCACGATCTGCTCGAGCTTGTCGTGCTCGATCGTCGGCGCCTGGATGATGTACGCGTCGATGTTCGTGTCTTTGCGCAGCTCGGCAACGGCGTCGAGCATCGGCGGCAGCAGCGTGTCGACTTCCTGTTTGCGTGAGCCGGGCAGCAGCGCGACGCGCAGTTTTTCCCTGCGCTGCACGCGGCGGACGCCCGCCACCTGCTCGATGATCGGATGTCCGACGTAGCTCACCGGCACGCCGTGGTCGCGATAGAACTGCTCCTCGAACGGGAAGAGCACGATCATGTGATCGACGGTCTCGGCGATCTGCCGCACGCGTCCGCGCCGCCAGGCCCAGATCTGCGGCGAGATGTAGTAGACGACGCGAATGCCGAGCTTTTTGCAGTCGCGCGCGACGCGCATGTTGAAGCCGGGGTAATCGACGAGCAGCACGGCGTCGGGGCGCTCGCGCCCGATGCGCTCCATCAGGTCGCGCTTGATGCGGATGAACATCGGCAGATGGCGGATGACGTTGAAGAATCCGACCATGCCGAGCTCGCTCGCATGATGGATCAGCTCCATCTTCTGCTTCGCGAGCAGGTCGCCGCCGATGCCGAACGTGGTGAGGTCCGGCTCGAGTTTTTTCAGCTCGCGCACGACGTGCGCGGCATGCAGATCGCCGGAAGCTTCGCCGGCAACGATCGCCAGTCTCATTTCGGGAACGGGAACATCGCCCACCCGATGGCGATGCCGCCGAGGAAGAGCGCGCCGAAGATCCAGAGGAAGAGTTGCACGCGCTCGCGCAGCTCGTGTCTGTCGGAAAGGAGCGCGAAGAACAGCGACGTGCAGACGGCGTAGAGGAACATCAGGACGATGTGGCTGCGGAGGATGGTCATGACAGCCCCTCATCGCGATGCCCGAGACGCGCGGCCCCTCGCCCGCCGCAGCGGGAGAGGGTGGCCCTGAGCGCAGCGAAGGGCCGGGTGAGGGTACGACTCACTCTTTGCGTCCCTCCGCAATGTCGTACGCATCCAGCACGAGCAGCAGGTTCATGAGTCCCGCGGTCAGGGTGAACGCGGTGCCGTATTCGAAGGTGATCGAGGTGATGTCGCCGTGTCCGCCGAATGCGCGGCCGATGAAGTAGAGCGTGCCGGAGCCCATCGAGCCGAGGGTCGCGAGGAGGCTGAGGACGTTGCCTCTTTCGATCGTGTAGAGGCGGCCGTCGATCAGCACTCCGATGCAGAACAGAAAGACGATGATGGCGAAGAAGCCGATGGCGCGGGCGCGGCGCCCGAGATAGAAGTGGCCGCCGCCGGGAATGATGAAGGCGAGCAGCATGGCAGTGACGGAGCGGCTGGTCATTCGTTTCAAGTCCTCCCGGACTTCGTTTGAAGTCCTCCCGGACTTCATTCGCAGGTGAAGTCGCTGGGGAGCTTCGCGAAATGCGGCGCGAGTTTATCGAAAGTCGCCCCCAGCTCCTCCGGGACCAGCCGCGTGCGCGCAGTGACGGTCATGAAGTTCGCGTCACCCGACCAGCGCGGAACGATGTGCATGTGGTAGTGGTCGGCGACGCCGGCGCCGGCGATCTGTCCGAAGTTCATCCCGATGTTGAAACCGTCCGGGTGATAGACATCGGAGAGGATGCGCTGCGCTTCGGCGGTGAGGCGGATCAGCGCGCGCAGTGCGGCGTCGGTCGATTCCATCAGCAGCGCTTCATGCGCGATCGGCGCGACCATCACGTGGCCGTTCGTATACGGATACTTGTTCAGCATCACCAGCGCGCGCTCGCCGCGATAGATCATCAGCGTTTCGCGGAAATTGTCGGATGCGGCAGCGATGCAGAAGATACAGCCGGCCGGCTGCTCGCTTTTCGGTGAGGTCAAGTAAGGAAATCTCCAGGGAGTGAAGAGAACGTGCATCGCGAGCAGCTCACTCGGCCGCCGCTTCCTCCACCGTCTCGCTCACCACTTCACCCTCGCCCAGCGCCTTGTTGATCAGTTCCTTCAACTCTTTGCCGGGCTTGAAGTACGGGATTTTCTTCGACGGCACTTCGACCTTTTCGCCGGTCTTGGGATTGCGGCCGGTGCGGGACTTGCGGCTGCGCAGGCGGAAGGAGCCGAAGCCGCGGAGCTCGATCTTCTGGCCGGCGCGAAGCGAATCGACGATGGAGTCGAACACGATGTTGACGATCGTCTCCGCCTGCTTCTTGGTGAGCTGGACGACGCGGGCCACTTCGTCGACGAGCTCCGCTTTCGTCATCACGCCCGCTTTGGATTCGTGATCGATTTCGTTGTCGTCCTCGAGATCGAGTTCGTCCACCACAATTCGCCTCCTCTCCCAGACAAGCTGAGAGCTTGCCCCCACACTAGTTCCACTTGTACAGAAAACGCAGGCCGCGGCCGCCGAGGACGCGCTGTACGACCGTTTGCGCGTCGCTCGATCCGGTCATCAGGTCGAGCAGGCCGCGGTCGCGTTTGCGCGGATAGATCAGTCCCGGCTCGCCCGAGACCTTCGCGTTCTTCGCCGCGAGCTCGATTGCGTCGTCGAGACTGCCGAGTTTGTCCACGAGCTTCAGCGCGAGCGCTTCCTCGCCGGTGAACACCCGGCCATCGGCGATCCTGCCGATTTCCGGTTCGCTGATCCTGCCTTTGCGTCCGACTGCCACCGCATGAATGAACTGCGCGTGCAGCTGATCGCTGACGTGCTGCAGATACGTGTGCTCCGCTTCGCTCAGCTCGCGATACGGCGAGCCCGCGGCCTTCATCGTGCCGCTGGTGATCGTCTCCGGCTTCACCTTCGCCCAGGCCAGCAGGTCCTTCAGATCCATCCACTGCATGATCACGCCGATGGAGCCGGTGATCGATCCCGGATTGGCAACGATCTCGTCGCATGCGGACGCGATGTAGAAACCGCCCGATGCGGCGACGCTGTCGAGCGACGCGACGATCGGCTTGCCGCTCTTCGCGCGCGTCGAGCGGACCGCTTCGTAGATCTCCTGCGACGGCGCGATTGCACCGCCCGGACTGTTGATCCGCATCACGATCGCTTTGACCGAGTTGTTGTCCGCGTATTTGTGCAGCAGCTCGACCGGCTCGCGTGCGTCGAGGATTTCGCCCTCGATCGGCACGACCGCGACCTTGTCGCTGGCGAAGCGATGCGGCTCGTCATCGACGATCACCGCGATCAGCACGATGCCGAACAGGAAGATGAATGCAGTGAGGCAGCCCGCGAGACCACCGAGGAAGAAGAACAGGCCGCGACGCGATTTCTGTTCGGACATTCCAATCAGCTCTGCGGAGTCTCGCCCGGGTCGGTGTCGCTTTCCTGCGCCGGCTCTTCATGCTCCGGCTCTTCGTGCGCAGTCTCTTCGTGCGCAGGCTCTTCGTGCGATTCCAGATGCTCATGCCCCCCGCCGTGCGAGGCTTGCTCCTCCTCGGTCAGCGGCTCGACATCGCGCGTGGTCAGTCCGATCTTCCGTTCGCCCGGATCGATCTTGATGATGCGGGCGCGGAGCGGCTCACCGGGATGGAAGACCTTGTCCAGCTTCACCCGGCCGTCGCGCTGGATCTCGCTGATGTGCGCCAGTCCTTCGACGCCGTCGGCGAGCCGGATGAAGAGACCGAAGTCGGTGATCTTCGAAACGAGGCCGATCACTTCGTCGCCGACGTTGTGCCCGCGCGCGAAGTTGTCCCACTCGTTCGGCAGGAACTCGCGCACCGAAAGCGACAGGCGCTGATTCTCGCCGTCGACGTTGATCACACGCGCCTGCACCGTGTCGCCCTTCTTCAGCACCTCGTTCGGATGCTTGATGCGGCGATTCCACGACATGTCGGAGATGTGGATCAGGCCGTCGATCCCCTCTTCCACTTCGACGAACGCGCCGAAGTCGGTGAGGTTGCGCACTTTGCCCGTGATGACGGCGCCGACCGGATACCGCTCGGCAATGGTGTCCCACGGATTCTGTTCGAGTGCTTTGAGCGAGAGCGAGATGCGCCGGTTCTGCACGTTGACGTCGGCCACGACCGCTTCGACATCCGCCCCGATCGAGAGCAGCTTCGACGGATTGCGCACCTTCTTCGTCCACGACATTTCGCTGACGTGGATAAGCCCTTCGACGCCTTCCTCGAGCTCGATGAATGCGCCGTAGTCGGCGAGCGACACGACGCGTCCATGCACCTTCGTTCCGAGCGGATAGCGCTCCACGACGTCGGTCCACGGATCCTGCGATTTCTGTTTGTAGCCGAGCGAGACGCGCTCGTTGCCCGGATCGAATTTCAGCACGACGACTTCGATTTCGTCGCCGAGATTGAAGTACTCGGAGGGGTGATTGACGCGGCCCCAGGAGATGTCGGTGATGTGGAGCAGGCCGTCGATGCCGCCGAGGTCGACGAACACGCCGTAGTCGGTGATGTTCTTGACTACGCCATGCGTCGGCTTCCCTTCCTCGAGCTTGCCGAGGGTCGCCTGCTTCTGCGCAACCTGCTCGACTTCGACGATTGCGCGGCGCGAAAGGACGATGTTGTTCCGTTTCTTGTCGAAGGAAACGATCTTGAATTTGTACTCGTGGCCGCGAAGCGAGTCGAGGTTCTTGACCGGCTTCGTATCAATTAATGATCCGGGGAGGAACGCCTTGACGCCGCCGACGTCGACGGAGAGTCCGCCTTTGACGCGATCGACGACGCGGCCGCTGATCGGCTCATCATTTTTGAATGCCGCTTCGATGCGGTCCCAGACGAGCATCCGCTCCGCTTTTTCGCGCGAGACGGTGACGTAACCCGATGCATCTTCGAGGCGATCGACGTAAACATCGATCTCGTCGCCCGGCTTGACCTTGACCTGACCGTTGTAATCGGTGACTTCCGACTTGGCCAGAAGTCCTTCACTTTTATAGCCGATATCGACCACGACCTCGGTCGCCGTGATCTTGAGGACACGTCCTTTGACGATCTCCCCCTCGGTGAAGCTGGACATCTTCTTGTCGTAGATGTCGAGCAGCTGCTCCATGCCGAGGGATTCCAGCTCGCCGCCGTTCTCCACACGGGGCGTTTGCTGCGGTTTCTTAGGGTCCTGGTTGGATGGCATGAACTGGGGAACCTCCCTCGATTCGCGGCGGCATTTCCGCGACGCACATCAACGCTAACTTGTTGATCACACGTCGGATTCGGCAGTTTAGCGGGCGGGATGGAAGGGAGTCAAGAAAAGGGCCGGCGCGTCAGTGAGTTACGCCGCGGCGGCGTGCCGAAGTGAGCGTTCGGGTGAAGACTCGGGCCGTGTAGCCGAGCTCTTTGACCGCCCGGTCGTACGCGATGACGGCGCCGCCGCCGGTCAGCGTGATGGCGGGATTCCGGGCGCCGGCCGAGACCGGCTGGATTTCTGCCGAATGGCCGTCGAAGACTAAGACGAAGACGCCTTCGGACGTCGCCCAGGTGGCGAAGTAGGTCCGGCCGGCATGGGCGATCGCCGGTTGTCCGATGATCTCGTTCGAGAGATGGACGCGCGCGCCGCTCGAAAGGTCAAGCGCGTCAAGGCCATCGGCCGCCTGATAAATAAGGAGATCGCCGGAGATCGCCAGCGCGTCGCCGGTCGCGTGCGCGACGATTCTCGGTGTGCCACCAGCGGGCAACACGATGACGTCACCGAAAACCGAGATCGCGGCAAGCGAGGCATCGCCGACCGCAACGGAACGGACGCCGGGTCCAGGGTCGGGCGCGCCCGCGGTTTCGGTGTCGAAGTTCCACGACGCGACGCGGTTCTGGATCAGCAGGTTGCGCCACACGGCGGTCGATCCGGCGAGCGAAACGGGGCCATCGTTGTATCCGACGTCTCGCAGCGGCTCGAGGAACGTCCCTCCTCGCCCGAGCTTCGCCACGCGGACGAGATCGATGAACGTGAACGCGGCGTTGTAGTGATCGCGATCGAACGACAACGCCGGGATGGCTGAGCCGATGCCTACGTCGCCATGCCCTTTCCAGAGCGTGAGGACGTCGCTTCCGTCGCTGGCGATCGCGGGATTCGTCTGCGCGTCGAACGCCGGCGCGATGTCGATCGCCTCGCCCGAGACCGTCGCGGCGGCGAGCTGCGCCGACACGATGTCGGGTCCGAACGCGACGACGCGTCCGCCGGCCATGATCGCCGTGTAGACCACTACGTTCGCGACATGCTCGGTTGCGATGCGCGTTCCTTCGGAATTGAAGCGGTACAGATCGCCGGCGACGAGGATGAAGCCTCCGTTATCGGTCGGGAGGATGTTCTCGATCGTCGGGAAGAACTGGATGTTCGCCGCCGGCGTCAGCAGTCCGTTCTGCGCGACGCGGAACACCGCCGCGCCTCCATCGGCCTGATACGCGACGAAGCCCGAACCTTTGGCGAGATGCGTCGAGCTGGTTGTCGTTCCGATCTGCGACGGCAGGCCAATGCGATGACCGGACGCATCGAGCTGCTGCGCGTAGATAACGACGGTCGATCCCCTCAGGCTCATCCAAACGACGACGTTCGAAAGGACTTTGCCGGTCAGTGCGCCGTCGTCGAAAACGTCACGCTCGTCGCTCCCCTCGGCACGCAATGCAAGGCGTGATGAACTGCGCTCGAGCCGCAGCGCGCCACCGTTCGCGATGGGTGCCGCATCGAGCAGGCGCCATTCGTCGCCGATCCGATCCCAGACGACGTGGAGCTCGTGCCCGTCGAACACTGCGAAGGTGTTCAACGCGTTCGCGCCATTCGTCAGCGGCTTCACGTCGAGGAGTTGCAGGTCCGAGCTGAGCCGCGCGGTCATGACGTCTCGCGTGCCGCTCCGATCATCAATCCACGCTACGTTGATGACGTTGCCGCCGGTCGCGGCCGAGACCGAGTACGCGATGTGCGTCGTGAGTCGTGGAACGTCAACGGGAGTCTCGGGACCGAGCGCGAACACGGACGCCAGCAGAAACGCGATCATGCGCAGTGGTACGGCAGTGCCGCGCCGCGCGTTGGTCAGATCGAGGAAACGATCCGCGCGACGACCTCAGGAATGGTGAGGTCGCTCGTATCGATGACCTTGTACGAGTCGTCGTAGGTCAGCGGCGAATCGGCGCGCGTCGAATCCTGCGTATCGCGCTGCACGGTATCGGCGAGGACTTTGTCGAAATCGACCGCCTGCCCTTTCGCCATCAGCTCCCGGAAGCGGCGCTGCGCGCGCACTTCGGGACGCGCGGTGAGGAAAAACTTGTGCGGCGTTTCGGGGAAGACTTTCGTGCCGATGTCGCGGCCTTCGAGCACGCCGCCGGTGCGGCGTCCCATCGCCTGCTGCAGTTTCACCAGCACGCGGCGGACCGACGGAATCGCCGAGACATGACTCGCGGCCATGCTGATCTCGGGAGTGCGGATCAGGGTGGTGACGTCCTCGCCGTCGAGAATGGTGTGCGGCTTCTCACCGGGGATGAATTCGATCTGCGATTTCGCGGCGAGACCGGCGAGCGCGGGCTCGTCGTCGAAAGCGATTCCGGCGCGTGTTGCGGCGAGTCCGATCGCGCGATACATCGCGCCGGTGTCGATCTGCGGAATGTTCAGCTCGCGCGCAACGAGACGGCTGACGGTCGATTTACCAACGCCCGCCGGGCCGTCGATGGCCACGATCAGCGGCTGCATCAACCTCTCCGCGCGGCGCTCTTGTGGCGGGGAGCGGGTTTCTTTTTCGACGACGCGCTCTTCGTCTTCGCGGCAACCGGCTTCTTGCGCGTGGCCGCCGCTTTCGCACGCGTCGCCGGACGCACGGCCGTGCGGCGCTTGGCCGGCTTCTTCGCTTCCTGCATCGTGGCGAGCATCTTCACTTCCTGCTTCGACAGCTCGCGCCAGACGCCGGGAGTGAGCTTCGGATCGGAGATCGGTCCGATCGCCACGCGCCGCAGCTTCGACACCGGATGGCCGACCGCCTGGAACATCTTGCGGATCTGCTGCGTGCGTCCTTCGCGCAGCTTCACTTCGAACCAGCTGTTTCCTTCGTCTTCGGTTTTGCCGGTCGTCCTCACGCGGGCGATCTCGCATGGGAGGGTGCGCTTGCCGTCGAGCGTGATGCCGCGCTGCAGCTTGTCGATGAGGCGCTGCTCCGGCACGCCGCGCACTTTCACGTGATAGGTCTTCACCGAGCCGTGCGTCGGATGGGAGACCTTGAACGCGAGCTCGCCGTCG
>DATEZA010000327.1:0-34062 GCA_035255945.1 Thermoanaerobaculia bacterium
TTGAGGATGTAGCGCGTGAGGATCTTCATGATGCTTCGGGAGGGATTGTAGATGCGTGCCTGAGGGTGAAACGAGGTTTTCCTCAGAGTCTGATAAGATAGATTATGTTAAGTTAGCCGTGGCTATCATGACGGAGTGAAGCCCCGCTGGCGCCTGCTCATCTTTCTGGCCATCGTCGTCACCCTCGTCGTGACGACCAACCTCGCGCTTCCCCGCCACCTCGACGAGAACATCCTCTTCCTGCTCCGCGACGCGAAAGACCTCCTCATCTTTCTGATTGCGAGCTGGATCATGGGCCGCATCGAGCATCGCACGATCGCCGATTACGGCCTGCCGTGGCGCCGCATGTTCCGCTCCGAATTCTGGAAAGGCATCCTGCTCGGATTCGCGATGCTCACCGCGCTCGTCCTGGCGCTCCGCGTCGTTCGCGCGTTCGCATTTCACGGCGTCGCGCTCCGCGGCGGCGAAATCGCGCAATGGGCCGGCATCTACCTGATCGTCTTCATCCTCGTCGCCGTGCGTGAGGAGTTCCGTTATCGCGGATACCTGCTCGTCATCCTCACCGAGATCCTCGGCTACTGGCCCTCCGCGATTCTGACTTCCGCAATCTTCGGCCTCGCGCACCTCGGCAACACGCACGAGAGCTGGCTCGGCGCGCTCAACGCCGGACTGTTCGGCGTGCTGCTCTGCCTCCTGCTGCAGCGGACCGGAAATCTCTGGCTGCCGATCGGACTGCACGTCGCGTTCGACTGGGGCGAAACGTACTTTTACGGCGTTGCGGACAGCGGCGCCGTCACGCCGGGCCACCTGCTCGATACGAGCATGTCCGGCCCGGCGTGGCTCTCCGGCGGCAGCGTCGGCCCCGAAGGGAGCGTCCTCTGCACACTCCTGATCGCGATCACATTTGCGATCGTCCTGCGGCGGCCATCCCGCCGCTGATTCGCGCGGCATGGCCGCGCGTGCGGGAGCGGCGGCATGGCCGCCGCACTCCACACGCACGCCAGCTGATCGCGATCACATTGCAACCGGAGTGCGGCGGCCATGCCGCCGCTGGTTTTTCTACGAGCGGCCATGCCGCTCGGGGCGAATACTTTTACGGCGTTGCGGACAGCGGCGCCGTCACGCCGGGCCACCTGCTCGATACGAGCATGTCCGGCCCGGCGTGGCTCTCCGGCGGCAGCGTCGGCCCCGAAGGAAGCATCCTCTGCACGCTGCTGATCGCGATCACATTTCCAATCGTCCTGCGGCGCCGCTGATTTTTACGACGCGCGGCATGGCCGCGCGTGGGGGAGCGGCGGCATGGCCGCCGCACTCCACGTGCCGATTACGTCCGTCACGCCGACCCCGGAGTGCGGCGGCCATGCCGCCGCTGATTTTCTTACGAGCGGCCATGCCGCTCGTCACGACGCGTGGCAATGACGTCCGACATCACAGCCGACGCCGTCGGACCCGCTCCCGCTCCCCGCCCAATCAGCGTGATCTCACCCGCCGCACGGCTGCGGATCACGACCGCATTGAATTCGTCCCGCACGGACGCCAGCGGATCGCGCATCGGCAACTCCTCCGGCGCAACGCGCAGCTCGATCCCGCCCGCCGTTCGCCGCGCGGTCGCGACGTGGCGAATGACGAAGCCGCGATCGCGCGCACGCTCGACGTCGTCACGCGTGATGCCGCGGATTCCGGCGATCGATCCGCGCACGATCGGCTCGCCGAACGCAAGGCCCGCCAAAATGCGCAGCTTCTGCGCGGCGTCTTCGCCGTCGATGTCGAGCGACGGATCGCTCTCCGCGAATCCGCGCTCCTGCGCCAGCCGCAGTGCATCATCGAACGACAACCCCTCGGACTCGATGCGAGTCAGGATGTAATTCGAGGTGCCGTTCAGGATCCCCCGAACTTCATCGATCGTGTCTGCCGCAAGTCCGTCCCGAATGGCGCGGATGACCGGAATGCCGCCGCAGACGCTCGCCTCGAATCCGATGGTGACCCCTCGCCTGCCGGCCGCCGCAAACAGATCGCGGCCGCATTCGGCGAGCAGCGCTTTGTTCGCGGTGACGACGTGACGGCCGTTCGCGATCGCGCGCCGCACGTATGCGCCGGCACAATGCACTCCGCCGACGACCTCCACGATGAGATCGCAATTCGCGTCGAGCACCTCGGTCGCGCGCGTGGTGAGCAGACGGCGATCAATACCGGGGCGCGCTTTGGTCAGATCGCGCACGAGGATGCGCTCGATCGCCAGCTCGATGCCGTGACGTTCGCGGATGCGATCGCGCTCGCGCTCGACGAGTTGCACGACGCCGCGGCCGACTGTGCCACAACCAAGAAGTCCGATTCTCACGGCCGCAATCATGGGTTCACCTCGCGGGGGAGCGGGTCGCCGGCCGAGACGGCCGCCGACTGCGGACGAGACGTCCGCGCTCCATCTTCTCCGCTTCTCGCGGGGACGCGCGTCGCGGCGAGCGCTTGCGCGAGATCTTCGATGAGATCGCGGACGTCTTCGAGTCCCACCGACAACCGGATCAGTCCGTCCCCGATCCCGACCTTCCGCCGCACCTCGGGCTCCACCGACGCATGCGTCATCGTCGCCGGATGACAGAAGAGACTGCGCACGCTGCCGAGCGATTCGGCCAGCGTCCACAACTTCAAACGCCGCGTGAACGCGCGCGTCTCTTCGATCGTGGTATCGAGCTCGAACGAAACGATCGCGCCGAAGCGCTCCATCTGCCGGCGCGCGGTCGCGTGTCCTTCATGCGCGGCGAGTCCCGGATAAAACACGCGCGAGATCGCTTCGTGATCTGCGAGATAGCGGACGACTTCCTCCGCGTTGTCGCAATGCTTCTGTACGCGCAGCGACAGCGTTTTCGTGCCGCGCAGGATGAGAAAGCAGTCCTGCGGACCGGGCACGGCGCCGATGGCGTTCTGGAAAAAGCGGAGCTCCGTCGCGAGCTCGTCATCGTCCGTGATCGCGACGCCGCCGAGGACGTCGCTGTGGCCGTTGATGTACTTCGTGGTGGAGTGCAGGACGATGTCGGCGCCGAGCGCGAGCGGATGCTGCAGCAGCGGCGTGGCGAACGTGTTGTCGACGACGGTGCGCACGCCGGCGCGGCGCGCGATCGCGGCGCAGGCGGCGATGTCGGTGATCTTCAGCAGCGGATTCGACGGCGTCTCCAGCCAGAGCAGTTTCGTCTCCGGACGGATCGCGCCGGAGATCGTGAACGGATCGCCCGGATCGACGAACGTGAACTCCACGCCGAATTTCGCAAAGTACTTTGTGAAGATGCGCCAGGCGCCGCCGTAGAGGTCGCGCGTGGAGACGACGTGATCGCCGGCGCGCAGAATCGACAGCACGCCGTGAATCGCGGCCATCCCGCTGGCGAACGCCACGCCGTGCTTCGCTCCTTCGAGCGCGGCGAGATTTTCTTCGAGCGCATGACGGGTCGGATGATCGGTGCGCGAGTAGCAGTAGCCGCGGTTGATGCCGGGCTCGATCTGGCGGAAGGTCGAGGTCTGGTAGATCGGGAACGAGACGGCGCCGGTCGTCTCATCGTCGGGCTGACCGGCATGGATGGCGAGCGTATCGAGTCGATACGACATGATTGTTCTCCTCCGAGTTTTCGTGTGTGTCTAGGACGGGCTCTCAGCCTGTCAGGGCGACAAGCTGAGAGCTTGTCGTACATCAAGCTGGTGGAGGGACCCGGGTCGAAAACGCGAGGGAAAGCTACGCGTCCGCGCCCGGGCGGCGCATCATCATTCGGCCCATCAGGGTGAAGAGATGCTTCATGTTGGCCGGGGACGATACGCGCGTCACCGATCTCCTGTCAACACCGTGTTCGTAGTCCCGGGTGTACGACAAGCTCTCAGCTTGTCGGGGCAAGCTGAGAGCTTGCCCTACACTTACGACGCGTCCTTCGCTCAGCCTTCAGCTTCCCACTAACCTCCCTCGCCTGCCCGACGTCCAACGCTCATGATGAAACGACTGGTGCTTCTGACGATCGCAGCCGTATCGCTGATGGGCTCGAGCGCGCGCCGCGACGCGTACATCATTTCCTCCGGCGACAACAACACGTACCAGGCTGCGTCCAGCCTCGACGAATTGCAGTCGGTCCGGAAGCGCGTGACCGGCCGCTACATCTGGGTGCGGCGCGACGGGCGCGAGTACGTCATCCGCGACGAGGCGACGATGGCGAGGGTGAAGACGCTGTTCGCACCACTGTCGGCGCTTCATCCGGAGCAGAAGGCGATCAGCCGCGAAGAGGTCAGGCTCGATCGCGAGGCGGACCGGCTGTCGGACAAGGAGCACCTCACGTCGGCCGAGAGGCAGCGGCTCAGAGACTTGCGCGAACAGCTGCGCGATGTCGAGCGGCGGGAGAAGGCGCTCGACGACAAAGAGGAAGCGCTCGAACGCGATCTGGAGCGGACGTTCTGGGATGAGATGGATTCGGCGATTCGGGGTGGCGTTGCTAAACCGACCGCTGCGACTCGGCGATGAACTTCTCCACCTGCGAGACGAACGTCAAGCCGTTGTTCGTCTTGCGGATGTAGCCGACGGCGGGCGAGCGCTCGACGAGCGACTTGAGCTCCTCCTCCCCTTTCGCCGAATGGATCACGATCGGCGTCTCGCGGAGGAAATCGAACAGCGTCGTGAAGTCGAGCACGTGCTCGCCGGAGAGTGCCGGCATCTCCAGATCGAGCAGCACCAGATTCGGCCGTTCGCGCTGCACGATCTGCGGCATGCGCAGCGGCGAGTCGGACGTGATCACCTCGTACCCGGCCGCTTCGAGCAGGCGTTTCGCCACCGACAGCGCCTTGGCATCATCATCGATGACGACGATCTTTCCCTTCGGCATCAGGCCTCCGATTCGAGCCGGCGCAGCAGTTCTTTCACCGCGTCGATCACTTCGCTGCGGTCCACGTTCGGCTTCTTGAACGCGAGGTTCAGAGAGAACGGCAGCGACTTGTCCTTCAGCTGAAAGACGTAATTCTTCGGACGCCCCGCCTTCTTCGGCTCCGCCTTCGACGCGGTCTGCCTGCGCAGCTCCTCGCGCGACAGCTCGCCCGCAGCGAACGCGCGCACCACCTGCTCCATCGCCTCTTCGCCGCCCGCGCGCGCGACCTGCACGAGCACCGACTTGTTCGCGATCCCCGCCTCGCGGCACATGGCGCGGATGCGATCGGGGATGTCGTTGATCAGCAGCGTCTCGGTGACCGTCGTGCGCGACTTGCCGATCACCTGCGAGATGCGCTCGTGCGTATAGCCGAACCTCTCCTGCAGGATGAAGAGCCCTTCCGCTTCTTCGAACGGCGTCAGGTCCTTGCGCTGAATGTTCTCGATCAGCGCGATCTCGAGCTGTTCCTTGTCGTCGACGTCGAGCTCGATGGCCGGGATCTCGTCGAGGCCGACCAGCGTCGCCGCCCGGAAGCGGCGCTCGCCTGAAATGATCTGGTAGCGATTCGGTCCGATGGCGCGCACGAGGATCGGCTCGAGTACGCCCTTCTCGCGGATCGATGCCGCGAGCTCTTCGATGTTGCCGAGCTGCGTGCGCGGCTGATCGGGATTCGCTTCGATGAGCGACAGCGGGATCATCGCCCCGATGTGCCGCCCGGAACGCCGCGTCAGCTCCTCGACGTAATGGGAGTCGTGACGCATGTTGGCGCGCTCGGGAAGACCTCTCTTCATGGCCATAAGTGTGAGCTAGACCCTCGACAAAATTTCTTCCGACAACGAGTAGTACTCCATCGCTCCGCTCGACTTCGGCGCGAACGTAAAGATCGACTCCTTGTACGCCGGGCTTTCTTCGAGGCGGATCGATTTCGTGATGATGGTGTTGAACAGGCGGTCGCCGAACACGGAGCCGATCTGTTCGTGAATGTCCTTCGCCAGCGTGGTGCGGCGGTCGTGCATGGTGATCACCACGCCGAGGAGCTGCAGGTTCGGATTCGGCCGGGCCTTGATTTTCTCGATCGTTTCGAGGAGATCGTCCGTTCCTTCGAGCGCGAAGTACGACGACTGGATCGGCACGAGGACATGCGTCGATGCGACGAGCGCGTTGACCGTGATCATGCCGAGCGTCGGCGGCGTGTCGATGAAGACGTAGTCGTATCGCGCGCCGGTGTCCTTCATCTTGTCCTTGAGGCGGAACGGACCATCGAGCTCGCCGATTAGTTTCGATTCGAGCTTGGCCAGCGCGATGCGCGACGGCGCGAGCGAGAGATTGTCGACCTGCGTCGGCACGATCACATCCTCGATCGGCAGCTCCTCGGACACCATCACGTCGTACATCGACTTTGTGACCTGCCGGACGTCGACGTATGACATCGACGAATTTGCCTGCGGATCGAGATCGATCAGCAGTGTCTTGAACCCCTTGTTGGCGACGGCTGCAGAGAGATTGATGGCGGTGGTGGTCTTGCCCACTCCGCCTTTCTGATTCGCGACTGTGATGATCATGGAGCCTGGCTCGATTGTACATGCCCTAGTCGCGCTTCGGAGCGCGGACATCCTGTCCGCAATCGGCGGGCGTCTCGCCCGGCGATCAACCCCGTGACCGAGCGGGACGCTCGCTCACTGCGGGCGAGACGCCCGCGCTCCATCCAGCGCCTCGACATCGCGCTCGCTCGTCTCGTAATTGCAAACACACGCGCGCCCTTCGGAGCGCGGACATCCTGTCCGCAATCGGCGGGCGTCTCGCCCGGCGATCAACCCCGTGACCGAGCGGGACGCTCGCTCACTGCGGGCGAGACGCCCGCGCTCCATCCAGCGTGTCGACATCGCGCTCGCTCGTCTCGTAATTGCAAACACACGCGCGCGCTTCGGAGCGCGGACATCCTGTCCGCAATCGGCGGGCGTCTCGCCCGGCGATCAACCCGTGACCGAGCGGGACGCTCGCTCACTGCGGGCGAGACGCCCGCGCTCCATCCAGCGTGTCGACATCGCGCTCGCCCGTCTCGTAATTGCAAACGCACGCGCGCGCTTCGGAGCGCGGACATCCTGTCCGCAATCGGCGGGCGTCTCGCCCGGCGATCAACCCCGTGACCGAGCGGGACGCTCGCTCACTGCGGGCGAGACGCCCGCGCTCCATCCAGCGCCTCGATCAGCGTGTCGACATCGCGCTCGCTCGTCTCGTATTGCAAACGCACGCGCGCAGCACCGGCGGCCGTCCGTCTCGAATCAGCGGCGAGATCCACGCGCGTCCCTCGCGCACGACGGCCGAGGCGATGGCCGGAATGTCGGCGTCATCGCGCGTGAAGCAGACGACGGCGAGCGGCGAATCGCTGACGATCGTCCACCCGCTCTTCAGTAGGCGGCCGCGCAGGTAATCCGCGATTGCCACGTGATGCTCAATCTGCCGCGCCAGTCCCTCGGCGCCGAGCTCCGCAAGATGCAGGAACACTTTCAATCCGATGAACCGCCGCGACCATTGCAGCGACAGCGCGTAGTGATCCGGCCCGCTCTCCTCCTTCGGCACGTACGGCGTGTCGATCGAGAACGCTTCGCGCAGCACGTCGCGATGGCGCGTGAAGAACATGCCGGCGCCCATCGAGACGCCGATCCATTTGTGCGCATCGCAGGTGATCGAGTCCGCGCGCTCTACGCCGGCGAGATGTGGCCGCAGTAGATCGCTCACCGCCGCCGCGCCACCCCACGCCGCGTCGACATGCATCCACAGATTCTCCCGTGCGCAGATCTCCCCGATGTGGAGCAACGGATCGATCGCACCGCTTCCGGTGGTGCCGGCAGTTGCATCGACGAAGAACGGCTCTTCGCCGTTTGCACGCGCGTCGTCGATCGCGCGCATGAACGCATCAGGCTTCATCCGATCGCGATCATCGACTTCGATCAATCGCACCGCATCGCGCCCGAGTCCCGCCTGCTGCGCGATCTTCTCGAATGAGTGATGCGCCTCGGCGGACACGAAGAGCACCGGCTGCTTCGCCACTCCGCGAGCACCGCGCCGCCGCCAATCCGGAAACCGATGCGCCAGCGCGCACAACACCGCCGTCGCATTCGCCTCGGAGCCGCCGCTCGTGAAGTGCGCCATCGAATCGTCCGCGTACCCGAATCGGCGCGCGAAAAAGCGCAGCACGTGCTGCTCGATCTCGACAGCAGCCGGTGAATGAAACCACCCGCCGACCTGCGGATTCGCCGCCGCCGCGATCGCATCGCCCGCAACCGACGCAAGCGTCACGTGCGGATTGAACAGACCGAAATACGCCGGATGCGTGGTGTGCAGATTGCCGTGCAGCAGCATGCGCCGGACGTCGTCGATGACATCGGTCAGCGGTTGCGGTTGCTCGAAGGTGTAACGTTCGCCGAGGGTGCGGAGTGTGTCGCCGTATGCAATGTGCGGCGCGACGGGGCCGCGCTTTACATCGTCAACGAATGATTCGAAGAAGGCAGCGATATCGAACATTTGTTCAATCATCGCGCTCGCGTTACGCCGCGGCAATATTTTGCAGGAGTGCGGCAGCAAGCTGCCGCACTCCTACATTTTGTATTTGCCGAGGTCGTCGGGGCCGAGGTTCTCGAACCACTTCTTCATCTTCTCGTCCGCATCCTCGGCATCGGGCGTGATCGTCTGCGCCTGATCGAGCACTGACTGCGCGACGAAGATCGGCGCCTCGGTGCGCAGCGCGAGCGCGATCGCATCGCTCGGACGCGCATCGACTTCCAGCGTCTTGCCGCTCGTCGAGATGCGGATCTGCGCGAAGAATGTCGAGTCGCGGAGATCGTTGATCACCACGCGCGTCACGCGGCCGTCGAGCTCGGAGATCATGTTGCGCAGCAGGTCGTGCGTCATCGGCCGCGGCGTGGCGACGTTCTCCAGCTGCAGCGCGATCGCGTTCGCTTCGAAGATGCCGACCCAGATCGGCAGGAAGAATTTGTCCTCGTCATCCTTCAGCACGACGATCGGCGAATTCGAGACCGGGTCGAGCATCAGACCCTTGATCGACATCGGTACGAGATCGGCGGCCATCTGTTCTCCGTGCAGCAAACAGGATACCTCCGCACGTACACTTTCGATCAAATGCCGGCGATTTCGACAGACGACTTGCGCGACACGCTCGACTCCGTTTACCGCGCGGAGTCGGGACGCATTCTCGCGACGCTGATCCGTCTGCTGGGCGACTTCGATCTCGCCGAGGAGGCGATGCACGATGCGTTCAGCGCGGCGCTCGTGCAGTGGGCGAAGGACGGCCTGCCGGACAACCCGCGCTCCTGGCTCGTATCGGCGGGACGATTCAAGGCAATCGATTCATTGCGGCGGCGCGCGCGCCGGGTCGAAGACATCCTCATCGATGTTGCGTCGCCGGAGAGCATCGACGATCCGAGCGTCGACGACGACCGGCTGCGATTGATGTTCGTCTGTTGTCATCCTGCGCTCGCACCGGAGGCGCGCGTCGCGTTGACGTTGCGTGAGATTTGCGGATTGACGACCGAGGAAATTGCGCGCGCGTTCCTGATGACACCGCCCGCACTCGCGCAACGCATCGTGCGGGCGAAGGCGAAGATCCGCGAGCTGAAGCTACCGTACGTGGTTCCACCCGTTGAAGAGTTGCCGGCGCGGCTCGGTCCCGTTCTACACGCGGTGTATCTCGTCTACAACGAGGGGTACTACGCCACGTCGGGTAGATCGGTGACGCGCGCCGATCTCTCGTCCGAGGCCATTCGATTGGGCCGGTTGCTGAACGAGCTGCTGCCCGAGCCGGAAGTGATGGGATTGCTCGCGCTGATGCTTTTGCAGGAGTCGCGGCGCGCGGCGCGGACGTCGGCGGACGGCGAAGTGGTCCTGCTCGAGGACCAGGATCGCTCGCGCTGGGATCGCGAGATGATCGGCGAAGGGATCGCGCTCGTCGAGCACGCGCTGCCGACGCGACGCTTCGGCCCGTACACGCTGCAGGCGGCGATCGCGGCCGTGCATGCCGAGGCGGCGACGGCGCGCGAGACCGACTGGGCGCAGATCGTCGCGCTCTACAACGCGTTGATGCGCATCGACCCTACACCCGTTGTAGAGCTGAATCGCGCCGCCGCGATCGCAATGCACGAAGGTCCTGAAGCAGGACTGATCCTGATCGATGCCATCCTCGCCCGCGGCGAGCTCCGCGAGTATCTCTTCGCCCACTCCGCCCGCGCCGACCTGCTCCGCCGCCTCGGCCGCCTCGACGAAGCGCGCGCATCGTACGAGCGGGCTCTCGAGCTCGCCCGGCAGGAGCCCGAACGAAGTTTTTTTGAAAGTCGTCTGCGCGCGCTGTCGAAATCTACAATCCCGAACGACTAGTGGGCAGAAGGAGAACGCGACATGAAATACATCTGCCTCGGGTACATCGATCCGAACAAGTTTGCGAACACCACCGAATCCGAAATGAACGCCATGATGGATCAGTGCTTTACCTACGACGACACTCTCCGCAAGAACGGACACTTCCTCGGCGGCGAAGGGCTGCAGGGGCCGGAAACCGCCGCGACCTTGCACTGGGCGAACGGCAAAGTCTCGGTCACGGACGGCCCTTTCACCGAAACGAAGGAACAGCTCGGGGGCATCATGATCCTCGAGGCGCGCGATCTGAATCACGCGATCGAGCTGATCTCGAACCATCCCGGCGTGACGTTCGGTCCGTGGGAGATTCGGCCCGCGGCCGATCTCAGCGAGATGATGCGCGCGAGCGAAGAACGGCGGGCGAAGGCATAAGCGATGAACGCTCCGGTCGACGGCCTCGACATCTATTACGAGATCCACGGCGCGCCGAATCCGGCGCGCCCACCGCTCGTATTGATCCACGGCGGCGGCGACACGATCGCGACGTCCTTCGCGAAGATCCTGCCGGAGCTGGCGAAGCATCGCCGGGTGATCGCGTTCGAACAACAGGGCTATGGCCACACACCCGATCGTCCCGATCGTCCGTTCACATTCGAACAATCGGCGGACGACACGGCCGCGCTGCTCGCCTGGCTGCACATCGAGCAGGCCGATCTCTTCGGCTTCAGCAACGGCGGCACGATCGCGGCGCAGGTGGCGATCCGTCATCCGCAACTGGTGCGGAAACTCATCATCGCGTCCGCGCCGCTCAAGCGCAGCGGCATGATCGACGGTTTCTTCGACGGCATGGAGCACGCGACGATCGACAACATGCCGCAGGAATTGAAGGACGCGTATCTCGCCGTCGCGCCGCATCCGGAAAATCTGCAGACGATGTTCGAGAAGTCTCGCGACCGGATGCGCAACTTCAAAGAAGTTCCCGACAGTGCACTGCGCGCGATCGAGTCGCCGGCGCTGGTGATCGCCGGCGACTCGGATGTGATCAAGATCGAGCACGCGCTGGAGACGAAGCAGCTCCTGCCGCACGCACAGCTCGCGGTGCTGCCCGCGACGGATCACATGGCAGTGACGTCGCGGACAGACATCCTCGTGCCGATGATCGAATCGTTTCTCAACGCCGGGTGAAGAGCGCGTCGTCGAACGGCTGATTGAGGACGGTCTTCGTGAAGCGGATCACCGCGTCCATGTTGTGATCGCCGTTCGTGCGATGCAGCTCCTTCTCCAGCCGGATGCCGTCGATCGTTTCGTACGAGGCGAACGTGACGGTGATGGTGCGCGGTCCCTCCTGATGCACCATCGTGCCCGGCAGCGACGTCTGCGGATCGAGCGTGATGCGCCAGTCGATTCCGCCGCGCGGCCGGAGCACGATCGTGCCGTCCGCATCGACATCGACGCCGCCATGCGACGCATCAGGCGAGAAGGCGAACATCACGGCGTTGCTGTTCGCGTACGCCTTCGACGTCTCGATCTCGAGCTCGTGACCGCTCAGCGTGCGCAGCGGTTTGTCGCCCTGTTGCACGATGCAGTTCGTGCCATCAAATGTCTCGACGGTGGAGAACGGTCCGATCTTTTCTTCCTTTCGAAACTTTCCGCCGGCGGTGTGCCAGACCTTCAGCGTTCCGGAGAAGCCGGCGGCATCGACCGTCGCTTCGCGATAGATCGATTTGATCGCCGTGACTTTGTCGCGTCCGCCGGCCGCATCGGCCCAGCGCGCGAGCGCCGCATCTTTGTTGCCGGTGCGATGAAATGTCAGCGGTCCGCTGAACGGCTTCTGCGTCCACGTGCCGCTGATCGAACCGTCATCGACGACCTTGCCGGCGTACGAGCCGCCGACGTTGCTCCAGCGGCCTTCGAATTGCTTGCCGATGGCGGGACTGGACGCGACACGCTGCATGATCGCGTCGCCGGTGCGCGTCATCGTGAACGGCGCCTCCATCGTTTGCGCGCCGCTCATCGCGAACGTTCCCTTCGCACTCTTCCGATCCGTGGCGAGCGTGCCGGTGAACACTCCCCCGCCGCTTCCTTTGATCTCGAATGAAATCGCTCCGGCGTGCAGCGCGACATTCGCCAGCGGCAGCGCCTTGAGATTCTGCGCAGGGAAGTCGAACGTGCCGGCGCCGTTCGCGAGATCGAGCTCGATGCGCACGTTCTTGTCGCCGGCCGCGATGTCGACGGCCCAATGTCCTGAAATGTCCTGCGCGTGAAGCGCGAACGAAGCAGCGAGCAGCATGGAGAGCAGCACGGTTTTCATCTCGAATCTCCTTTTCAGAAATCACGTCGTTGGATGTTGACGAGCGCTGCTGCGAAAAGCGCGGAGGAAATGGCCGCCGCGATGACGAGGCCGAGCCACGGGATCGCACCGGTCTGGAAGTAGCACGCGCCGCTCATGACGGAGAGTCCCGACCATGCGGCCAGAAATGCGATGACGATCGTGAGCAGCAGCGGCGGCCAGGGATCGTCGAAGAAGGTCGAGAGCAGTAGCGCGGTGCAGAAGAAGACGGAGCTCGCGATGAAGATACATGCGCTGTGAATCAGCACGGCGCCGAGGCCGTAGTGCGAACCGATCGACGGCGCGAGCAGCGGGATCAGCAGCGACGGCAGGAATGCGATCGCCGATGATTCGGCGAGTCCGAGGAGCGCGCGCGTGCCGAGGAGTCGCGCACGTGAGACCGGAAGCGAGAGTGTGAAGAGTTGTCCGCGCTGCGAGCCGAAGGTCGTCGCGGTGCCGAGGAGGATGACGAAGAACGAGGTCCAGCGAGCATCGTTCTGACGGAACCACTGCAGCCAGATGTAGCCGCGGAAATCGCGCGAGAGCTGCGCCGCTTCGCGGACTGCGTCACCGATCGGTCCGCGCACATTGCTGTTGATCAGCGGGATGAGTTGCGCGACCTGCGGATACGCGAGCACCGTCGCGGCGGCGGAGCAGGTCAGCAGCGCGAGTCCGATCAGGAATCGCCACCGAGTCTCGAGCCACGCTTTGTACCAGAGCATCACGCCTCCTCGGTCACCCTGAGAAAAATCTCTTTGAGCGTCAGCGGCTGCACGTCGATCGACACAGGATTCATCGCGCGCGCTTCTTCGGTGATGTCGCGATCCGCGAAGATCGTCAGCACGCGGCCTTTGCGCTGGGCAAATGGAGCGCGGACGTCTCGTCCGCAGTCGTCGGGCGTCTCGCCCGGCGACGAAACCAGCGACCGGGCGGGACGCCCGATCGCTGCGGGCGGGACCCCGCGCTCCACTCCGGCGCATCGTTCTCGAACACGAGCTCGACGCGGCGGTACGTCTCGCGCAGATCGTCGAGCGGCGCGCTGATCGCGATCCGTCCGCGGTCGATGATCGCCACGCGGTCGGCGATCTGTTCGACTTCGCTCAGATCGTGCGTGGAGAAAAAGACCGTGCTACCGGCTTGCACGAGCATCTTCAACGCGTCGTCTCTCTCGGCGGGATCGAGACCCGAGGTCGGCTCGTCGACGATCAGCAGCTCCGCGCCGCGGCAGACTGCGAGCAGCAGCGCGAGCTTCGTGCGCATGCCGCGGGATAGCGATCGGATCTTGCGATGCGCGCCGAGCTCGCGGATGTAACGCGATGCGAGCTCGGCGCGCCAGTGCGGATAGAACGACGCGGTAAAGCGGACGATCTCGGCGACCGTCATGTACGGATAGAGATCCTTCTCTTCGCTGACGAAGCCCGTGCGTTTGCGGATCTCGACGTCATCGTCGAGTCCCAGCACGCGCGCTTCCCCGGAGGTCGCGTGTGCGATGCCGAGGAGGATCTTCATCGTCGTCGTCTTGCCGGCGCCGTTGCGGCCGAGGAAGCCGCAGATCGAGCCGGCGGGAACGTCGAGCGTTACGCCGCGCAGCGCTTCGAATGCGCCGTAGCGTTTGTGAAGGTTGCGGACTGCGATCGCCGATTCAGCCACGGCGTGCTCCTCTGACGCGGGCCAGCGCCGCTTCGACGAGCCGGCGAATCTCTTCGTCGCTGATACCGCGTGCGCGAAGCCGGCCGATCGTGCCGTCGACGAGCTCCTGCGCGTGGCGCACGACATCCGGCCGCCGCCGGTTGCGCGCGTGCTCCGTGACGAACGCCCCCATCCCATGCCGCAGCTCGATCACCCCTTCGTGCTCCAGCTCGCGATAGACCTTCGCGACGGTATTGACGTTGATCACGAGCTCCTCCGCGAGCGGAGGGCGTTTGGGAAGGTTTCTCCGAACAGCGGACGGCGGATAGCAGACAGCGGGAGAACGGCGCCGGGCGGACGCGAGGAGCACGACTATGGGCTGTCTGCTGTCTGCTGTCCGCTGTCCAGCGGCGCTAGACCGCTTCGCCGCGCAACGTGTGATGCTGCGCCGTCTCGATCCGCACCCCGAGCATGCTGCCCAGCGGCGTGGAGAGATCCCCTGCGAAATTGACGACCCAGTTGTCGTCCGTGCGGCCGGAGAGCATCGACGGATCGTGCTTGCTCGGCCCTTCGACCAGCACCGGCAGCACCCGTCCGCGATACGACTCCAGCCGCTCGCGCTTGTGGCGCTCGTGCAGCTCGAAGAGCCGGTTCAGCCGCTCCGACGCGATCGCGTCATCGACCGGCGGGCCGAGCTTCAGCGACGGAGTACCGGGACGCGGCGAGTACTTGAACGCGAACAGCGAGCCGTAGCGCACCTGCTCGATGAGCGACATCGACTCCTGGAAATCCTCTTCCGTCTCGCCGGGGAAGCCGACGATCACGTCGGTCGAGAAGTGGATCTCCGGGATCGCTGCGCGGATGCGCTCCACGATGTCGAGATATTTCTCCCGCGTGTAGAGGCGCTTCATCCGCCGCAGGATCTTCGACGAGCCTGATTGCACCGGTAAGTGCAGGTAACGCGAGATGTTGGCGTGATCGCGCATCGCCGCGATCATCGAGCTATTGACTTCGGCCGGATGTGAGGTCATGAACCGCAGCCGCGCCACGCCCCCGGTCTCCGCGACAGCGCCGAGCAACTGACCGAAATCGCGGCCGTCGATCGGACAGCGGTACGCATTCACTGTCTGTCCGAGGAGCTCGATCTCGACGCGGCCGCTCGCCACCGCGACGCGCACCTCGGCGAGGATGTCGTCGAACGAGCGCGAGACTTCGCGCCCGCGCGTCGTCGGCACGATGCAGAAGGTGCAGTTCTTGTTGCACCCCTCCATGATCGTGACCCACGCCTTCGTCGCCGATCCGCGATCGATCGCAAATGCGTCATACCGCCGGTCCTCGGGGAAATCAATCGCGACCGCATGCTGGCGATCGAGCACTTCATCGAGGTGACCGACGTTGCCCGGCCCCATCACGAAGTCGACCCACGGCGCGCGCTCGATGATCCGCTCCCCTTCCTGCTGCGCGACGCATCCGCAGACGCCGATCTTCACATCGCCGCGCTCCTGCTTGATCTCGCGGAGACGCCCGAGGTGCGAGTAGACCTTCTGCTCCGACTTGTCGCGGATCGAGCACGTGTTGAGGAGGATCACGTCCGCCTCCTGCTCCGATTCCACGCGGCGATATCCGCGCAGCTTCAGGCTGCCGGAGAGCCGCTGGCTGTCGAGATCGTTCATCTGACAGCCCCAGGTTTCGATGTAGAAGGTCTTCATCGGTTCAGCGCGGCGCGTGCCGCATCGAGCGCGATTTTTTTCTGCTCGAATTTTTTCCTGATCACATCATCCCGATACGCGGGATCGTTCTCTTCGTAGTACGTCTGCTCGATCGCCGCGAGCTCTTTCTCGAGATCGGCGACTTTCTTCGTTGCCTCGGCCTTCGTTCGCTCCGCGGTAGCCGTGGCTTTCAACTGCGCCTGGTGCTGCTCGAGCGAGTTTGCCGGTGTCACGACCGGCGCCGCCGGCCTCGCCGGCAACTCGACCAACTTGCCCTTCGCCTTCTTCACGTCCGCGTTCGTGATCACCTTGCGCGGGATCGCGACGCGGCCCTGTTTCGCTTTTTTCGCGGCGGCGACGAGGTCGGAGTCCTTGGGTGGCGGCGCGTCTTGCGCAAACACGGCAACCGACAACAAGCAGCCGGCAACCAGCAGTAACCACCGCGTGTCATGCGGCTCGGAATGACACATCCCGTTCATGGCTTCGACGTCCCTGCCCGCCCGTACCGATCCTCGAGCCTCACCACATCGTGCAACTCCGGCGTCGAGACCTCGGCCACATCGGTGTCGGCAAGCGCTTCCATCCGATGAATCATGCGCGGCGGGATGTGAAACGCCTCCCCTTTCCGCAGCGTGACCTCGCGGCGATCGCCGTTCTGCTCGACGGTCAGCAGCAGCTCGCCATCGACAACGTACAGCGTCTCTTCTTTGATTTCGTGGTACTGCAGGCTCAGGCATTCGCCGCGATTGATGTGCAGGATCTTGCCGACGTAACGCTCGGTGTGCGCGAAGATGAGCTCGTATCCCCACGGCTTCGGAACGTGTCTGATCGCCGTCATGAATGTTTCCCCACCACTCCCTCGGGGAATCGCAGCGCAACGTTCTCGACGACGAACTCCTCGATCTCCTGCGCCGTCCGCTTCTGCAGCGACATCTCCGCGATGCGCCGGCAATCCTTGTAGCGCGCCGAACGGATCACGTTCTTGATCACCGGAATCGACGACGGGTTCATCGAGAAATTCTCGAGTCCGAGCCCGAGGAGGACGATGGCGAAGATCGGATCGGCGGCCATCTCGCCGCACATCGACACCGGGATCTTCGCGCGCTTGCCTGCATCGATGACGCTCTTGATCAATCGCAGCAGCGCCGGATGCAGCGGCTCGTAGAGATAGCTGACGTTCTCGTTCGCGCGATCGATTGCCAGCGAGTACTGGATCAGATCGTTCGTGCCGATGGCGAAGAAGTCCGCTTCGTCGGCGAGCAGGTCCGCGATCAGCGCCGCGGACGGCACCTCGATCATGATCCCGATCTTCAGGTCGGGGTTGTACGCGCGTCCTTCCGCATCGAGCTCCAACTTGATCTCGCGGATGAACGTCTTCACCTGACGCACCTCCTGCACGCCGGAGACGAGCGGGAACATGATTTTCATGTTGCCGAACGCCGACGCGCGGAGCAGCGCGCGCAGCTGCGTCTTGAACATCTCGCGATGCTTCATGCAGAGGCGCAGACCGCGCAGCCCGAGGACCGGGTTGTCTTCCTTGCTGCCGATCACTTCGCGCGCGAGCTTCTTGCCGCCGAGGTCGAACGTGCGGATGATGCAGGTCCGCGGCGCCATCGTTTCGACGATCCGCTTGTAGTGCTCGAAGTGCTCGTCTTCGTTCGGCAGATCGGGACTCTTCGAGATGTACAGGAACTCGGAGCGATAGAGTCCGATCCCTTCGGCGCCGAATTTGTTTGCGTCGTCGAGCTCTTCGAGCAGTTCGAGATTTGCCTGCAGCGAAACCTGGCGGCCGTCTTTCGTGATCGCCGGCAGCTCGCGATTTTCGAGGAGCTTTTTCTCCGACTCCTCGTGCCGCGAGACGCGGCTGCGGTACTCCTGCACCATTGCGTCGGTCGGATTGACGAGGACAATTCCTTCGTAGCCGTCAACGATGATGAGCTCGTCGTTGTCGACGAGCTTCGTCAGCCGCGGCACGCCGATGACGGCCGGCATGAAGAGCGACTTGGCGATGATCGAGACATGCGACGTGCGGCCGCCGGTCTCCGTCGCGAAGCCGACGATCGGCTTCTTGTTGAAGTGCACGGTGTCCGACGGCGTGAGGTCGTCCGCCAGGATGATCACATCGTGTTTGATCTCGGAGATCTCGTGATGGGCCACACCCTGCAGGTTGCGCAGCACGCGCTCGGCGACGTCTTTCACATCGGCGACGCGCTCCCGGAGGTATTCCTCTTCGAATGACAGGAAGCGCGCCTGCAGCTCTTCCTGAACTTCGGAGAGCGCCCACTCCGCGTTGACCTGCTCTTCTTCGATCTTCTGGACGACTTTGTCCTGGAACGACGGATCGCTGACGATCATCGCGTGTGCTTCGAAGATCGAGGCGTACTCCTCGCCCATCGAGCGGCTGACTTTCGCCTTCAGCTCATGCAGCTGATCGCGCGTCTTTTCCAGTGATTCGAGGAACCGCGTGACCTCGGCCGCCACATCGTCTTCGCGGATCGGAACGCGATAAATCGAGACGATGCGCTTCTCGATGATGACCGCGCGTCCGATGGCGATTCCGGGCGAGACCCCGACGCCTTTGTACGTGCGGATATCGCTGCGTTGTGAGGCTTTCGGCACCCGGTCGGTGAGCACAAGTCATTCTACTTCATCGAACTTACGGTCGATCAGCTCCTGGATCGCGTCCATCGCTTCGTTCTCGTCGTCGCCGTTTGCGCGGACGGTGATCACGGAGCCGCGGCCGGCCGCGAGGAGGAGGATGCCGAGGATCGATTTGCCGTCGACCTCTTCCTCGCCTTTGCGGATCTTGATGTCGGACTTGAAGCGCGCGGCGGTGTGCACGAGCTTCGCGGCGGCACGAGCGTGGAGTCCGAGCTTGTTTTTGATCTCGATGTCGCGCTGGCTCACGAAGCGCTCCCGGCATTGGAGCGCGGGCGTCCCGCCCGCACTCGGTGGCCGTCTCGGCCGCCGAGCGAGACGCTCGACGGCTGCGGGCGAGGACGCCCGCGCTCCATCGTCACGTCCGCGCTCCGGCCGCAGTCAGGAGATCAGATGCGACGCGGATCGCTTTCGAGCCTTTTTCGCTGATCACGTGCGCGAGCGTGGCGACGTCTTTCGCGTCGCTCTGCATCGTGGCGAACTTCACGATCATCGGCAGATTGACGCCGGTGACGATCTCCACCCGTCCCTGTTCGAGGAAGGAGAGACTGATGTTGCTCGGCGTGCCGCCGAACATGTCGGTGAAGATGATGACGCCGCGCTCCGGACCGCCGAGGCGTTCGAGGGCGAGACGGATCTTTTCGCGGGCTTCGTCGACGGTGTCGTTCCACTCCAGCGGAACGGCTTCGATGCCGGTTACGTTTGCTTCGATTCTTTCCGCCGCGCTCAGGAGCTCGTAGGCGAGCTTCCCGTGCGTGACGATCAATGCGCCGATCAAATCGGACCTCCCGAATTGCGGTGCGAATAATACCGCCTGGCGAACATGCGTGAAACGATCGAGTTCGATTCGTCACTACGAGAAAGAGTGACCCAAGGTAGGGAATCCCGTCCGTAAGTCCCTCCGTAAGTAGGAGGCTCCCTTGTGATCGTCCCGGTCCTGGTGTTTGTGGCCGCAGTGTCCCTCGGTCGTGCCGAGAGTTTCTCGCTCCTCGCTTCGGCGGGCGTGCGGACGACGGGGACGATACGCGTGACCGGAAACGTGAGCGCTCCCGCGCCGGGTGTGACTCCCGTCGTCGGCGATGTGCTCCCAGGTTCCGATGCCCTGAAGGACGCGGCGAAAGCGTGGAACGAGCTCGCTCCGTCCTCGGACGTCGCCGTCTCCCGGCTCGATTCGCTGATCACCGAACCCGCCTCGACGATGCGCGTGAACGGCTTCGACAGCAGTCACACGTTCTGGCTCGTGAACGGATCCGCGACGCTCCGCGCGCGCAGCACGTTCGTGGGGACGTTGATCGCGATGGGAGACATCACGGTCGAGGAAGGCGTGACGGTATCGGGAAGACTCATCTCGCTGAACGGCGCGATCGCGCTCGACACCGATGACATCAATCTCTGCTGCGATCCAGACGACGGCACGCCGCACACATTTACGCTCTTCGACGGATCGCTGCCGCCGGGAACGACGTTGAACCCCGACGGCACGTTGTCCGGCACCGCGACCGCTCCCGGCGTATACACCTTCATCGTGCTGGCGAAGGATTCGAACGGCTGCTCGCGCATCGAGACCAGAACGGTGAATGTCTGCGGTCCCACGACGGTGCTTCCCGAAACCTTGCCCGGTGCGGTCGTCGGCCAGATGTACTACGCGACGATCAGCGCCGAGGGCACGCATCGCTTCACGGCAGGTCTGCCGCGGTGGTTGTCGCTCACGACAGCGTGCGGTCCCTCAGCGCTGCTCAGCGGGATGCCGAAGGCAGCCGATCGGCACACCTTCACGATCACTGCGACCGAATGCGCCGGCACGTGCGACGGCAACCGCACGTACACGCTGAACGTGGCGTGTCCGGCAATCACGATCGTCCGGGACAGAGTCGATCGAGGCATCGTCGGAACGCCGTATGTCGCAATGGTTCACGCCGAGGGTGGCACACAGCCGTATCACTACGATGTGACGCCGCCGGCGTCGATCGTCGGGATCGAAGGGAACGGTGTGTTGGCCGTGTCGGTGCCATCGGACAGCGCGACCAGGAGCTTCGCGGTCACGGCCACCGATGTTTACGGCTGTTCCGGCAATCAAAGCTACGCGATCGATTTCGACTGTCCCCCAATCACACTCTCTCCCGCTTCGCTGCCGGATGGTGTGCTGAACGAGATCTATTCAGTCCAATTCGACGGGCCGTATACCTTCACCTCTGCTGGTCTGCCGTCGTGGCTTGGTCTCACGAAGGAAGGACTCCTGTCAGGAACGCCTCTGGTGCCGGGTGACTACACATTCACCGTCACCGCGAGCGTGCAGACGTGCAGTGTCGATAAGGAATACACGGTGCACGTTCCGCCGTGCCCGGTCATCACCATCTCGCCGACAACTCTCTCGCGGGGAACCATCCTGATCCCGTACGGTCCGAAGTCGATCACGATCGACGGCTGCGCGTCGCCGTGCAGCATCAGCGTCGAAGGCAACCTTCCGACAGGATTCACGCCGCTCACGCCGCCGCTCGCATCACCGCTCACGATTTCCGGAACGCCGACCGCTGTCGGCGTCTTCAAGTTCACCGTCACAGCCACCGGTCCAGCGGGCTGCTCGGCATCACAGACCTACTCGATCGCCATTGCGCCGCCGAGCGTGCCGGGCGCGATCGTGCCGGTGTTGTCGCCGTGGATGCTGGCGCTGATGGCTGCGCTGCTCGCGGCGATCGCCGTCATGCGAAGGGGAGGAGCATGAGCGACACGAAACGAACATGCATCGCCTGCGGACAAGAGCTGGAATTCGGCAGGCAACGATGTCCGTCCTGTCGCTCGTTTCAGTCGCTGAAGTTATGCGAGATCTGCAAGAAAGCGATGCCTCGCGGCGCCAGTCACTGCAGAGACTGCAAGTCTTATCAGGGCCGCCAGAAGTACTTTCAATATCTCGTGATGATCGTGGGGTTCCTCGGCACCATATTCGGCGTGATCGCAGCCGGCTGGTCCGGCGTGATTTACATCCTCGATCGCGACTCGCACACCGAATTCAAAGTGTCGGGCTCCGATGACAGGCGGATCTTCCTCGGCGTAGCGAACAGCGGCCGCCAATCATCCACCCTCACCGACTTCCGCCTGATCGTCAATGAACAGACGGGGAAAGAAATCACGCTCGAGCTACGTGATGCTGACCAGCCTCTCGGCAAGAACGTGATTGCCGGCGGCGGCTCGATCACGGTCGGACTCAGCCGCGTTCTCAACGAAACGCTGCCGGTGTGGCGGCGCGGCAGGCAACTCACCTCGAAGGAGCAGCAGCGATTCTTCGCGAACCCGCACTGGGTCGACCTGACGTTCACGCTGGAGGTCGACGTCGTTGAGTCGGATGATCCGTGCACGCTGTGCAATCGGCCTCGCTCTCATCACACGCGAACGCAGCGTTTTCCGGCAGGACGGATTCAGACGTTCGTCCGCAAGGCGCTGGGAGGACAGATATTGGGAGGACAGATATGAAGACCGCGATCGCTTTCCTTTGCCTCTTTATGAGTGTCGCCGCGGCGGCGCAGCGAACAGACGCCGTGAAAATCCAGCTTTTGGGCACCGCGTGCAGCGACCTTCACACAGTCCTGCTGGTCCTCAAGGGTGATGAGGAGAACGCGATTCGCATCGATGATTTCAACAAGAAAGCTGTGTGGAGCAGCGACGGCACCGATCTGCCGATTCCTTTCATCGACGTCAAAGGCACGCCGGCCAGTCTGCGCCTCGGAGGGCGGCGCACCAATTGCGTGGCGTCGGCGCCCGACAAGTTCAACGACAAGCTGACCGCCGTCTTCGTGTTCCATTGCGATGAGAACCCTGCCTGGAACGTCAAGATCAACACCTGGCCGCCGATCGGATTTCGATATGAACGATCACTGCCCGGCTGCGACAAAGAGCAGGCCCACTACGAGGGCGTGGCTACCGCGCCGGACGTCCGCTTTTATAGCGAGACGCTCGACCTTTTCTTCGGCACACTTCCGTTCTCGCTGCGAGTGAACGACTACCCGATCGTCGAACACAACGTCGATCTCGATCACCGGCACGTGGCCGCGAAAATCGTACCGAAAATCCCGGGAGCGCAGCTCTCGCCGAATTCGTATGAGGTGAAGATCGCTGGGCTGACCACACTCCGGATGACGGTGAAGTGATGCGTGTGTCGATCGTTCTCGCCTTGCTCGCCGCGCTTTCGGTCACAGCGCAACAACGGCCGATCTACGATCCGGACGATTTCGTCGATCCGCGCCAGCACGATCGGCCGGTTTTCATCTCCCGCCTCGTGCTCGGCGCCGCAAAAGATCTGGTCAACGATTACCGGCCGGCGAGACGGGACGCAGGCGTTCTTCATTTTGCCAACAGCTTCTACTGGTCGCGCTTTCAGGCGGACTACAAACATACGCAGGAGCACCCGAGCGGTTCGCCGCGTCTGCAGGCCTGTCCATGTCTTCCACCGGTGTACTTCCCGACCGCGCCGTCGAACGACGACACACCCGCCGCGCCGCCACTCGGCGCGAGAGACACGCTGCAATTCGGGTGGTATCGGAGCGGCCGTTCGGCGATGCTTCGCTCGCGGTTCACGATCAGCCAGCAGAGCTTCGAAACGATCGTTACGGCGCTCGATACAGAAAAAGTCGTGGCCAGACTGCATGGACACGACCGTTCATTCGGATTCGAAAGCGAAACGGAGCTTCACATCGCCGGCCTGAACATCGCCGGTGCGATCAACATCGCACGCACGATCGTGTCGGGAACAACGCCTGACCGCTCGCGGTCGCAGAATGAGCTCACCTACACGAATCGATTCCCGGTGAAGGCGATCGGCAGCGTGTTGATCCGTCCGACATTGACCATCGGAGCTGTCACCGGCCGCGGCGCGAACGGGCCGAACGTCATTCATCCGGCAATCGAAGCGTTCTTCCATCACACGTCGAGCGGCGGAAACGTGCATTTCATCTACGGCCCCGAGACGATCCGCAGCGGAAAAGGCTGGGTTACCCGGCATCAGATGCTGCTTTCGATCGACCACGCCATTTTCGTCTGGCCGCGTTAACAGCGGGTCTGGCGTGCAGACTCGCTTTCGTCGATTCATGGCGTCGCGCTCTGAATCGCAGACCGCGATGGAACGCCGCGACGCAGCGCTGTCTGGCGGTCAGACGCTGATCCCAGCGGCGATCGCAACGTGGTCTGGCGCGCAGACTCATGCGTCACACGTTGTCAGATTTGTGTCTACGCTCCTGACAAAAGTGCTTGCATAGCACTAAGATTTGTGTAGAATCCACATCGATCTGAGCGTATTACGCTTAGAAAGGAGACAGCAATCATGCCGATTACAGCACGTTGGAACCCGCAGCAGAATCTCGACAACCTTCACAATCAGCTCAGCCGTTTCTTCGAGCCGTTCACCCGGACGGCGGATGAAGACCTCGTCAGCGGCTCGTGGGCGCCGCCGGTCGATGTCGCCGAGACGCAGGAGAAAATCATCGTCCGGGCCGAAGTGCCGGGGATGAAGCAGGAAGAGATCCAGATCGAGTTCGAGAATGGACTCCTCACCATCCGCGGCGAGCGCAGGCTGGTGAAGCAGGACGGTGTGACCTTCCATCGCGTCGAGCGGACGTTCGGCAACTTCAGCCGCTCGTTCACGCTCCCCCGCACGGTCGATCCGGAGCGCATCACCGCCGCGTATCGCGACGGCGTGCTCGAGATCGAAGTGCCGAAGAAGGAAGAGGCGAAACCCAAGCAGATCAGAATCGCGGTGCAGTGACGCGCTAGTTCATGACCGGCGCGCGGCGATTCTGATTGGGCCGGCGGCAGCTGACGCGACGATGTCGCGCAGCTGAGCCGGCCCTATGCGCGTGGCGCAGGAAACCGGCAACTTCAGCGACGGCAATCGCGGTGCACGATCTCCACTGAGTACCCGCGCTCCTCGAGATCCTCACCCAACCGCTGCCCTACCGCGACCGAGCGGTGCTTCCCGCCGGTGCAGCCGACGCCAATCGTGAGGTAGCTCTTCATCTCCTTGCGGTACTCGGGCAACACGTACGTCACGAAGTCGAGCAGCTTGGCGTAGAACGTCTCGTAGTCGGGTTGCGCGCGGAGGTAGTTGAGGACGCCTTCATCGAGTCCGGTCAGCGGCCGCAGCTCCTCGATGAAATGCGGATTGGGGAGGAAGCGCACGTCGAAGAGCAGGTCGAGGTTATACGGCATCGAGTACTTGAAGCCGAAAGTAATGATGGTGACGAGCATCGTCACCTCATATCCCGACAACCGGAACCGCTTCATGACCTCGGCCTTCAGCTCGTGGACGGAGAACTGCGAGGTGTCGAGGATCATGTTCGCGAGCGACTTCACCTCGCCCAGCTCCGCGCGCTCGCGCTGGATCGCCTCGATGATCGGCTGGTCCTTCGCCAGCGGATGCGGCCGGCGCGTCTCGGAGTAGCGCCGCGCCAGCACTTCGTCAGTCGCTTCGAGGAAGATCAGCACGACGTTCGGCACCAGCTTCTGGATCCGCTCGCGATAGAACGTCGGAAAAATCGTCGCGAAGTCGTGCGTGCGCACGTCGACCACGATCCCGACGCGATTCGCGTTCTCGTGCGCCGCGACTTCCTCGAGGAACGGCTCGATGAGCGCGATCGGCAGGTTGTCGCTGCAGTAGAAGCCGAGGTCTTCGAGCGTCGATTGGACGTACGACTTTCCGGAGCCGGAGAGCCCGGTGATGATGACGAGGTATTCGGGGGACTTCATATTCTCAGTTCTGATTCTGCGTTCTGCGTTCTGCGTTCAATTCCCCGTTCCGAGAATTGAACGCAGAACGCAGAGCCAGAATAGAGAATTGAGAATTGATGTGGCGCTTCGCGCACCCCTTCTTCACCGCTGTCTCCGCACCCGGTCCAGGTGTCCCGGATTCATCAGCAGCCGCGTGGTCGTGCTGCGCATCTGCGAACTTGCGGACGCGTCGTGAGTGACCGTCGGCAGTTGCTCCGTTGCCCCTCCGTCCGCCTGCGCGGCGATGTGCTCGTCGATCTTTTGGGCGAAGGCGCGCGCGGAGTCGTGGCCCTGCAGCTTCATCAAATGATTCCGTGCGGCGATCTCGACGAGCAGCGCGAGGTTGCGGCCGGACGCGACCGGCAATCGCACGTATGGCTTCTGGATGCCGAGGATCTCGAACGTTTCGCCGGCGATACCGAGGCGGTCGTACTCGGTGCCTTCGACCCACTTCTCGAGCCTCACCACGAGATCGATCGGTTTTACGTCGCGCGTCGATGCGACGCCGAACAGGTCCTTGATGTCGATGATGCCGATGCCGCGCAGCTCCATGTGATGGCGGAGCAGATCGTTCGAATAGCCGAGGAGGACGTCGTTCGGGTGGCGCTTGATCACCACCATGTCGTCGGCGATGAGGCGATGTCCGCGGTAGACCAGATCGAGCGCGCATTCCGACTTGCCGATGCCGCTGTCGCCCAACAACAGGAGGCCGATGCCGTAGACGTCGAGGAGGCCGGAGTGCATCGTGATGCGCGGCGCCATCGTCTCCTCGAGCACGTACGTGACGCGGGTGATCGTCGTCGACGACATGCCGACCGTCGACAGCAGCGGCACCGATCGCTTCTCGCACTCGTGGCGGAACTCCTCGAGCGGCGCGATGCCTTTGGTCACGATGAAGCACGAGACGTCCAGCGCGGCGACGTCGCGCACGCGCTTCTCGCGCAGACGGGGCGGCAGCGACTGCAGGTACTTGATCTCGGACTCGCCGATGATCTGCACGCGCCACTGCTTGATGTATTCGTAGTAGCCGGCGAACGCCAGACCCGGCTTCTGCACGCGCGGCCGGGCGATCGGCCGGTCGAGCCCGTCGTCGCCGGTGATCAGTTTCAGTTGCAGATCATCGAGCTCGGTGGTGAGCAGGGCGCGGACGGTGGTCTGGACGTAGTCTTCGTTGAAAGACATGGTTGCTGGGTTACTTGGTTGCTAGGTTACTGAGTACCCAGCAACTCAGCAACTCAGCAACCCAGCAACTAAATCTCCGGGGCAATCAACCCGATGTTGTTATCCCGCCGTTTGTAGATCACCGAGATCTTGTCCGTGTCGAGATCGCGGAAGACGATGAACTCGTTCTTCGAATCGTCGAGGCGGAGTGCGGCCTCTTCGATCGACATCGGACGGATCGGCAGGTTGTTGGTCTTGATGATGCGCGGGCGGTTTTGATCGCCCGCCTCGCGCAGGTTGCCCGGCTCGAGGACCTGCACCGCCCATTCGTTCACTTCGGACTTGCGGCCGTTGCCGTCCTTGCGGTGATGATCGCGGATTTTCTTGCGGTTTTTCTGAGCCTGGCGCTTGAGGTGGTCGATGGCGGCGTTGATCGCGTCCTGCATCGACTCATCCGATTCCTGAATCGTCTTCACGTCGTGGTCTTTGCCGACCACCAGGATTTCGCAGATGTTGCGGTACTTCTCGACCTGCAGCACGACGCGCGTTTCGATGACGTCGTCGAAGAGGCGCTCACTCACCTTCGTCAGCTTCTTGGTGACCAGCTCGCGGATGTCGGGAGTGACGTCGAAATTACGACCGATGATGCCGGTTGCCATGACAAAGAACCTCGCTTTCCGCGCGTTGCCGCGCGGGTATTTCAGAAGATCTGCTTCCGGTCCGTCGACGAAGGAATGTTTAGCTCGTCCCGGTACTTCGCCACGGTCCTGCGCGCAATGTTAATCCCCTCGTCATTGAGAATCTTCATGATCTTGGAATCACTGAGGGGCTTGCGCGGGTCCTCCGCATCGATGTAGCTCTGGATCTTTTTCTTGACCGTGAGAGACGAAATGTCCTCGCCCGTATCGGAGTCGATGCCGCTGTGGAAGAAGTACTTCATGAGGAACAATCCACGCGGCGTGTGCATGTACTTGTTGGAGACCACGCGCGACACGGTCGACTCGTGCATCTGAATGTCGTCCGCCACGTCGCGCAGCACGAGGGGGCGGAGAAAGTCGATGCCCTTCTCCAGGAACTCGCGCTGATGTTTGACGATCGATTCGGCCACTTTGTAGATCGTGCGCTGCCGCTGATCGAGTGACTTGATCAGCCAGACCGCCGACCGGATCTTGTCCTTGATGTAGTTGACCGTCTCGCCGTCGGACTTCGAGTCCATCGAATTGAGCATGGAGCGATAGCTCGCGTTGATGCGGAGCTTCGGCATGCCGTCTTCGTTGAGGACGATCACGTACTCGTCCCCGACTTTGTGCACGTAGACATCCGGTTCGACGTAGATCGCTCGTTCATTGGAGTATTTCCTCCCCGGCTTGGGATCGAGATGCTTGATGACCTCGACGATGCTCTCGAGCGACTTCATGTCGATCGAGAGCGTCTTCGAGAGCTGCACGAAGCGTCTCTGCATGAACTCTTCCCAGTGGTCGCGGACGATCTCCTCGACCAGCGGGTTGTCGATCTCCAGAAATTGCAGTTGCAGGAGGAGGCACTCGCGCAGGTCGCGCGCGCCGACGCCGATCGGGTCGAGCGACTGGATGACGCCGACCGCCTGCTCGACCTCTTCCTGCTCGTACGGCCCTGCGGCCATGACCTCTTCGTTCGATGCGCGGAGATAACCGTCCTCGTCGATGTTGCCGATGATGAACGCGCCGATCTCTTTGACTCGCGGCGAGGAGTCGCTCATGTTGAGCTGCCAGGTGAGATGGTCGACGAGGTTGGGCGGACGGGTGAGCGTGTTCTCGATGGGGAACTCTTCGTGCTCCTCCCCCATCCCGCGCGGGTTGTAGCCGTACTCGATGTAGTCCTGGAAGTAGGCGTCGTAATCGATTTCGTCGAAGGAGTCCTTCTCTTTTTCCTTCGGCAGCTCCGCCGCTTTCGCCTCTTCCTCAGTCTGCGTCTTGGCCTCGGCGGCGTCGGTCTCCGCTTCTTCCTGCTTGGTTTCTTCCTGCGTTTCGTCGAGCAGCGGGTTTTCGAGCAGCTCCTGGTTGAGCACTTCCTGGAGCTCGAGTTTCGACAGCTGCAGCAGCTTGATCGCCTGCTGCAGCGAAGGCGTCATGATCAGCTTCTGCGAGAGTTTGAGGTGGAGTTTTTGTTCTAAGGCCATGGTCCGGATTTCGGCAGGTTTGACATCGTTCTCGGTCAGCTCAGGTTGAAAGATTCGCCCAGGTAAATCCGCCGGACCTCCGCATCTGCCGAGAGACTTTCTGGCACTCCCTGCCGGAAAATTTCACCTTCTTTGATGATATAGGCGCGATCCGTGATCTTCAATGTTTCCCGTACGTTGTGATCGGTGATGAGAATGCCGATCCCCCTCGCCCGAAGTTGAGAAACGATTCGCTGAATCTCGAATACAGCGATTGGATCGATTCCTGCAAAGGGTTCATCTAGCAAGATGAATGCCGGGTTGATTGCGAGGCTCCTCGCGATCTCCACGCGGCGCCGCTCTCCCCCCGACAAACTGAACGCCCGATTGCGCGCGATGTGCGTGATGCCGAACTCCTCGAGCAGCTGCTTGGTGCGCGCTTCGCGCTCTGCGAGCGGCAGGTTCATGGTCTCGAAAACGGAGAGCAGATTTTCTTCGACCGTGAGCTTGCGGAAGACCGACGCCTCCTGCGGCAGATAGCTGATCCCCTGCTGTGCGCGGAGGTACATCGGCAGCTCGGTGATCTCTTCGTCGCCGAGGTAGACCGAGCCGTCGTCGGGACGAACGAGTCCGACGATCATGTAGAAGGTCGTGGTTTTGCCCGCGCCGTTCGGTCCGAGGAGGCCGACGATCTCGCCCTGGGAAATCTCGACGGAGACATCGCGCACCACGCGCCGGCCTTTGTAAACCTTCACCAGATGATTCGCCGACAACGTCATGGTCACGCGCGGATTGTATCGGAGTGCGGCGGCCATGCCGCCGCTGCATTTTGTTACGCGCGGCCATGCCGCGCGTGGGTTACCCGCGCGGCATGGCCGCGCGTGCGGGAGCGGCGGCATGGCCGCCGCACTCCATCGCTCGTCGCCGACAACATCGTTGTATCGGAGTGCGGCGGCCATGCCGCCGCTGCATTTTGCTCCGCGCGGCCATGCCGCGCGTGGGTGCCGCGCGGCATGGCCGCGCGTGCGGGAGCGGCGGCATGGCCGCCGCACTCCATTGCTCGTCGCCGACAACATCGTTGTATCGGAGTGCGGCGGCCATGCCGCCGCTGCATTTTGCTCCGCGCGGCCATGCCGCGCGTGGGTGACCCGCGCGGCATGGCGGCGCGTGCGTGAGCGGCGGCATGGCCGCCGCACTCCATGAAACTACTGGCTTGGCTTGTAGGTGCCTTGCGTCTGGCTGGTCGGTGACACGACCTCGACTTTGTTCCGCGCGAGATCGAACTTGATCTGCTGCCCCGTCAATGTGCCGGTCGGATCGGTCGCGGTCGCGGGATTGCCGGTGATGTACGCGAGGTGCTTGGCAACCTGGTAGATCGCCTTGTCGCCCGTCCCTTTGCGATTCGTCGCTTTCTCGATCAGCACGATCTTCCCTTCCGATTCGACGTGATCGAGTTTCTTGTTCGTATCGAAGAAGAACGCAGACTTTTCGCTGGTCATGGAGTGCGTGGCGTCGTTCATCTTCACGTTGCCGGTCATGTCGGCGCGCCGCTCGGTCTTGCGCGCCAGGAGCTGATCGCTGCTCGCGAGGATCGGCGCTTTCTTCGCCGTGTCGCTCTCTTCGTACAGCGTCATGCGCACGTTGCCGCGCGCGGTGATCGTGTCGCCCGCGCCGGTGACCGTCATCTCCTGGCACATCACCGTGTTGTAGTCCTGCCACGCGCGCACGTTGCCGCTGAAGACCGACACCTTGTTCGCCTGCCGCATCAGCAGCGAATCGGAGTTGATGAACACCGGCCGGTTCGCCGGAAAGATGTTCGTCGAATCGGCCGATGCCGACGCCTTCCCCGGCTTCGACGCGAGCTGCGCGATCACCTCGCCCGTCGCCTTCGCGGTCTGCCCTTTCGGCGAGAACTCGATCAGCTTCGCCTTCAAGGTGTCGCCTTCGGAGACGACCGTCGGATCGAATCCCTGATCGGCGGTGAGCACGACGCGATCGTTGACGATGTCGTAGTTCGCGCGCATCGCGGTCGCGTCGTGCGTCGGATCGTGGTACTTGAAATTGCCTTCGACGATCGACGACGTCGCCTTGTGCGTCGCCTGATCGAAAAGGACGGTGAGGTGATCGCCCGTCACCTGCCGCGTGACCGGCCCGAGCTCCTTCATGACGACGTGGTCATCCGCCTTCATGTCGTTGACGGCGCGATTGACGAGGCTGACGCGGAAGCGGTTCGCGACGACATCGCGCTTCGGCGGACCTTCGATGATCGCGTGTGCGATGCCCGCATCGCCGAACGCGTTGAGCGCGCTGATCTGGCCATCCGGCCCGATCTCGCTGTTGAAGCGCTCGCAGGTGATCTCTTTCTGTCCGCCGAGGTTTTCGCCCGGGTTCGCGACGGCCGCCATGACCATCAGGACGTGACCGTTGCCTTCGAGTGCCATCAGACGTTTGCGATCGATGGTGAACTTGCCGACGGCGTGATCGCAATTGAGACGATCGGCCGCGCGCGTGACGACGACGTGCTGTTCGAACGTGACGTCGTTTTCCTTGCGCCGGAACGTCCCCTCTTCCGAGGCGATGGTCATCATCGCTTCGTCTTTCGTCTCCGGCGTCATCGTCGCGTTGAGCTTCGCGAAGAGGCGCAGCGTTTCGGCCGGGACATCCATGTCGAGACCGCCCGCGTTGCCGGTCCAGCGATCGATCTTGAACTGCACCGGGATCTTGTTCGTGAGCCGGTTGCCGTCGTAGTGCATCTCGGCGGTGGTGACTTCGACGCCGTCGCTCGACGTCACTTTCACGCCGCCTTTGAGGTTGGCTTCTTTCGTCGCCGAGTTGAACTCGGCGTTGGGACAGAGGATCTGGTACTGCAGCCCGGTTGGACGATAGATGGTGAGGCTGACGTCCTCGAGTGTGTTCCAGCCGCCGACGAAGCTGACCACGCGCTGTGCGTGGATGTGCATGGCGATGCGGCCGGCGATCGTCTGCGTGTCGTCGAAGATCTTCGATTCGACCTGCGCTTTTCCGGGACGATTGGTCAGCACGGGCTCGGTCGCAGCTTTGTCCGGAATCTTGCGCCGGTTGAAGCTGAACACGAGGAGGAGCACGAATCCGAAGAACGCGATCGGGATGACGATCTTCAGAATGCGAATGGTGCGCTGCACGCGTCTCGCAACTCCTCGGCCGTGCTCATCATTCCGCGAGCGCGGTCATCGCATTGTCGATGCGGCGATGCCATTCGGCGGAGCAGTTCGGTTGTCCGAGCGCGCGCTCGAGCGCATGCCGCGCGCCGTCGCGATCGCCGCCGCCGCGGCGCAGCGTGGCCAGCTTGAACAGCGCCGGAACCGCGTTCGCCGTCCCGCTCTCCAGCACCACGAGCTTCTCCAGCAGCTCGATCGCTTCGCCGCGATTGCCTTCGCGCTCGCGCAACGCGGCCGCGCGCGCGAGGAAACGTCGCGGCTCGCCGCTCCGCGTCACACGCGTGATGAGCGCCGATGCGCCGGCGTAATCTCCAGCCGTCGCGTAAGCCTCGAGCAGTCGCGTTGCCAGCAGGTCGCTCTTCACGTAATCCCGGCCGCGCAGCGCTGAGTCGACATCCGTCCGCAACGCTGCAACATCATCTGCTTGCGCGGCTGCGACGCGTTTCACGCCTCGCCGGCCGCGCGCCAGCCGGATCATCGCCGCAAGAACAGCGCCATAAACGAAGCCTGCAACGTGCGCCGTGACCGCGACGCCGGAGTCGAGCTCCGCGGGAATGGAGACGAGCTGCTCCAGAAACCAGATCGGCAGGACGATGAGCGCCGGCAGCGAGAATCGGAAGTTCCAGAACGGCAGAATGAGAATCGGAATGACCATGAATCGCATCCGCGCCAACGCGAAGCGGACCAGATACGCGCCCATGACCGCGGAGATCGCACCCGAGGCACCGACCAGCGGCGTGATCGCATCCGGAAAACGCGCGGCAAACGCGAGCGTCGCGACGATGCCGCCGGTCAGATAGAGCGCGGCGTAGAGAATTCGGCCCAGCTCATCCTCGACCAGCGGTCCCATCGCGAAGAGAAAGAGCATGTTTCCGGCGATGTGAAACAGTCCGGCGTGGAGAAACATCGAGGTGAGGATGGTGAACCAGCCGCCGACGGCAGGGATGTACGCCAGCCGCAGACTGCTCGTCGTTTCGTAGAGGCCGCGCAGCTCGCCCGCCATCTCGATCGCTTCGCCCTGTTCGTTCGACGCTCGCCAACTCGGCACGTCCGGATCGGCGACCGGCGTGCGTTGCTGCAGATCGCGCGGCATCAGATCGGCGATGCGCGGCGGCACGGAGAGATACGGCCGCTCGCGCAGATACGCGACGGTGTCGCGCCACTTGCCGATCAGCGCCATCTCCTGCTCGTCGGACGCACCGACGCAGATGAAAAGAAACGCGAGGATGTTCAGCGCGATGAGCGCGTACGTCACCCACGCGTATCGCTGGATCGCGTCGTCCTCGCGCCCCAAAGGAATGATGAGCATCGGGTGTAGAGTAAACGCAATCAGCACAATTTCCTGACGAGCGAGAAGGCCATGAGCGACCGAACCTGGACGGTGGAAGTCGGTGGTGTGAGCCACACCGTGGTCGTCGATGTCGACCCGCAGACGAAGCGCGCGGGCGTGCGCGTCGACGGCCGGATGGCCGCGAAACCGCTCGCTGCGGACGAGGACGAGCGCGAGCTGAAGATCGACGGTGCGCCGTATCTGCTCCGTCGCGTGAAAGACGATTTCGAGCTCGACATCGCACCCGACGCGTTCCTGAATCAGCGCACCGCAGCACCGCCGCCACCGAAATCGCGCAAGCTCTGGATTGCCTACGTCGGCGCCGCTCTCTTCGTCCTCGGACTGATCCGCGTCGGCATGCACGGCTTTCAGTACATGCGCGTGCCGTGGCAGCCGTACTCCGAATCCGACGGCAGCTTCAACGCGAAGTTCCCCGCGAAGCCGGACGAAAAGGAGACGACGCAGAACATCAATGGCGATCTCTGGACCGTGCATTCGCGCTACGCGACGTTCAAGGATCACTTCTACGCGGTGGAGTATCTCGATCTGAAAATCGTCGTCGTCGATGCGAACTCCGAATCGGTCATGAACCGCTTCCTCGATGGCTGGGCGCATGCGCTCGGCGGCTCGATCGCGTCGCGCGAAAAGAGCTCGCTCGGGCGCAATCCGGCGATCCGTTTCGAGATCGCGCTACCGAAAGGTGCAGGCGCCGAGGAGCACAAACTGCCGGTCAATGCAAGAGTACGCGGCGTGGAGACGGTGCGCGGAACGCGGCTCTACCTGACGTGGACGATGACCGCCGAGGCGGACAGCGCGACGGCGGACGTGCGGCAGTTTCTCGATGCGTTCAACATTCCGCCGCCCGGAGCGCCGGCATCGTTCGAGTCAGCGGTCGCCGATCGT
>DATEZA010000328.1:0-3682 GCA_035255945.1 Thermoanaerobaculia bacterium
CCGGCCCCACGGTCCTCGGCCTTATCTTCTACACCTCGATCATCCTGATGCAGCGCCTCTTTCAGCTCGCCGGTCTGATCATCCGGCGCTCGCTTCCGGTCTCTACCGTCGCCAAGCTCCTCCTGCTGTCGCTACCGTGGATCATCGTCCTCACGGTCCCGATGTCGCTGCTGTTCGGAATCCTCATCGCCATCGGCCGCCTCTCGTCCGACTCCGAGATCATCGCCATGCGCGCCCTCGGCATCTCCACGCGCACGATCTACCTCCCGGTCTTCCTCTTCAGCTTCGCCATCTTCCTGATCAACCTCTATCTGATGATCGTCGTCCTGCCGCGCGGCAACAGCGAGCTCGCGCGGCTCACGTCCGATCTCGTCACGCAATCGGCGGCCAAGGAGATCAAGCCGCGCATCTTCTACGACGAGTTCGAGAATCTAATGATCTACGTCGACGACGTCGATCCGCACACCGGCCAGTGGAAAGGCGTTTTCGTCGCCGACAGCCGCGGCGAAGAAAACGAAGGCACGACGCCGGCGCAGGTCGTCGACGCCGCGCACAAACCGGCCAATCCCGCCAGTGCGATCGGTCAACGCGGCGGACAACGGATCATCGTCGCGCGCAACGGCTCGATCGCGACGGTCAAGGCGACGCGCCAGACCTGGCTCAATCTCCACAACGCGGAGACCCACGTCTGGAACCCGAAAAAGCCGGATCAGTACGACCTCAACCGCAACGCGCTGCAGCGCATCCTGCTGCCGGAAAAGGTCCCGGGCGAATCATCGACCCGCACCTCGCGCTCGTTCCGCGAGATGACGCTGACCGAGCTGCTGCGACAGGTCAAGGAGTTACGCCACAGCGTCGATCACGAGACGTACAACCTGGCGCGGGTCGAGATTCAGAAGAAATTCGCGATCCCGTTCGCGTGCATCGTGTTCGGAATCGTCGGTCTGCCGCTCGGCATCACGAACCGCCGCGGCGGCAAAAGCTCAGGTTTTTCTTTAAGTATTGCGATCATCGTTTTCTACTACGTGCTCATCAACAACGGCGAGCAGCTCGCGGCGAACGGCCGCATCTCGCCGATCATCGGCATGTGGACTGCCGACATTCTCCTGCTCGGGCTCGGCATCTACCTGCTGATCCGCGCCAATCGCGACATCGGCGCGCAGCGCGGCGACGGCGGCATGTTCCGCCGCATGCGCGCCGCGATCGCCGCACGCAAGGAGCGCCGCGCGGAAGCGCGCGAGTCGGGCACCGAAGGCTCGTCGATTCTGAGCCGGCTCGACATCACGTTCCCGAACATCCTCGACCGCTACATCCTGCGCGAGTTCCTCAAGGTCCTCGGGCTGGTGATGATCTCGACGGTCGTGCTGATGCTGATCATCCAGTACACCGAGCTGTCGAACGACATCCGCGAGCACAAGATCCCGTTCCATGTCGTGTTCGCGTACTTCCGCTATTTCATGTTCCAGATCTTCCACTGGATGCTGCCGATCTCGGTGCTGGTGGCGACGCTGGTCACGTTCGGAATGATGTCGCGCAACAACGAGATCACGGCGATCAAGTCGGGCGGCGTGTCGCTGTACCGCGTCGCGCTGCCGATCCTCGCAGTCGCGGCGGCGCTGAGCGTCCTCGCCTACCTCCTGCTCGATTTCGTGCTGCCGTATTCGAATCAGCGGATGGCGCAGATCGAAGCGCGGATCAAGGGCAAGAAACCGATTCCGGTCTCCGCGCAGCAGAAGCTCTGGCTCCTCGGCAAGGGTCACTACCTGCTCAATTTTCTCTCGTACGACAAAGAGACGAAGACGCTCGCGCAGGTGCAGGTGTTCGAGATGCATCCGGCGGAGTTCCGGCTGACGCGCCGCGTCTACGCGCAGCGCGCGCGTTGGGACGGCCAGGGCTGGGTATTCGAGAACGGCTGGATGGCGTCGTTCACGGACGATCGCCAGACGACGTACACCAAGATCACGCAGCCGATCCGTCTGTACTACGCGGAGCGGCCGTCCGATTTCGAGACCGAGGTGAAGTCGCCGGAGCAGATGACGTTCTCGCAGCTGCATCGATACATCGAGACGATCCGCAACGCCGGCTATGCGCCGGAGGAATTCAGCGTGAAGCTGTACACGAAGACGTCGTGGCCGGTACTGAGCATGGTCATGGCGCTGATCGCGCTGCCGTTCGCGTTTCGCATCGGAAAGCGCGGCGCGTTGTACGGCGTCGGCATCGCGCTGATCCTCGGCATCGTCTACTGGATCACGTTCGCGTTGTTCACGAAGTTCGGAGAAGTCGGGAACCTGCCCCCCGCCCTCTCCGCATGGAGCGCGAACATCCTGTTTGCGATGGCGGCGACGTATATGTTTTACACGTCGAGAGACGTAGCGAGCGGGGACAAGCGAGAGCTTGTGTACGACAAGCTCTCAGCTTGTCGGCGTGCGAATCCTGCCCTACGCACTGATCTGACGGCGCGCCTTCAACTCGGTCAACAACTGCTCGATTCGCTCGTTGCGCTCGATGTCCTCGAATCGCTCGTCGACACTCGCCACTTCGATGCGCGTCGACGCGACCATCTCCTCTTCCTGCACCTTGCGGCGTACTTTGTCGAACGCACCGGAGCTGTCACCGCCGCCTTTCGCATCGGCGACCTTCGCCATCATCCGCGCGCGGCGATTCTGCGCGATCAGCAGCTCGCATTTCTCGCGCGCCTCGCGCAGCTTCTGATCGAGCTTGCGCAATGACGTGCGCAGCGTCTCCGTCTGCGTGCGCTGCTCCGTCAACTGCTCATCGAGCGCTTCACCTGTGAAGCGATGACTCTCGCATCGTTCGAGCGCGGCGCGGGCAAGCGCGTCATCGCGTTTGTCGACCGCGAGCTCCGCCTTGCGCATCCACTCCGCGCGATTGGCCGCGTTTTCCTTCAGTTTTTTGTCGAGCAGATGCTCGTCCGCGATCGCCACTGCAACCTGAGTCTTCACCTGGATCAGCTGATTCTCCATGTCGAGAATCACCTGTTTGAGCATCTTCTCCGGATCCTCGGCTTTTTCGACGAGGTCGTTGAGATTCGCGCGAATCAGCGCGCTGACGCGTTCCATGAGTGACATGACACCTCCGGGTTTGCTGGGTTACTGGGTTGCTCAACTTCCTATGTCTCTTTGATCGGCACCTTCGGCTCGACGCGATCCGGGATCGCCCGCACGTTCTTGAACAGCTCCGACATCTGCATGCCGGAGAGCGCTTCGAAGAGCGCCGGCACCTGCGCGGCCATCTTCGCCATGTCGCCGGTGATCTTGTGCGCGCCGGCGGCGTCGCCGTCGCCGGTGGAGACGATGGTGATCCTGTCGACATTCGACAGCGGCTCCGCCATCGCTCGCACGACATCGGGCAGTCCGGTGATCAGCTTGTCGACGACCGCGGCCTGGTTCCACTCCTGGTACGCCTCGGCCTTCACGTTCATCGCCCTCGCCTCGGCGTCGCCCTTTTTGAAAATGATCTCGGCCTCCGCTTCACCCTGCGAGCGTGTCGCGGCGGCGTGGCCTTCCGCCTCCGCCGTCAGCCTGTTGCGCTCGGCGCTGGCCAGCATCTCGATGCGCTGCTTCTCGATCTCCGCCTGCTTCAGCACTGTGGCGATCAGTTCCTTCTCCACGCGGTTGATCTCCGCTTCCTGCACCTTGACCTGCGCTTCCTTCTCGATCTG
>DATEZA010000329.1:0-28039 GCA_035255945.1 Thermoanaerobaculia bacterium
AGACGATCTTGTTCCACATGCGCAGGCCGCCCTTCTTCGACTCGCCGAAGTAATCGGAGTTGAAGACGCGGGTGACGTAATTCTCGAGATCGACCGCGATCAGCCGCTCGTCCGGATATCCCTCGGCCTTCAGGTTCGGCGTGTAGATGACGGTGACCGCGGGCTCGAAGTGCTCGAGCTCCTGCGCCGTCGCGGGGTAATAAAGGATGTGCTGCATCGCCGCGATGTTCGCGTTCGCCTTCTCCATGATCAGGCGGGCCGGCGTGCGGAACTCCGGATCGTTGCCGATGTAGCCCTCGATCACGAGCATGTCGCGCGTGCGAATGAATTCGTTCTGCAACTTCGCGATGCGCTCGTACTCGGCGCGGCTGATGGTCTGATCGGAGTGATGTTCCGGGGTGTCGGTGGCGATGAACGTGGAGAGCTTCGAGCGCGACACCACTTTGGTCGCGACATTGACGTTTCCGAACTCCGTCCCCCGGCAGTTCGGCATCTGTTCGGTGAACTTGCGGAGCGCGTCGGGCGTTGGGTTCCAGATCACCGACTTCGGCTCGACCGGCAGCGACTTCGATTTGGCAGGCTTGGCGGAACTGCGGGGGGCTGTCGAGACCATAGGCGTATTGGAGAGAATTTCGGTCATGGAAAGTCCTCTGTTTGGTTTTGAAGTTTCACTGCAGGGGATGCAAGAGAGGTGCAGATTTTACACTATGCATATGAGCAATCCGCTTTCGTACACCCTCGACTCTCTTCACAACCGCATCACGAAGGTCTTCCCTGCCCAGATCCGGGAATGCCTGGCGCAACTCGATGACGAGCAGATCTGGTGGAGGCCGAACGAAACGTCGAATTCGGTCGGCAATCTCGTCATTCACCTCAGCGGCTCGCTGAATCATTACCTCAACTTCCGGATCGGCGGAATCGCGTACGACCGCAACCGCGAGGCCGAATTTGCCGAGCGCCGCCACATTCCGAAGGCCGAGCTCCTCGCCGTCTTCGACGACATGGTCTCCAACGCGGAGAAGACGTTCGAAGGCATCACCGTCGAACGCCTCGGCGATCCATCACCGGAGCAGAAGATGTACACGCTCCTGGTCGAGGATCTGATCTCGATCGCGACGCATGTCGCCAATCACACCGGCCAGATCCTCTGGGTCACGAAGATGTTGAAGGATGGGGCTCTGCACGAGGTGTGGATGAAGGCGCACAAACATCACGGAGGCTGGAAGCCGTCGTAACGTCTTCGACGGGAAGCGGCCGGCCGAACAGCCGCTCGGCAACTTCGCTCACCGGCACCGGCTCGCCGATCATCGGGTCATACGCCATGTCGCCGGCGCAGCAGACGTAGTGCGTCGTGTAGGTGAACGCATTACGTCCCGCGAATCGCGACGGGTGCAACGGACCGAAGAAGTTTCCGCGCTGATCGCGGATCAGCCCGATCCACGGACGTTCTCCATCCGCGATCAACGCTTCGGCGATTTTGCGCGCTTCCTCCAGGCAATCGCCGGGCAGCTCGTGATCGAGCTGCGCGGAGCGCGCGCGCAGATACTCCCGTGCTTTGCCTTCTCCCCCGCCGCGCGGGGGCGAAGGTGCCGCAGGCGGATTAGGGGGTTGCTCATTCATCGCGCCAGCACCGCCCTCTCGGGCGGGGCGAGGGTCATTCGCGCGGCAATGACGGCAGCGGCAAGAACGGCGATGGCGGCAATCATCATGGCGGACGATGATAGTGGAGCGCGGGCGTCCCGCCCGCAGTCGCTGGCCGTCTCGGCCGGCGACGGTCGTCGGGCGAGACGCCCGCCGACTGCGGGCGGGACGCCCGCGCTCCACTTACAATTCCGCCCATACGACGCCTGCTCGCCTGCCTCCTCCTCACCCTTCCAGCCTTCGACGCAGAGCTGCTCGCGGAAATCGACGGCATCGCCGAAGGGATGAACGCCGCCGGCATCGCGGCGACGCGCGAGGACCTCGTCGCAATCTGACCGGGGCGACAAGCTGAGAGCTTGTCGTACACCGGTGTACGACAAGCTCTCAGCTTGTCGCCCCGGTCAGTTGCCGGTTGCCGAGAGGCCCCGCGGAAACGCGGGGCTTTTTATTTCGGCGACGGTCGTCGGGCGAGACGCCCGCCGACTGCGGGCGGGACGCCCGCGCTCCACTTACAATTTCAGACATGCGACGCCTGCTCGCCTGCCTTCTTCTCACCCTTCCCGCCCTCGCCCTCACCCCCGAACAACAGTCCTGGCTCGCCAAAGCGAAGCGCGAACCCCACGCCGGGTGGATTTATCTACACATCGAAGGATCTCCGCGCGAGCGCGGTTTTCAGCACGGCTATCTCCTGGCGAAAGAGATCGATGACGGCCTGCGCATGCGCCGCAAGGAGTGGAATTACTACGACGGCATGGAGTGGCGCTGGCTCACCACGAAGGTGAAGACCCTCGTCATTCCGAAGGTCGACGCAGAGCTGCTCGCGGAAATCGACGGCATCGCCGAAGGGATGAACGCGGCGGGAATTGCGGCGACGCGCGAGGATCTCGTCGCATACAACGACTGGTTCGACCTCGAAGGCTACTGGTTTCCGACGGTGAAGAAAGACATCGGCTCGCGCGCGCAGGAGCTGCCGAAGCAATCGTGCAGCTCGTTCATCGCCACCGGCCACATGACCGCCGACGGCGGCATCGTCCTCGGCCACAACACGATGTTCGAGTTCGCCGCCGCGACCGCGAACGTGATGCTCGACATCAAACCAGCGAAAGGCCACCACATCGTGATGCAGGTCTATCCCGGCTGGGTGCACAGCGGGACGGATTGGTTCATCAGCGATGCAGGACTGGTCGGCTCCGAAACGACGATCGGCGATTTCGCCGGCTTCGACGAGAAAGGCATTCCCGAATTCGATCGCATGCGCCGCGCGACGCAGTACGCAAATACGATCGACGACTGGTGCGCGATCATGCGCAAGGGCAACAACGGCGGCTACGCGAACGCGTGGCTGATCGGCGACGTGAACACGAACGAGATCGCGCGCCTCGAGCTCGGACTGAAAAACGCCGCGCTGGAGCGGACGAAAGACGGCTACTTCACCGGCTCGAACATCGCCGAGAACAATCGCATCCTCCGCTTCGAGACCGACGAGCACGAGACCGACATCCGCATCTCCGGCGTCGCGCGCCGCGTGCGATGGAAGCAGTTGATGCGCGACAACGCCGGCCGCATCGACGTCGAGAAAGCAAAAGCCTTCGAAGCGGACCACTACGACACGTACCTCGGCAAAGAGCTCGCCGGAGGGCGCACGCTCTGCGGTCACTTCGACGCAGACGGCAGCACGTCGCACCTCCCCTACGCGCCGGCCGGCACGTTCGACGCGAAAGTCGTCGACACGAAGATGGCGAAGCGGATGTCGTTCGCCGCGCGCTGGGGCCGCGCCTGCGGCGAACCGTTCGATGCGAAGCAGTTCCTCGACGACCATCCGCAATTCGATTGGATGCGCGACATTCTTCCCAGCCGCCCCGCCGAGCCCTGGACCGAAATTCGAGGCGGAATGTGACTCCGTCATAATCACGTGATGCGATTCGCGGTGGTTGGAGCGGGCGGCGTCGGCGGCTACTTCGGGGGCATGCTCGCGCACGGCGGCGCGCATGTGACGTTCATCGCGCGCGGCAAAACGCTCGAAGCACTGCACGCGAACGGCCTGCGCGTCGACAGCATCAAGGGCGATTTCGTCATTCCGAACGCGAAGGCGACAGACGATCCGGCAAGCGTCGGTGAAGTCGATGTCGTGTTGCTCGCAGTCAAGACGCCGCAGATCGCCGAGGTGTTGAAAACGATCGGGCCGATGATCGGATCGAACACGGCGGTGATCCCGCTCGAGAACGGGATGGAAGCGCCGGTGCAGATCGCGAATGCAGTCGGACGCGAGCACGCGATGGCAGGCCTTTGCGCCATCGTCAGCTTCATCGTCGCGCCGGGACACATCCGCCATGCCGCATCCGATCCGTTCCTGATGTTCGGCGAGCTCGACAACGTGCTGTCCGCGCGCGCGCTTCGCATCCGCGACGCGATGACGGCCGCCGGCATCGACGCGCAGATCCCGCCCGACATCCATCGTTCGATGTGGACGAAGTTCCTCTTCATCGCGCCGATGAGCGGCTTCGGCGCCGTGACGCGTGTGCCGGTCGGCGCATGGCGTGCGGTGCCCGAGGTGCGCGAGCTGGCGCGTGGCGCGATTGAGGAGATCATCGCCGTCGCGAATGCGCGCGGCGTGCAGCTCTCGCCGGATGCCGTCGTCGAAACATTCGCGCGCTTCGACGGACTCGCACCCGACGCGACCTCGTCATTGCAGCGCGACATCATGCAAGGGAAACCGTCCGAGCTCGATGCGCAGCTCGGCGCCGTCGTGCGAATGGGAAAAGAATCGGGTGTCGCGACGCCGGTCTGCGAGATGCTCTACGCGATGTTGTTGCCGCAGGAGCGTGTCGCACATAATCGCCCCAATGACTGATCACCCCGCTTTAGCCGAGGCGCGGCGCGTTCTGGAAGTCGAAGCCGCGGCGATCCTCGGACTCATCCAGCACCTCGACCAGACCTTCATCAACGTCGTCGAACTGATCAACACCTGTCCCGGCCGCGTCATCACGATGGGCCTCGGCAAGTCCGGCATCATCTGCAAAAAGATCAGCGCGACCCTCGCGTCGACCGGCACTCCGTCGTTCTTCCTTCATCCCGCCGAGGCCATTCACGGCGATTTAGGGATGGTAGTAAGGGGGGATGTCGTGCTGGCGATCTCCAACTCCGGAGAGACGGAGGAGCTCGTGCGGCTGATCCCGAGTCTCAAACGGATCGGCGCGGAGCTCGTCGCGATCACCGGCAATCCGCAGTCGACGCTCGCCAAAGGCGCGGACCATCATCTGTCCGCCGCGATCTCGAAAGAGGCCTGCCCGCTCGGACTCGCGCCGACTGCATCGACGACCGCCACCCTCGCCCTCGGCGATGCACTCGCGATGGCGCTCCTGCAGCGTAAAGGCTTCAAGGAAGAAGACTTCGCGTTCCTCCATCCGGGCGGGCGGCTCGGCAAGCGATTCCTGCGCGTCGCGGATCTGATGCACAAAGGCGACGACATTCCGATCGTGCAGCTCGGAACCGAAATGCACGACGTCATTTATGAGATGTCGAAGAAAGGCTTCGGCGTGACGGCGGTCGTCAACGGCGACGGCGCGCTGCAGGGCATCATAACCGACGGCGATCTCCGCCGCCTGCTGCAGAAAGACGAGAACATCCTGCGCAAGAGCGCCGCCGAGTCGATGAAGCCCAATCCGCAGACGATCGACAGCAACGAGCTCGCGTCGGCGGCACTCGAGTTGATGGAGAGCCGCAAGATCACTTCCGTGTTCATCGTGGATGACACGCGCCGTCTGGCAGGTATCATTCATCTCCACGACCTCTGGGGGCTCGAGCTCTTCTGATGCACGACGACGGAAAGGTGATTCTGCGATTTCGCGATGGCCGCACGGAGCGGATCGCTGTCGCCGTGATCGATGCGGTCACCGAAGTGCTGAACATCAAGCACGAGCACGGCGGCGAAGAGCAGGTGCCGTTCAATGCGCTGAAAGCGGTCTTCTTTCCGCGGACCGTGCCGGAGGAGCAGCTCGACACGCCGACCGGTTCGCTGATCGCGGTCGAGTTCGCTGACGGCGAGGTCATCCGCGGTTCCGCCAACTACAATCCCGGGGCAAGCGGCTTCTTCCTTTTTCCTCACGATCGGAGCAAGAACGAGCGGATCTTTGTTGTGAGATCGGCAATTGCATCGATCGAAGTGGAAAAACTGTGATGAAGAAACTGACCATCCTCACCGCACTTCTCTTAACCACTACCCTGACCGCCGCCGAAATCGACAAAGCGCCCGCCGCCGTGTCGGGCAAAGAGGCGACGTTCGTCCAGCGCTTCACGCCGAAGGGATTCAAGAACGCGCAGGTCGAGAGCGGCACGGTCCTGTTCGGCAACTTGCCGCAGATGCGCTGGTCGTATGCGAAGCCGGAGCAGAAACTGTTCGTCTTCGACGGCGACCGCTCGTGGTTCTACGTCCCCGCCGACAAGCAGGTGACGGTCGCCACGCTCGACGCGCAGAAGCGCCGCGATCTGCCGTTCCTCGTGCTCGGCGACGCGTCCTCGCGCGATCGCTCGTTCGTCGTCAAGGAAAAAGCGAGCGGCGGAAACGTGATCACGACGCTGCAGCCGCGCGATTCGTCCGGCCTGCTGCGCTCGATCGCGATCACGAGCTCGGCGTCGACACATCTGATCCAATCGGTCGAGTACACCGATCGCGAAGGCAACCGCACCGTGTTCGAGCTGTCGGGATATCATCCCGCGTCCGCGTCGTCCGACGCGTTCCGGTTCACGCCTCCCGCGGGAGTGCAAACGGTTCACGCTGATTAGGAGTTGCCGAAATGGCCCAGGAGTTCTCCTTCGACATCGTCTCGAAAACCGAGATGCAGGAAGTGTCCAACGCGATTCAGCAGGCGCAGAAAGAGCTCTCGCAGCGCTTCGATTTCAAAGGAAGCAAGAGCACGATCGAGCTGGCGAAAGACGAGATCGTGCTCGTCAGCGATGACGAAGGAAAGCTCCGCAGCGTGAAAGACATCGTGGAGACGAAGCTGGTCAAGCGCGGCGTCTCGCTCAAGGCGCTCGACTACGCCAAGCTCGAAGATGCGGCCCTCGGCACGGTCCGCCAGAAAGTGAAGATCGTGCAGGGCATCGAGAGCGAGAAAGCGAAAGCGATCGTGAAAGCGATCAAGGACGCGAAGCTGAAGGTGCAGGCATCGATTCAGTCCGATCAGGTTCGCGTCACAAGCCGCAACAAAGACGAACTGCAGCGCGCCATCACGCTGGTGAAGGAGAAGGACTTCGGAATCCCGCTGCAGTTCACGAACTACCGCGGTTGAGACGCCGTCCTGCATCGATTATTCTTGCCTCCGTGACAGTCCCTCACACCATCAACGAGCAGATGACGCGCGCCGAGCGCCTCCTCGAGCCGATCGCGCCGAAGCTCGCCATGGTCGAAGAGGAGCTCGCGCGCAATTTCCAGTCGAAGATCAAGACCATCCACGACGTCGGTCAGCACATCCTCGGCGGCGGCGGGAAGCGTCTCCGCCCTGCCCTGCTGCTGCTCGTGTCGCAGATGCTGCGCTACGAGGATTACCGCGACGTGGTGTATGGCGCGGTGGTGGAGTTCATCCACAACGCGACGCTCGTCCACGACGACATCATCGACGAGGCGGAGATCCGCCGCGGCCGCACGTCGATCAACTACCGCTGGGGCAACAACCTGACGGTGCTGGTCGGCGACTACCTCTACACGCATTCGATGAGCCTCGCGCTGGCCGAGGGGAATCTCGACATCCTGAGGTTGCTGTCGAATACGACGATCCGCATGATCGAAGGCGAGATCATCGGACTGGAACAGAACGGCCGCGCCGATCTGTCGATCGATGACTATTTCGACGTCGTCACGCGCAAGACCGGATTGCTGTTCGGCGCGTGCTGCCGCATCCCCGCGTATCTCGTCGATGTGCCGGAGAGCACCGCGACGTCGCTCTTCAACTACGGCCTCAACCTCGGCATCTGCTTCCAGCTGATCGACGACCTGCTCGATTTCACGTCGAGCACGGAAGTCCTCGGCAAGCCGGCGCTGTCGGATCTGAAGGAAGGCAAGGTCACGCTGCCGCTGATCCTGGCCATGCCGCGTGCCACCGATCGCGAGCGGCAGATGATCGCGCGCGTCGCCGCGAACAAGTCGTTCAACGGCATCGATCCGGCGGAGATCGGACATGTCGTGCGCAAGTACGGCGCACTCGATGAGTGCCGCGCGATCGCCCGCGACTATGCGGCTCGCGCACGCGTTGCGCTGGAGCCGTTCGCGCCGTCGACCGCGAAGGAGACGCTGGAGATCGCGCTCGACTTCGTGCTCGAACGAGACCGGTGAGCTCTAACTCAGCAGCTCCATGATCTCCGCCATCGCGGCGCGCGCGCGGAGATGCACCGGTTCCGTCTGCCGGTCGTTGGTGAGGCGCAGCACCTTGTTGTACTGCTCGATCGCCTTCGGGTAGTCGTTGAGACACCGGTAGTAGATCTCCCCCTTGCAGAGTTTCGCCTCGATGTTCATCGGCTCGAGCTCGAGGATCTTGTTGAGGAAGATCATCGCGGTGTCGTACTTCTGCTCTTCCATCGCCAGTTTGTAGCGAAGGCGATAGAGCGTCACCAGCTCATTCTGTTTGGGTTCGATCCATGCTCCCGGCAGGTACGTGCGGATCGTGGCCAGGAGCCGCGTCTTGAGTGCGGGATTCGAGCGCTTCACCGGAATCTGCTGCCGCATTCACACCCTCCCATCGGTTTTCACTCGAACTGATGATTCAGTTTAGGTTCAGCATGATCAATCGTCAAGTACTTGACCATGTTGAAAGTGATAGAGGAGAGCCGAGTGATAGAGGGAGAGAGGTGCACTCGGCTCCCCTCTACCACTCCGCTCCCCTCTATCACTCCGCTCTCCTCTATCACTCCGCTCTCCTCTATCACTTACAATCCTCCCCGATGCGCATCGCCGTCTATCCCGGCTCCTTCGATCCCCTCACCAACGGTCATCTCGACATCATTCGGCGCGGCACGAACCTCTTCGACCGGTTCCTCGTCGCGGTGCTGGAGAACGAAGGGAAGGCGCCGTTGTTCACGGTCGGGGAGCGGATGGAGTTGATCGCGCGATGCACGCAGGACATGCCGACGGTCGAGGTGCATTCGTTCAGCGGATTGCTCGTCGACTTCATGCAACGAATGAGTGCGGGCGTGGTCGTGCGCGGAATCCGCGCGGTGTCGGATTACGAATACGAGCTGCAGATGGCGCTGATGAATCGCGAGCTGCATCCGGGCGTCGAGACGATCTTCATGCTGCCGGCCGTCGAGTACACATACGTCTCGTCGCGCCTGGTGAAGGAAGTCTTCCGGCTCGGCGGCGATGTCGCGCGGCTCGTGCCGCCGTTCGTGCTCGAGTCGTTGAAGGCGCGCCTGCCGGTCACCGTTACGACGTAGCTACGGCATCGAGCACGGCACGTTCGCTGCGCAGTTCGCTGACTTTCCGACGTGCTCCAGCTCCTTGTTGCCCGCATAGCAGCGATCGATGCCGGCGGCGCCGAATACTTGCTCTACGTCGGGTGGAACATCGGCCCGCTTGACTTGGCGGAAGTCAACGGTGATCGATCCATCGGCCGCAACGGTCACCAGGTAATAGCCGTAGACATCGGTCTGCGCGCGGCTCGCGGGCATGCCCGCCGCCGTGTCAGGCAACCGATAACGTTGCGCGCCGGCGGTGCCGACGATCCATCCCGGCAGCACGCCGCCGTTGTTGTGCCAGTAGTCGGTGTCGAAGATGTTCTCCAGCTTGTAGTGCGAGTGGCTGGCGAAGAGATAGACCTTCTTCCCCGCCTTCTGCAGCTCGAGCAACTGCTTGTAGACGATCACACCGTTACGCTCGCCGTTTGCGGTCTGATTCATCGAGTGATCGCAGCTGAGGCTGTGCGGCAGCGCGGCGTGCGAGCCGGCGATCACGGTCCTGATCTCCGGATGCGCGAGCACGTACTTCATGCGATTGCTGATCCACTTCATCTGCTCGCTGTCGAACGAATAGTCGGCGTTGTCGAGGTTCCAGAAATCGACGCCGTTCTGGATCCAGTGGTAGTAGGCGCGGAGCAGATGATCGTTCGGATTGTCGGCGAGCCGCTGCTGCACGATGTTCGGCCTGGTCAGCCAGTCGGCGAACTGCAGCGTCCACTCCGGCTTCGTTTTCGGCGACGTCGTTTCGTGGTTGCCGATGCCGAGGTAGACCGGCACCTGGAAGCGGTTCGCCTGATGCGTGATGAAGTCGGGCCACGCCTGCCGGTAGTAATCACTGATCTCGAGATCGGTTCCCTCGATCTGCGCGGCGGCGAGCATGTCGTCGTCGAAATCGGAGATTTTGCGGAAGTCGCCGAGGTGCCAGTAGAACTGCGCGGCGGTGGCCTTGACCGAGTTGGCGATCGACGGCATCACCACGTCGCCGCAATTGCGCGAATCGCCGGCGACGGCGAACTGCCACGACTGTTGTGCACTGACCGGGAGCGAGAGAGCGAGCAGGAACCAGATCGATTTCATCTTCACAATCTCTTCACGAGCGGCACCGTATCATGCACGAAGTGCGCGCACGCCGGATCCTCATCGTCGAAGACGACCCGAAGACGTCCGCGTCGATCGAGATGTATCTGCGTCACGACGGCTATCGCACAGACATCGCGCGCACCGGCGACGAAGGCCTCGCACGCGCGCGACAGCAGCCGCCCGACCTCGTCATCCTCGACCTGATGCTGCCGGGGCGGAACGGACTCGAAGTGTGTGCCGCGCTGCGCGCCGAATCCAGACTGCCGGTCATCATGCTCACTGCACGCTCGACCGAGGACGACAAGCTGGTCGGACTGGAGAGCGGCGCGGACGATTACGTGACGAAGCCGTTCAGCCCGCGCGAGCTCGTCGCGCGTGTGCGTGCCGTGCTGCGTCGCGCGGAGCCCGCGGATGAAGCGCCGCTCGTCGCCGGCGACGTGACGCTCGATCGCACCGCGCATGAAGTGATCGTGCGCGGCGAATCGGTCGCGCTCACGGCCGCCGAGTTCCGTCTGCTCGAAACGCTGATGCGCTCGCCGGGACGCGTCTTCACCCGCGACGAGCTGGTGGAAGGAGGACTCGATCGCACAGTCGACGTCCACATCAAGAACCTGCGGCGCAAGATCGAGATCGATCGCACCAATCCGGCGCGCATCGTCACCGTCTTCGGCGTCGGATACAAATTCGTATGACGCGTATCCGCTGGCGGCTGCTGACGGCGATGGTCACGGTGGTGGTGGTGACGATCGCGCTGAGCGGCGTCTTCACGCGCCGCGTGACGCACGACGAGCTGCGCATTGCGAAGCGCGCGGCATCGAACGCGGGCCGGGACGTGATCGTCGTCGACGGTGCGGGCCGCATCGTGTCGGCCTCCCCTGCCCTGCACGGCGCGCTGATCCGCATCAACGGCGACAAGATCGAGATCAGCTCGAATCGCGACGGACATCTGATGCAGCTCGTGCTCTACATGCAGCCGACGCCGATTCCCGGCACGACGAACCGCGTGTACTTCGTGCCGCGCGAGCGTCCCGATCAACTCCAGTCGCTCGACCGCCGGCTGATCGTGATGTTCGTGCTCGCCATTCTCGTGGCGGTGATCTTCACGTTCCTGATCTCCCGTCACATCACGCGGCCGATCGAGCAACTGACCTCCGCGGTGCAGGACATGGCGCGCGGCAAGACGCGAACGAACGTGCCGGTCCGCGGACGCGACGAGATCGCGCGGCTCGCGACGTCGTTCAACGCAATGTCCGACGCGATCGCGAATCAGCAGGAGCTGCGGAAGCGGATGGTCGCCGATGCCGCGCATGAGCTGCGCACGCCGATCACGAACCTGCGCTGCGAGCTGGAGTCGGTGCAGGATGGATTGGCGACGCCGAACATCGCATCGCTGTACGAAGAAGTGCTGCACCTGCAGCGACTGGTCGACGATCTGCAGGAGCTCGCGATCGCTGATGCGGGCGGGACGAAATTGCAGCTGGTGCCGCTCGATCTGGTCGGGGCGATCGAGCAGATCGTGAAAGAGCCGGTCGACGCGCAGGCGCGACCGATCGTGCGCGCCGATCCGGTCCGGCTCGCGCAGATCATGCGCAACCTGCTGGCGAATGCAGCGCGTTACGCGCCGGTGCGCGTCGTGGTGCGCAGCGAGAACGGCGACGCGATCGTCAGCGTGATCGACAGCGGTCCCGGCATTCCTCCGGGCGAGCTCGAAAACATCTTCGAGCGTTTCTATCGACTCGACGAATCGCGCACGCAGAAAGGTGCGGGACTCGGACTGGCGATCGTGCGCCGGCTGGTGGAGCTGCACGGAGGGCGGGTGTGGGCAGAGAACGCGCCGGGCGGCGGGGCGGCGTTCACGTTCACAATCGCCATGTAGCGCGGCACTGCCCCTCACCCGGCGCGTCCGCGCGGCTGGTGTAGGGCAAGCTCTCAGCTTGCCCCTCGACAAGCTGAGAGCTTGTCCTACACCACGCGGGGAGAAGGTGGCCCTGAGCGAAGCGAAGGGCCGGATGAGGGGCCGCGATTCTCACCTTCACAATCGCTTCACACGCCTTCGCTAGCCTCGGCGCATGAAGAAAGCATTGATCCTCCTTGCACTCCTTTCCACAGTGAGCATCGCCGCGCAGAAGCGCGTGATCATCGGCGGTCCCGATCCCGAGGAGACGAAAGACTGGCCGAAACCGGAAGTGCGCGCCGGCCTCACGCAGCCACAGAAGCTCGCGAACATCACCGCGTACGGGCAGAAGCTTTACGACGCAAACCACTTTTCGGGAGTGGTGCTCGTGGCGAAGGACGGCGAGCCGCAGCTGACGCACGCGTGGGGACTGGCGGATGTGGCGACGAAAACGACGAACACGCTGGACACGAGATTCAACATCGGCTCCATCAACAAGTTCTTCACCAAGGCAGCGATCGCGCAGCTCGCCGAGGCGGGCAAGCTGTCGCCGGACGACACGATTCGCAAGCACCTGCCCGACTATCCGTCGCCGGCCGCGGACAAGATCACGATCCAGCAGCTCGTCGATCACCGCTCGGGCCTCGGCGACATCTTCGGTGAGCGTTACCAGGCCGCGCCGCCGTCGAAGCTGCGCGAGCTGAGCGATTTTCTTCCGCTCTTCGCGGACAAGCCGCTCGAGTTCGAGCCGGGCACGAAGCAGCGCTACTCGAACGCCGGCTACATCGTCCTCGGATTGATCATCGAGAAGATCAGCGGGCAGAAGTATCGCGACTACGTGCAGCAGCACGTCTTCGCGCCGGCCGGGATGAAGGAGAGCGGGTTCTTCGCGGTCGATGAGAACGTTGCGAATCGCGCGACCGGCTACACGTTGCGCGGCGAGGATCACGATCTGACGGAGCGGCGCGTGAATACGAGCTCTCTTCCCGGACGTCCCTCATCCGCCGGCGGCGCATTCGCAACGGCCGGCGATCTGCTCCGCTTCGCGAAAGCACTCGACTCGAACAAGCTCGCATCGGAGAAATGGACGAACTGGATCTACAGCAGCAGGTTCGAGCGGCTCGGACGCGCCATCGGTATCGGCGGCGGTGCGCCGGGACTGAACGCATCGCTGGAGATGAGTCCTGACGGCTGGACCGTGATCACGATGTCGAACTTCGATCCACCCTCGGCGACGACGTTCGCGATGGGCGCGATGGACATCATCCACGCGGATCAAGCGCTGCGATGATCCCCGTCGAGGGACCTGCGGGGGCGACAAGCAACTCAGACGGACGTGTGGCGCGCCGCCTCCGCCCGGGTCCCTCGACTACGCTCGGGATGACTAGCCGCGCGGATCAAGCGCCTCGATGATGGCGTCGGGGGACCTGGTGTACGACAAGCTCTCAGCTTGTCGCAACTCAGACGGACGTGTGGCGCGCCTCCTCCCCCCCGGGTTCCTCGACTACGCTCGGGATGACGACTAGCCGCGCGGGTCGAGCGCTTCGCGGAAACGATCGCCGACCACGTTGAACGCGGCGACGGTCGCGAAGATCGCGATGCCGGGATAGAGCACGAGCCACCAGGCGGAGTCGATGTACATCTCGGCGAGGCTGAGCATGCCGCCCCAGGTCGGCGCAGGGAGCGGAACGCCGAGGCCGAGGAATGAGAGAGACGACTCGGTGAGCACCGCCGCGGCGACGGCGAAGTTCGTGGAGACGAGCGCGGGAGCGAGTGCGTTCGGCAGCAGGTGGCGGAAGATGATGCGCACGTCGCTCGCGCCGCTCGCGCGCGCGGCGTGCGCGAACTCGAGCTCGCGAATGCGCATGATCTCGCCGCGGACGTAGCGCGCTTCGTTCGTCCACGTCGTCGCACCGAGGGCGATGATGATCGTGTACATCGACGGGCCGAAGAGAGCGACGATCGCGAGCACGAGAAAAAGGAACGGGAAGCAGAGGACCATCTCGATCAGTCGCGAGACGATCCAGTCGATCCAGCCGCCGTAGAAGCCTGCGATCGCACCGAAGAACGAGCCGACGATCAGCGCGATCGCCGCCGCGAGAATCGCAACCGTCAGCGAGACCCGCGCCCCGTGCACGAGCCGCGCGAGCACGTCGCGGCCGACGTCATCCGTGCCGAAGTGATGCAGCGGTGTGGGCGCGTCGAGCCGATGCGCGAAGTCGACGACAACGGGAGAATGCGGCACCGGCGCGCCGATCACCACGCGTCCCTGCGCCAATTGCTCGATTCCTTCCTTCGTGCCGAGGAGATCGTGTGCCGACGGAAACTGAATGCCCGCGGGCGTGCGCAGGATCAGCGGCTTCGAGCTGGCGATCATCGGCGCGAAGAGCGCGACGATCGCGACGAACGTCACGTAAACCAGCGCGATCATCGCGATCGTGCTGCGGCGAAAACGCCGCCAGACATCACGCCACGAGTTGCTCTCCTCGCGCTTCATCGCTTCCCCTCGACGCGCACGCGCGGATCGGCGAGCGCATAGAGCACGTCGGAGACCACGCTGGCGAAGAGCGTGACCACGGCGGTGACGACGGTGAGCGCGAGCACGGTCGGATAGTCGCGGCTGGCGAGCGATTGGAAGTAGAGCTTTCCGACGCCGTCCCACTGGAACATCGTTTCGATGATGACGCTGCCGGACAGCAGGTACGGAATCGTCAGTCCGAGCAGCGTGACCAGCGGCAGCAGCGCATTGCGCAGCGCGTGCTTCCACATCACGGCATGCACGCTGACGCCTTTTGCACGCGCGGTGGTGATGAAGTCCTGATGAATGACTTCCGTCAGCGCCGACTTCGTGAAGCGCGCATAGAAGGCGAGCTGGGCGTACGTCAGTGCGAGCGACGGCAGGACCATGTGCTGGATGCGATCGGCGATGCGGTGCGCCGTCGACATCAGCAGGTAATCGTCCGAGGTCATGCCGAAGAGCGGGAGCCATTGATGGCGCACGGCGAAGAACTGCATCAGCAGAATCGCCACCCAGAACGACGGGAGCGAGTAGAGCAAAAAGAAAATCACGGACGAGCCTCGCTCGAAGAGATGTCCGGATCGCGATGCGCTCCACAAGCCGATCGGAATGCCGAGCAACGCGGACAATGCGAACGCGATGACATTGAGTGCGATCGTGTTCGGCAGCACTTCGAGGATGCGATCCATCGCCGGACGGTGATCGATGACGGACGGACCGAAGTCGAGCGTGAAGATGCCGCGCAGCCACCAGAGGTATTGCTTCGGCACCGGCTCATCGAGGTGGTATTCGTGCTTGATCGCCGCGACGATCTGCGGCGGCACGCCGTGCGTTCCCGATTTGCCGATGTAGAACGTGACCGGATCGCCCGGCACGGAATGGATGAGCGTGAAGGTGACGATGGTGATGCCGAAGAACGTGAGGACCGCGTACGCCACTCTTCGCGCGAGGTACGCAGCCATCGCGCGCTACCTCGGCTGCGCTTGCGCTTTGGTCGCCGCGGGCTGGTCGTGCGTGCGCTGACTTTCGGGAATCCACCAGTCGAATTCGCCCGGATACCAGAGGAAGAGTCCCCATCCCTTCGACAGCTTCACGCCGTGCACGCGCTTCGCGATGCCCCATTTCACCGAGACCTGCAGCGTCCAGGTGTACGGCTGATCGCCGGCCACGAGCTCGTGCAGCTTGCGGTAGATGTCGACGCGCTTCGACTGATTGAACTCGCGCCGGCCCGCGTCGATCAGCGTGTCGACCTCGGGGTTCTTGTAGAAGACGACGTTCTGTCCGTGCGGCGGCCACTGCGACGAATGGAGCAAGCCGTACGGATCGGGATCGGGATCGAGGTCCCACGAGAGATAGGCGGAGTCGTAGTTGCCGGCGAGGATGCGCTGCAGCAGCGCGGTCGGTTCCATCTCCGTCAGCGTCATCGCCACACCGATCTTTTTCAGCTCGGACTGCAGCAACTGACCGAACTGCGCCGACGACGGATTGCCGGCGAAGATCAGCAGCTCGATGTTCAGCGGCTTGTGATCCTTGTCGAGGACGCCGTCGTGATCGGTGTCGAGCCAGCCGATGGAGTTGAGCGCGTGCTGCGCGGCCGCCGGATCGAACTGGATGACCGGCACGTTCGGGTTGTAGGCCCACTGGTCGGGGGTGAACGGACCGTTCATCGCGCGCGCGGTGCCGTGGTAGAGGTTGTTGATGACGGAGCTGATGTCGATGCATTGCGCCAGCGCGCGGCGCACGCGTTTGTCGCTGAGGATCGGGCCGCGGTTGTTCCACGCGACGGTGTTGACGGAGAGGTAGTAGAAGCGCGTGAAGTTGATCGTCTTCTGCAGCTCGGGACGGGAGTTGTTCAGCGCCCAGATGTCCGAGGTGATCTCGGTCTCGTCGATGTCGCCGCGCTTGAGCGCGTTCCAGGCGGTGATGAAGTCGATGATCGGCTTGAAGATGATGGTCTTCAGGAACGGCTTCCGGCCCCAGTAGTCTTCGCGGCGCTCGAGCACGATCTCTTTTTCGGCGACGCGGCGAACGAGTTTGTACGGACCGCTGCCGACCGCATTGAAGTTGAAGGCCGTCTTGAAGTCACCCTTGGAGTAGACATGCTCCGGCATCACGAGGACGTCGTTGAATTTCGTGAGCTGCGGCGCGAAGGCTTCCTTGAATCCGACGGCGATGGTGTGGTCGTCGACGACATGCGTGCGCGTCATGTCGATTTTGTCGAAGCCGCTCGCGACCTGCGCCGCCTCGGTCGCCGGATCGACGATCTTCTTCAGCGTGAAGAGGACGTCGCTGGCGTGCACCGGCGTGTTGTCGGAGAAGGTCGCTTTCGGATCGAGATGAAAGACGTAATTGAGGCCGTCGGAGGAGATGTCCCACTTCGTGGCGAGCGCGGGAGCGGGCTTGAGATCGACGTCCAGTCCGACCAGCGGCGTGAAGATGTAGTTCATCACCAGGCGGTCGTAGCGGCTGGTCGGAATGACCGGATTCAGTGTCGCAACGTCGGCCTGCAGGCGGCGGATGATGGTGCCGCCGTCCTGCGGAAGGTTCTCGTCGATTGCGGTGCTGGTTGCGGATGGGGCCGGTGTCTCACGGCCGCACGAAACCGCGAGAGTGAGCGTGAGGGTGACGATCAGGACGCGGCGCAAAGCATGAACATTATACGGAGTGCGGCGGCTTGCCGCACTCCCTAGGGCAGCGTTACGGATGATGTGGCGACGTTATAGAACTGGTCGGTCGCGCGGACGATCACGAACTTGCCTTCCACCGCGCTGCGCTTCAGGCGGTACGTCTCGTCGCTCGAGTCGGCGATGCCGTCGGCTGGGTTGATGCGGATCCACTTCTGCGCGTCGGCGGAGTACTCGACCTTGCCGATCGTGGAGAGCTTGTCGGTGATGCGGATGACGATGTCGTCGCCCTGACTGGTCACGGCGATCGACGGCGGCGTGTTGTCGACCTGGAACTCGATCCCTTCCTTCGCATCGCTGAGCGCCATCTCGGGATTGTCGTTCGCATCGCTCGCCACGACGCGCAGCTGGTATGTGCCGTCCGGCAGTTGCGAGGTGTCGAAGTTCATCTGCGTCTCGTCGATGTTCTCGCGCAGACGGAGCCACTTGTCACTCTCCCTGCGGCGGAACAGCAACGTGTAGCGGAGCGAGTCGCCGTTGTCATCGTGCGCGCGCCAGGTGATGGTGCGATAGCCTTTGCGGTAGACCTTCTTCCCCTGCTCGTTCTTGTCGCGCGGATTTTCGAGGCTGGTGAAGATGCCGTACTCGTCGGGATTCGTCGCTTCGACCACCTGCGGCGAGGACGGATACGAAGAGCTGATGAAGACGACGGCCGGATCCTGCACGACGACGGAGTCGATGACCGGCGCGACGTTGCGGTTGACGTACGCGACGGTGACCATGTCGACCGCCACGTTGCTCGCCGGCTTCGGCATGGTCAGGCGGTACTGCACGTAACGTCCCGGCGGCGCGGAGATGGTGCCGTCGGCGCTCGCGGTGTTGCTCGTCCACGGGCTCCAGGTGGTATCGGGCGTGCGCGTGTTGCCGGTGCGGAACGCGATGGCGAGACGGCCGTCGGCGACGTCGTTCCCTTCGATGCGGAAGTGTCCGAAGTGCGAGAAGCGCTCGACATCCTTCGCGGCGGAACGGAACTCCGCTTTCGCCGAAGGACCGCTCCCCATGCGATAGACGGCGCCGCTGTTCGTGGTGGTGATCAGCGTCTCGCCGTTTGTCGTCGAAATGGAGACGACCTGCTTTTCCGGAACTGCGGCAAGCAGTGCGACCTCGCCATCCTTCATTTCGTAGATCCGTCCCTGCGGACCGGTGGAGAGCAGGACGGAGCCGTTGCGGCCGCCGGTGATGGCGTAGACCATCTCGCGGTCGAATTTGCGCGCCACTTCGACGAAGCCGTCGCTGTTGATCTTGTAGAGCTCACCGCTTCCCGCCTGCGCGGCGGGCGCGGAGTTGTCTTCGAAGGAGAAGCTGACGTCGACGGTCGGCGATGCGTCGGCGGACGCGTCTTTCTTTTCGGCCGACGCGCTGCTCCCCTGCGAGGACGCCTGCGCGCTCGCCTTCGGCTGCGCTTTGGCCGGCGCACTCGCCGGCAGCACGTTGCTCACGCCCGCCGCCCAGCCGATGCCGGTCGACGGATCGATCCAGATCGCGGAGATCTCGTTGAGCGAGGAGTCGTAGAGGGCGTGGGCGGTGCCGTCGGCCTTCACTTCGTAGATGCGGCCCTTGCCCGAGCCGCCCGCGAGGAGCGAGCCGTCGGATCTGACAGCAATCGATCGCAGGTGCGTTTCCGGTGCGTCGAACCAGACCTTGCCTTCTCCTTTGGCAGTCACGCGGAAGAGCTTTCCTTCGACGCCGGTGGCGACGGCGAGATCGCCGTTGCCGAGGAATTCGAGGGCCCAGATGTAGGCCTGCTTCGGATCGAAGAAGACGGATGACTTGCCGCTCTCCGGATCGAGCCGGTAGATCTTGCCGTTCGGCGAGCTGCCGGCGTAGAGCGCGCCGTCGTGAAACGCGACGGTGTAGATCTCGGGCTCGGTCGCGGTGAAGAGCAGCTTCAGCTCCTTGCCGCGCAGGCGATAGACCTTGCCGTCGTTGCCGGTGCCGAAGAAGCGATCACCGTTCGGCGCGGCGGCCTGCGACAGGACGAAGGGATCGGTGAAGGTCGCGACTTTATCCAGCGACGGTCCCGGCCTGAGCTCCCCGCGCGAGGTGACGGCGAAGCCTTCGATCTCACCGGAGAGAAAGTCGTCCGCGTTGCGGGTGCGCCAGAACTGGGGGGCGGTGGCGAAAACGGGGGTGGTAGCGATTACAAGGAGGACGAGCGCGAGACGGCGCATTCAAATCCTTTCAAAAAGTTGCTGAGTTGCCCGGTGACTCGGTTGCTCGGTAGAAACCCGGCAACTCAGCAATCTGGCAACCCAGCAACCTCACATTCAAATTTGCGGCTTGATGTCGAGATCGATCTTCAGCGCGCCGTCGACGATGTAGCCGAGCGAGTGCGCCTGCTGGTTGGAGGCGAAGTACTTCACGGGGGACTGCGAGCCGTTCGACGTATCGCCCGAAATGACGGCGCGGATCGTCGGCGGCAGGTTCGGCATGTAGACGCCCGCGGTCACGGCCCCTTCGCCGTTCGAGTAGAGGCCGACGGTGAGGTCGGTCGCCGGGCGGAGGCGCTGCAGCACCGCGAGCACCTGCTCGAGGTTGCGCGGATCGGGCGGCACGAGCATGAAATCGATCTGATTGGAGACGGTCCCGCTGCCGATCAGGAGATACGCACTTCCGGGCGTCTGGTTGTCCGGAATCTTCACGTCGAACGTCTCGACGAACTGATCTCCGCGGAACGGCTTCAACACCGTGCGGACTTTGAGCGTGTCGCCCGGCACGATGCGGCCGTTCTGCGGCGGCACGATCGACGCCTCGACCAGCTTCGCGATCTTCAGCGAATCGGCGTGGCGCAGGTGAAGCTTCACATCCTCGATCCGCACATCGCGGAACTCGTTCGACATCAGGTAGCCGGCGATGACGGCGAGATACGACGGAATGGCCTGCCGCGCCTGCGCGCCGGCCCACCCTTCGCGGAGACGAATCGGCTCCATCCCCTTGAGGTCGATCTCGGCGTCCATCATCACGGTGCGCTCGCCGGCCGCTTTCTGCGCGTTGGCGATGACGCTGTCCGCAGCCATCGCCAGGATCAGCGGCGTGAGCTGCGAATGACGAATCATGTTGACGTGATAGGTGTGCGACGGACCGGAGCCGTCGAGCGTGAGCTCGATCGGAATCGTGTCCGCGGACGCGCCGACGACACCCATGATGCCGGTCGAGCGGTCCTGCTGCAGCGCGCCGACGACTTCGCCGGTGTTGGCCATCTTGAACGAGCTGGCGAGGCTCGGCATGATGGTCACGATCTCCGACTTCGCCATCGGAAAGCTGACCTCGCCCATGTCGAGGAACGGATGTCCGAACGCGTACACGCGATCGCCGTCGGTGTAGGTGACGGTGCCGGTGGCGGCGACGTTGAAGTCGCCCATGAGGAGCACGGCGCCGATCGGATCGCCGGGCTGGAACGGCTTGGCGTCATGCGATGGTGTGGCAGTGGCCGAGGTCGATGCGGCTCCGCTCGGCACGGCGACGAAGTTCATCGCGTCGAGGTACTTGCCGAAGCGGTTGATCGTCTCCGGTGCGAAGCTCGACAGCGAGAGCGGAACGGCGATCGGTCTCGCCGCACTGCTCGACATCTGCTTCGCGCCGAAGTCGGCGGCGATCTTTTCGAAAACCGCTTCGGTCTTCGCGTTCGCGATGGCGCTCAGAAATTCGGACGCATTCACGCGCGGAGAAGCGGCCGCGAGCGACGTGCCGGTCGTGCCGTTGTCCGCGATCTTCAGCATTTCTTCGATCGGGGTAATGCCCGCGACCGGCTCCTTGGCGAATTGCCAGGCGTAGGCGAGCGCGCCGATGACCTTGCCGTCGATGAAGATCGGCGAGCCCGACATGCCGGCGATCACGCCCGCGCGCTGCACGACCGGGGAGTCGACGCGCGCGATGATCAGGTCCTGATTCGGCCCCGTGTTGTTCACCACTCCGAGGATCTCGACGTCGAATTTCTCGATGCGGGTGCCGTCGAAGACGGTGAGGCCGTAGCCCTTCATCCCCTTGTGCACTTGCGACAGCGGCATCGTGTCTGCGTATGCAGCCGCGGCCGTGAGAGCGATTACAAACGTGACAAGAGCGGCGATCTTGCGGGAGTTAGGCACGTCGGTTCTTAACACACCTCTAAATTAGGGCATTTCGGAGAACGTGCCAAACGAGTTACGGGGTTGTTGGTTGCTGGGTTGTTGGGTTGTTGGGTTGTTAGGTCCGGCTCAATAACCCAACAACCCAATAACCCAACAACTCCTACTCGTATCTCAGCGCTTCGATCGGATCGAGCTTCGACGCCTTCGCTGCCGGATAGATTCCGAAAATGATCCCGAGCGCGGCGCAGAAACCGAACGCGACAACGATGGCCCAGACCGGTGTGTGTGCCGGCGGAAGGTTGAGGTTCGGGAAGGAGTGGTTGAGGATCGTTTGCGTGGTCGTGGCGAGCAACCACCCGCCGGCGACGCCGATCGCGCCGCCCAGTCCGGAGAGCGCGATCGCTTCGACCAGGAACTGCACGAGCACGTCGCGCCGGCGCGCACCGATCGACTTGCGCACGCCGATCTCGCGCGTCCGCTCGGTCACCGAGACGAGCATGATGTTCATGATCCCGATGCCTCCCACGAGCAGCGCGATGCCGACCACCGCGCCCATGATCACGGACGTCGACGTCAGCACGCCGGAGATCGTCTTCATCAGCTCTTCCTGCGTGGTGATGTTGAAATCGTCCGGCTCGTCTTTCTTGAGGTGATGCCGCGTGCGGAGGATCTCCCTCACCTGCTCCTTCGCCAGATCGACCTGCTCCTGACTGCGCACCTGCAACGCGAGCGGGAGGTACTGCATCTCCTGCGGACCGTACAGCACCTGCGCGGTGGCGAACGGCATGTAGACGACGTCGTCCGGATCGTTGCCGATTCCGGAACCGCGCTTTTCCATGATGCCGATGACGGTGAAGGTGTTCTGCCCGACGCGGATGTCGACGCCGACCTGCGTTCCGATTCCCAGCAGTCTCGCCGCCTCGGGGCCGAGCACGACGACCCGCTTCTTCGCCTCTTCGTCCAGGCTGGTGAAGAAGCGGCCATGCTCGACGAACTGCTTGACCACTTCCTGATAGCTCTGATTGACGGCGATCAGCGTCGCGCTGTGCTGCGCGTCGCGATATTTCAGCACCGCGTTGTTGATGAAGAGCGGCGTGAAGTCGCGGATCGTGGACGCCCCTTTGCGCACCGCGACGGCGTCCTCGTACGTCAGCTTCGGCGCGGCGAGGAACGGATTGCGCTGCACGCGCGAGAAATCGGGCACGACGCGGATGAACGTCGAGCCGACGTTCTCCAACTGCTTCGAAATCTGAAACTGCAGCCCCTGCACGAGCGACACGACGGCAATCACCGCCGCGACGCCGATCATGATCCCGAGCACAGTCAGGATCGAGCGCATTTTGTTCGCGAAGATGGCGCGGAGAGCGATGCGAAGGTTCTCGAAAAACATGGTTTAGAGGATATCGAGAGACAAGGAGACTGAGAGACAGAGGGGGGCCGTGCTCCTTGGTTTCTCCGTTTCTCTGTCTCTCCGTAGAGGATATCGAGAGACAGGGAGACTGAGAGACAGAGGGGGCCGTGCTCCTTGGTTCTCCGTTTCTCTGTCTTTCCGTAGAGGATATCGAGAGACAGGGAGACTGAGAGACAGAGAGGGCCGTGCTCCTTGGTTTCTCCGTCTCTCTGTCTCTCCGTTTCTCTATCTCTACGTCTGAATCAACCCATCCCGAATACGAATGATTCGCTCCGCTTCATGCGCGACATCATCTTCATGCGTGACCATGATGATCGAGTTGCCGCGGCTGTGGAGCTCTTTGAAGAGGTCGAGGATCTCGCGGCCGGTCTGGGTGTCGAGGTTGCCGGTGGGCTCGTCGGCGAGGAGCAGGGAGGGGCGGTTCACGAGCGCACGGGCGACGGCGACGCGTTGCCGCTGACCGCCCGACAACTCGTTCGGCTGGTGGTCCATGCGGTCCTTCAGGCCCACTGCAGTCAGCGCCTCCTCGGCCATCTCGCGGCGCTGGGTGCGCGGCACGCGGGCGTAGATCAGCGGCAGCTCGACGTTCTCCAGCGCCGTTGTTCGCGCGAGCAGGTTGAAGGTCTGGAACACGAAGCCGATCTTCGTGTTGCGGATCGCGGCGAGCTCGTCGTCGGTCATCGATTCGACCGGCACGCCGTCGAGGATGTAGCTGCCGGCGGTCGGCGTGTCGAGGCAGCCGATCATGTTCATCAGCGTCGACTTTCCGGAGCCCGACGGTCCCATGATCGCAACGTACTCGCCGCGATCGATGATCAGCTCCACGCCGCGCAACGCGTGAATCAACTGCGGTCCGAGCTGATAGGTCCGTTCCAGGCCTCGCATCTCGATGAGGTGATCGGCCATCACTTCTCCTTGTCGGACTTCGCGTCGGCCGATGATGTCTTCTTCTCGGTCGTCAATTCGACCGCATCGCCGTCGTGCAGTTTCTTGAGCGCGCGCACCGGACCGGTGACCACCTTGTCCCCTTCCTTGACGCCGGAAGTGATCGCCACACGCGTCGTGTCGCTGATGCCGGTGGTGACCTCGCGCTGCTTGACTGCGTTGTCCACGACTATGAATACGTATTTCTTCTTCGGAGAGTTCGCGTCCGCGTTCTCATCATCCTCGGCCGACTTCGCGCCGGGCACCCGCTCGACCACGCTCTGGATCGGAACGGTCAGCGCTTTTTCCGACGTGCTGGTGACGATCGAGACCTGCGAGGTCATGCCGGGACGCAGCCGGTCATCGGCGTCGTCGAACGCGACTTTCACCTTGAAATAGCGCAGTCCCGAGGCCGAGCCGGTGTGCACGGCGGCGGAGCTGCCGATCTCGGTGACATGGCCCGCGTACTCCTTGTCCGGAATCGCATCGACATGGATCTTCGCCGGCAAGCCGATGGTGATTCCGATGACCTCCGTCTCCCCCACTTCGGCTTCGACGAGGATCTGCGACATGTCGGCGATGATGGCGAGCACCGATCCCGGATTGTTCATCGTGCCGGGGATCACGACCTCGCCTTCGCGCGTGTTGAGCTGCACGACTTTGCCGGTCGTCGGCGCGGTGATGGTGGTGTACGAGAGGTCGGTCTCGGACTGCACGAGTGCCGCGGCGGTCTGCTGCACGCCCTGCTGCGCGGCGGCGTATCCGGCGCGCGCATTGTCGAGATTCTGCCGCGCCTGATCGAATGCTTCCTGCGCCTGAATGCCCTGTCCGAGGAGGCTCTGCGCGCGCTTGAATGCGGCTTCGGCGGTGTCGAGCTGCGACTTCGCACGTCCCACTTCGACGCGCCGGGTCTCGAGCTGCGCACGCACGCTGTCGCGCGCCGCGGTGAACGACGGCTTCTCGAGATCGATCAGCTTCTGCCCTCTGCTGACCGTGTCGCCTTCGTTGAAGTAGAGGTGCTCGATCTTGCCGATGACGTGCGCGCTGATGTTGACCTTGAACTTCGGATCGACTTCGCCCGGCGCGGTGACGACCGCCTCGAGCTTCTGCACTTTCACCGGCTCGGCGTAGACCTTCTCGGCCTCGCTGCTCCCGCCCTTGATGCTGAAGTAGATGATGACGGCGAGGAGGACGGCGGCTGCAGCAACGATCAGCCCGCGCCTGGCAGCGACCGTCACTGCGCCCTCATCCTCAACACCGCGAGCGCGCCCATGCCGACCGAGAAGAGGATCTTGATCGCCCAGAGCGACAGCATGATCACGGCGGCCTTCGTCTTCGAGAAGCGCGACATCGCGGCGAAGCCGATGATCAGCAGGACGAGCGTCCAGATCGTGAAGACGTCGAACGATCCGAGGAACGCGGCCGCGATCGGATGGAGCTTCGGATCGATGAAGTAGCCGGGATTCGAGGCGATCGGATTCTGGAGCATGAACATCGTCAGCGACTTCTTGGTCATGACCGGAATCAGGGTGAGGATGGATCGGATCATGTTCGGCATCCACGCATATGCGGTGATCGAGAATGCCTGCAGAAAATCACCTTCCCCGCCGAGGATCTTGAACGCGGCGAAGAAGACCGCGGCGAAGATCACCAGTCCGACCACGGAGGTGATGGGAGCGAAGAACGTGAGCGCCTTCGCCATTCCGGCGCCGATGCTGATCTGCTTTTCCTTGATGTCGGCCGGAATGCGCGATGCGTTCGGCGAGCTCTCGATCTGATCGCGGATCAACACCTTGAAGTCGACCTTCTCGGCGATGAGGATGCCGGTCAGAAGCGAGACGACCATGATGATGACCAGCGGCACGACGAAGTCGGGCCGCCGGACGATGGATGCGAAGGTTTCGCTCGGCGCGAAGAAGACGCCGGCGATACGGCTGAACGAACTTTGTTTCGGTTCCTGAGGTGCCGGCGCTGCGAGCTCGACGCCATCTGTCATTTGGGCTGTTCCTCCAAATTCACGCGATTTCCGTAATTCAGCCAATTGTACCGGTCGAAGAAGTGCCCGAAAATCTTCGGCTCTTCCGGGGTGTCGTCTTCCACCTTGATATTGCGGACATCGAGCAGATCGCCGACCGCGCGGTGATAGTTCGCCACCGCCTTGTTGTAGCCGACGAGCGCCTGCAGCTCGCGGACGCGGGCGTCGGAGAGCTGCTGCTGGATCTGCAGGACGTTGAAGTTGGTGGTCATGCCGTTCTCGTAGCGCTTCCGCTCCGCGTCGAGGTTCTGTTCCGCCGCTTCACGCGCGGTGCGCGAGGCGACGATCTCTTTCGCCGCGGTGTCGATGTCGCGCACGGCCTTGCGCACGTCGACCTCGATGTTCTGCTTGGTCTGCGCTTCCGTGGTCCTCGACTGCTCGTACTCGAGCTGCGCGCGCTTCGCTTCGGCACGCGCGCCGATGTTGAGCACCGGCACGGCGACGTTGAGACCGATGGTCCAGGCCGGGAAGTCGCCCTGCAGGATCTGCGTGATTGCGTGCGGATAGTTCGTCGACTGCAGACCGGTGGGCTGACCGGTGATCGGATCGGTGGCCAGCGCGGTGCCGGCGAGACCGGCGAAACCATACGATGCGGTGGCGTCGACGCGCGGCCGCACCTGGTTGCGCGCATAGAGATAGTTGATGCGCTGCGTCGCCGTGGCGAGCCTGTTCTCCCGCACCTCGGGCCGCAGATTCAGCGCCTGCGCAACCGCCTGCGTGGTGTCGATGGTCATCGGCACATAGCCGACGTCGTCGGTCGGAACGATCGGCCGGTCCCAGTCGGCGGCCGGAAGGTTGAGGAGCGCGCGAAGGCGATCCTCCGCATCGTGAACCGAAGCGACGGCCGCGATCAGCTGCTCTTCCGTCGTCGCGATCTGCACGCGCGGCTGCAGGATGTCGAGCGGCGCCGAGGCGCCGACGTCGATGCGGATCTGCGTGATGCGCGACTGGTCGCGCGCGAGGAAAAGCGATTCCTTCACCACGTCGACGTTGCGGCGTGCGTAAACGAGATCGAGGTACGCCTGCTCGACCGACACGGCCGTGTTCATCAGCACGGAGCGGAAGAGCTCCTGGTTGATGCCGAGCGTGTTGTGCGCAATGTCGATGAAGCGATTGGTGATGTCGATGCCGAAGTTGCGCCCGAGCGGCTGGTTGAGCGCGAGGCCGTAATTGACGTTGTAGCTCGGATTGATCTCCGTGCCGAAGCCGACTCTGTTGTCTTTCTTGTTATTGAAGGTGAGGGTGTAGCTGCCGCCCGTCGGGACGGTCTGCGAGAGGCCGACGTTCGCGGTGGTGAAGCGTTCGGAGGCCGCTTCGATCGAGCTGCTGGTGGCAAAACTGGAGGAGCTGTGCAGGAACGTGCCGGTGGTGTACCAGTCGTACAGGCCGTACTGCGAGCGGAGCGACTGGCCGGCCATGAGGTAGTCGTAGCGCTGGATGTCGATGCCAAGGTTTTGGGTCATGGTGGTGCGGACGGCCTCCGCAAGGCTGAGGCGAAGGGCGCGAGGGTCGGCGACATCTTTGTCGGTCTCGGCGGTCACCGGCTCGGTCGTGCGCTGGGTCGGTGCAGGCTGTTGATCCTGCGCGAACGCGGTCAGCGCCGCGAACGTGAAGGTCAGGATCGTGAGAAACCGTCGGACTGCGGTCATGTAATTCCTCCTGGACACGCGTGCTTGTACGTAGAAATAGAGCGTATGTTGCACGCTCTTCAGCGCGCGCGATTGTATGCGATACGTCAGACGTGCTCGCTCGTTGAAAGTTGGCGGGCGTCAGCGATTTGGTCGGTCAGGTTCTGAAAGAGCCGGTCCGCGACGATCGAGCCGAGAGTCGGTGCGTAGCGGGCAGCGTTGCGTGATATCGGACGCATCGCAGCTGTGTCGAGAGGAACTGGCGCCCTCAGACCACTCTCACTCCGGGTCGGGACGCCGAGTCATCGAATGTTGCTCGATCGCTGCAAACTGCGGCAACGTGAAGACATCGACGAACTGCGTTGCCGCCGGAGCGGCAGCGTTCCGAACGCCACGGAAATCAGCGGGTCGCGCTGATGTCGCGGAATTCGATGCTCCTACCTCGCGAGTCGATTCCTCGGGACGTCTCATGAAAATCCATCGTCAGGAGCGGCACGTAATGTCCGGCCGATCCAGACGCCCACGAAGCCACAGCGTCCGCCACGTTGACAGTCCTGCGTGACCGCTCCCCATCGTGCCCGTCAGCGTGACTACGCGGAACCGGTCGGCATGTCACGCAAGACGAGCACCTCGTCGGCTCGAACGATGACCTTGCCCGGTCGGACGAGCGGCGGCTATGCGCCGCCCGTCGCGAGCCAGTCACGGCGCTGC
>DATEZA010000330.1:0-8238 GCA_035255945.1 Thermoanaerobaculia bacterium
TTTGCGGCGTCACCTCGACCAGCTCGTCGTCGTCGATCCATTCCAGGCATTGCTCGAGCGTCAGCGCGCGCGGCGGCGTGAGCTGCACGGCGATGTCGGAGCTCGAGGCGCGCATGTTCGTCAGGTGCTTCTTGCGGCAGACCTGCACGACCATATCGACGTCGCGGGAGTTCTCGCCGACGATCTGGCCGCCGTAGACCTTCGCGCCGGGCCCGAGGAAGAGCGTGGAGCGCTCCTGCAGCGGCTCGATGGCGTAGGCCGTCGTCTCGCCCGCTTCCTTCGACACCAGCGCGCCGCGGTTCCGGCTCGTGATCTCGCCGCGGTACGGACCGTACTCGAGGAACGTGTGGTACAGCAGCCCCGTGCCGCGCGTCTCGCTGAGGAACTCGGTGCGGATGCCGAAGAGGCCGCGCGTCGGAATCTTGAACTCGATGCGGACGCGTCCCGTGCCGGGATTCACCATGTCCGTCATCTCCGCGCGGCGGATCTGCAGCTTCTCCATGATCGGACCGACGTGCGCTTCATCGATGTCGACGACGAGCGCTTCGTACGGCTCCATCGTCTTGCCGTCGATCTCCTTGAGGATGACCTGCGGCCGCGACAGCGCGAACTCGTAGCCTTCGCGGCGCATGTTCTCGGCGAGGATCGAGAGGTGCAGCTCGCCGCGTCCGGAGACTTCGAAGCGGTCGGCCTGCTCGGTCTCGCGTACGCGCAGCGCGACGTCCTTGCGCAGCTCGCGATCGAGCCGCTCTTTGATGTTGCGCGAGGTGACGTACTTTCCTTCGGTGCCGGCGAACGGCGAATCGTTGACCAGCCAGAACATCGACACGGTCGGCTCGTCGATGGCGATCGGCTCGAGGCGCTCCGGTGCATCGGCTGCAGCGAAGGTCTCGCCGATCTCGACATCCGCGAATCCCGCGACTGCCACGATCTCGCCTGCGCCGGCCTCCGGCACCTCTTCACGCTTGAGGCCTTCGAACGCGGTCAGCTTCGTCACGCGTCCTTTTTTCTGCGTGCCGTCGCGGAGGATGAGGACGACGTCTTCGCCGTGGCGGATGCGTCCGCGCTGAATGCGCCCGATGCCCATGCGGCCGACGTAATCGTTGTAGTCGATCGCGGAGACGAGGAGCTGCAGCGGCGCATCGGTGTAGCCCGGCGGGGGCGGAATGCGCTTGAGGATCGCGTCGAAGAGCGGACGGCAATCATCGTTCGTGTCGGGGAGCTCGTTGCGCACGATGCCCTGGCGGCCGATCGCGTAGAGGATCGGGAAGTCGAGCTGTTCATCCGACGCGCCGAGCTCGATCATCAGGTCGAACACTTCGTTGACCACTTCGGTCGGACGCGCATCGCTGCGATCGATCTTGTTGATGACGACGATCGGCAGCAGGCCGAGTCCGAGTGCCTTGCGGAGCACGAAACGGGTCTGCGGCATCGGGCCTTCGGCGGCGTCGACGAGGAGGATGACGCCGTCGACCATCGACAGCACGCGCTCGACCTCGCCGCCGAAATCGGCGTGGCCCGGCGTGTCGACGATGTTGATCTTCACTTCCTTCGGATGGATGAAGTTGGCCGGGAGGTCGTGACCCGAGGCGGTGTGCGTCGCTTCGTGATGCACCGGGTGGCCGAGGGCGTCCGGATCATCGACGAGGTAACGGATGGAGGTGTTCTTGGCGAGGATGGTGATGCCGCGCTCTTTCTCGAGGTCGTTGGAGTCCATGACGCGCTCATCGACCTGCTGATTCGCGCGGATTGCGCCCGCCTGTTTGAGGAGCGCATCGACGTGCGTGGTCTTGCCATGGTCGACGTGGGCGATGATGGCCACATTGCGGATGTCGTAGCGAAACTGTTGCATGCGCGGGCGTTAACAGTTGAGAGGGGGATGAATTCCTTATGAAAGACGGACACCGGGAGACGGAGAGACTGAGAGACGGAGGAGCGGCTCCCCTCAGTCTCTCAGTCTCTCAGTTTCTCCATCTCACCCCCACGTCATCTCATACGTACACACCGCATCCCCGCGACAATGACACTTCGTCTCCACGACTTCCGCGTCGCGTCCGCCGTGCCGCATGATCGCTTCGAGTAAGAACCCGTTGCCGCTGGCGCAGAAGATGGGGCTGTAGCAGGGGTAGTCGTGGTAGTGCATGCGGGCGCCGGTGTCGGTGCGCTCACAGATGAGGTGGCCGTACTTCTGATACTGCTGGTGAAACTCGGCGAGTTTCTCGAGGAATGCGTAGAGCTCGGCTTCGTCGAGCTGTGAGAAGACGCGCGTGATGCCGAGCTCCGCAGATGCGGCGCCGATCAGATCGAGGATGTACGGATACCGTTTGTGGCATGCCTCCCAGATCGCGCGGTCGTACTCGACGACGTTCGCGAAGTCGTACCACGCGCCGGCGACCGGATGCATCGCCACGCGCATCGTGCCGGGCGAGAGCTTGCTGACGATCGCGTAGAACGTGCGCTCGCCGAGGTCTTTGGTGAGGAGCTCGCGGCGGGCGGCGAACATCACGCCCTTCACTTTGCAGATCTCGGGATCGGGACCGACGAGGACTTCGCGCCCGGCGAGCGTCGCGGGGCCGCGTCGTGGACCACCCTGCTCGAAAAGCAGTGAGGACATGGGCTCCGACCATCTTACGGGAGACGGACCGTTCCTTATACTCGGCGCATGAAGACTTTACGAATTCCCCTCATCGTCGTCCTCGCGGCCGGTCTGCATGCGGAGAAACGCCGCATCGTGCCCGATGACGGATTCCGCATCAGCAACATCGCCGATCCGCAGATCTCGCCCGACGGCAAGTCGATCGCGTGCGTGATCAGCCGTCCGAACGCGAAGGAGTTTCACTACGACGACGAGCTCGTGCTGATCGACATCGCCAGCGGCGCACAACGCGCGCTGACGTACGAGCGGCGTCACGTCGGCTCGCCGCGCTGGTCGCCGAACGGCGATCGCATCGCATTCATCGGATTCGTGAAAGACACGCCGCAGATCTTCGTGCTGCCGATGAACGGCGGCGAAGCGCTGCAGGTGACGAACGGGAAGAACGGCGTCCAGCAGTTCGCCTGGCGGCCCGACGGCAACGCATTCGCCTTCGTCGCCTCGGACGAAAAGCCGGAGAAGAAAGAGCGCGCGAAATTCGAGGACGCGTTCGAGCCGGGCAACGTCGACTACCTCGCGACCGAGCTGCCGATGTCGTCGCACGTCTGGACGATCGATGCTGATGGCGGCAACGCGAAGCAGCTCACGAAAGGTGCGTGGAGTCTGCCGACCGCCGAGCCGCCGGGACCGGTGCCGTCGCCGCTGTCGTGGTCGCCGGACGGCAAGCTGCTCGCCATCACGAAACAGGAGACGCCGGTCTACGGCGACAGCGATCGCACATCGATCTACGTCGTCGATGTCGCGACCGGCAACTCGCGCCAGCTGACGAAGCAGGCGAAGTTTGCGACGACACCGGAGTTCTCGCCGGACGGCAAGTCGATCGCGTACTGGTATCCGCGCGACGACGATCCGAACAACGAGGTGGAGATCTACGTCGCACCGTTCAACGGCAGCGAAGGCGTCGATGCAACGCGCGCCATCGATCGCAGCATCTTCCGCGCGCTCTGGATGCCGGACAGCAAATCGCTACTCGTCGGCGGACATGACGAAGCCTCGGTCGCACTCTGGCTGCAACCACTCAACGGCAAACCGCAACGTCTCGACCTCGGCGAGATCAGTCCGTCGTGGTCGTACTGGGTCGACATGAACGCCGGCCGCGACGGCGCGATCGCATTCACCGGCTCCGAGCCGCAACATCCGAAAGAGCTCTACTACATGAGCTCCGCGACATCGAAGCCGCGCCGCCTCACATCATTGAATGATGCGATCGCCTCGGAGCTCGACCTCGGCAAGATCGAGCGCGTGACCTGGACGAACGACGGCTTCAACGAAGACGGCGTGGTCGTCTACCCGCCCGATTTCAAACCCGATCGCAAGTACCCGCTCGTGCTGCTGATTCATGGCGGACCGCAGTCGGCGTCGACACGCACGTTCTCGATGCTCCCGCAGGTGCTCGCCGCGCAGGGCTGGATCGTCTTCTCGCCGAATTACCGCGGCAGCGACAACCTCGGCAACGCCTATCAGCACGCGATCACCGCAGATGCTGGTGCCGGTCCGATGCGCGATGTGATGGCGGGACTGGCGATGCTGGAGAAGCGCGGCGTCATCGATCGCGACCGCATGGCGGTGTCGGGCTGGTCGTACGGCGGCTACATGACGTCGTGGATCATCGGACATTCGAATGCGTTCAAGGCTGCGGTGAGCGGCGCGGCGGTGAACAACCTCGCGCACGAATACGCGTTGTCCGACAACAACGTGACCGCGGGCTACGGCTTCGGCGGCTCGCCGTATGTCGCAAAGACCGCGAAGCTGTACATCGAGCAGTCGCCGATCACGTACGCGAGCGCGATCAAGACGCCGACCCTGATCCTCACCGATACCGGCGACACGCGCGTCCCCGCGACGCAGTCGTTCGAGATGTACCACGCGCTCAAGGACAACGGAGTGGAGGTGAAGTTCGTCGCATATCCGGTCGGCGGACATTTCCCCGGCGATCCGGTGCGCAGCGCGGACGTGTACACGCGTTGGATCGACTGGATCAAGACGCACTTCGGAGCGCGGGCCTCCGGCCCGCAGTGAGCGAGCGTCTCGCTCGGTCACGAATCAGTCGCCGGGCGAGACGCCCGGCGACTGCGGACGAGACGTCCGCGCTCCTTCCACAAACGCCGCAGCTTCGTATCGATCCGGTATCGAAGAAGCGCGATCAGCGGAAGCCGCCTCGGGACGGCGACGAAAACCGTGTGATGTGATCCGATCGCATTCGTCACTGCTCGGTCGTCGTCGATAAGAGCAGTGTGGAGGTTTCCGAACACGGTCGCGAGGACCGCGCCGCCGTACGGACGCGCGTGGCGCACGTCGAAGCCGAGGCGCAGGTAGCGTTCGATGTGGCTGGAGCGGAGGGCTTCGGTCGGATCATCGGGCACGATCGGCAGCGGCGTCTCGTTCCACTCGAAGCGCGTCGGGCCGACGTACTCGTCGAGGTACAGCAGCCCGCCCGGCCGCAGCGTCTTCCACACCTGCGCGTAAAGCCGCTCGAGATACGCGACGTGGTGGAGCGACCGTGTACACGCGGTGGATCGACTGGATCAAGACGCACTTCGGAGCGCGGGCCTCCGGCCCGCAGTGAGCGAGCGTCTCGCTCGGTCACGAATCAGTCGCCGGGCGAGACGCCCGGCGACTGCGGACGAGACGTCCGCGCTCCACTCCCACGGCGCGTCAGGGTCACGGCTGGGTTTGCTGACGGCGTTACGCCTTTATATCTTTACGCGCGGAGGGCATTAAGCCATGTCAGGAAAGATTCTTCGCTTTTCGCTGATCGGCATGCTGTTCGTTTGCCAGCTCGCGCTGGCGCAGGAGCGCATGGAGCGGCCCGGCCTCGGGCGAAGCGCGCCGCAGGTCCTTCTCCGCAACGCGCGTGCGGTCGTCGAGGTCGAGCACGACGCGATCTGGAACGTCGATCCGCGGCAGGCGCATGAGCGGTATCGCGGGTTGGCGTCCACGATGAAGGCGGATGTCTGGACGATGCACTTCGAGCAGTTCCTCAATGATCATCCCGATCTGACACCGATCCAGCGTGCGGTGGTGATCGACGCGCTCGCTCTGGTCGAGGGCGGAATCATCGAGGCGTCGATCGCATACCAGAACAATCCCGACCTTTTCATGGCGACGCACGCTCCGATCGAGCAGCTGGAGCGGAGAGCGATCGGCGCATTCGGTCTCGATCAGGAGCGCGCGCTCCTCGAGTTGCCGGGCAGACCGGAGGACAGCACGAAGGTCTCCATCGCAGTTCCCGATTGCAACTGCCGCGGGAATGGCGACTGTCTGGAGGGAGAGACGTGCGTGCCGAGGTTCCAGTCGCATTGCACCTTCGTGATCGAGTGTGGTGCGCTGGCAGATCAATCGTGTACGGGTCTTTGCCTGGTGGTGTGATGCTCAGAACGTGAACTTCGGCGCTGTCTGATCAGGGCCGACGCGCCCCGCGGCGATGTCGGCCTTGAAATAGTTCTCGCCCGGAATCGGCGCGCCGGCGAGGCGGCGCAGCATCGCGAGCTGGCCGCCGTGCGCGATGGCGTCGGCGACCGGTCCCTGGAAGAGCTGCTCTTCCTTGCACGAGAGGGGAGCGTCCGATGAGAGGAAGTCGTCGAATTTCTTCGCTGCGGCGTAGAAGCGATCGCATTCCGCGGACCACGACTGCGGCGCCGACTCGTTCCACTTCCGCTCGCCGCACGCCATCGACCACGCCCAGTCGAGCAGGTCGTTGATATGGGCGAGGATCTTCAGCGGCGTGCGATTCGCGCCGCCGGTCTCGCTCGTCGCGAATTCAGGCGGCGCATCGCGCAGCATCTTGCCGTCGCGATAGACGAGCGTGGCGAGCGTGTGGCGGAGAAATTCGCGCTTCGTGTCGGGCATTGGGCCGAGTGAGTGTACGACAAGCTCTCAGCTTGTCGAATCGGGCAACAGGGGAGGCAAGCTGAGAGCTTGCCCTACACCATCCATCAGCTCGGACCAGTTGCCGCGATGCGACAGCACCGAAACCGTTTCGCCGAAGCCGTTGCTGAATTCCGCCGGTGTGATTAGCATGCTGTAAATCCCTCAACCGGTCCGTCATTAATCAGAGGAGGAAGCTCGCCATGGCCGATAGCCAGGATATGGGCAAAGGTCCGGGATGGAAGTCTGTTCCGGTTCCGGTGGTCGTCATCGCGCTCGTGTGGCTCGTGGGAATGTCGATTCTCTGCCTCGGCGCACTCGCGGAGATCTGGCCGCATCCGACTCCCGCCGGCACGCCGCCGCAAAGCGGAGCGACCGGAGTGACCGGTCCGACCGGCGCCAGCGGCACCGCCGCAATTCCGAAGAGCACCGGCCCAACCGGAACGAGCGGCGCCACCGGCAGCACCGGCGCGAGTGGCGCGACCGGTTCAACCGGCGCAAGCGGAACAACAGGAACAACGGGATCAACGGGATCAACCGCATCAACCGGCGCAACCGTCGCCCCCGCATCCTTCGCATCGACCGGCGCCGCGCGCGATTTCTACTGCAGCGATCCCGATTACAAGCCGGCGTGCGATTGCTGGCGTCGCGCGGAAGCAGAGCGCGCCGACTACAAAGACGGACAGAACGATCCGACCTGCATCCATCTCTGGGCGCCGTTCAACATCGTCAATCGCTGGGCATTGTTATGGGGCGAGACGCGCATGCTCCTCATCGTCATGATCCGCGGCTTCCTCGGCGCGCTGATCTACGCATTGCGCTCGATGCTCTGGTACGTCGGACATCGCTCGCTGATCTGGAGCTGGCTCGCGCTGTACATCGTGATCCCGATCGTCGGCTCGCTCATGGCGGTCGTTTTCTACCTCGTGCTGCGCGGCGGCCTGTTCAATCCCAACACGCCGGTGTCGAGCACCAGTCCGTTCGGCTTCGCCGCGATCGCGGCACTCGTCGGCATGTTCATCCAGCAATCGGCGGAGAAGCTGAAGAAGATCTTCGAAACGGTGATGACCAATGCCTCGCAAGGCGGCGACGCGGTTCCGGAAAACGCCGCGCAGAAACCGGCCGTGCCGAGCGTGAGCAAAGTGACGGCGACTGCCGGCGCGACGACCATCACCGTCGCAGGTGAGGCGTTCACGGACAAGGCGCAGATCTTCAACAACGGGACTGCGGTGAAGTCGACGAAGTTCGATAACGAGAAACAACTCACCGGCACGCTCGACGCCGCACTGAAATCGGGCGACAAGCTATCGATCACCGTCAAGGATGACGCAGGCACCTCGAAGCCTGTCGAAGTGTCGGTCACCTAACTGCCCCTCCGCGTGGGCCAACGTTCACCCGTTGACCCACGCGGCAACGCGATGATCGGCCGCACGCCGAGGAGCGCGGGCGTCTCGCCCGCACGTGTCGGGCGTCTCGCCCGGCACGGGGCTGGTCGTCGAGCGAGACGCTCGCCGACTGCGGGCGGGGACGCCCGCGCTCCGTCATTTGAACGAGCCGCTCACGCGGGTGGGGGCGGTGACCCAGCCGCCGTACATCGGGTTCGGCAGGATGAAAAACGTGCGGCTCATCCGACATCTCTGCGTATCGCGGAAGTGAGCGCAAGAAGGAGCGCGGGCGTCTCGCCCGCACGTGTCGGGCGTCTCGCCCGGCACGGGGCT
>DATEZA010000331.1:0-30960 GCA_035255945.1 Thermoanaerobaculia bacterium
GGACGAGCACGCGCGACGCATCGCCCGGAAAACGCTGCGCGAGCAGCACCGCGCATGCGCCGCGGAGCGTCGGCGCTTCGCTGGTGTCCTGCACGACCGCGGTCAACGGCGCGAGGCTGTCGTTGCGCGTCTTTTCATCGACCGCATCGGCGAGCCGCGAACGGCGCGCTTGTCGAGACGCGGCATCGGGCCACCACGTTTCGATCGCCTTCTGCATCTCCACCGGTGGCTTGTTTGCGTGGCAATTGGTGCAGGCGTTCGGGACATCGTGCGCGATCGTGTTGCGCGGATTCGGGATGTCGAGCGTGTGATCGGGGAACTTGTCGAGCACCCCGCTGACGAGCTTCGGCATGTGGCAGTCGACGCACGTCGGAGATCGGACAACGGACAGCGGACGGCGGACAGCAGGAGCTCCCGCTGTCTGCTGTCTGCTGTCTGCTGTCTGTTTCTTGTGGTGCGAGTGATCGGGACCTTTGTGGCAGTCGCCGCAACCGCGATCGAGCGCGACCTCGTTCGCCGCGTGATCCTGATGCGGCGCGGTGTGGCAACTGAGGCACGTTGCCTTGCCGACGCGATAGCAGCGCGATTGCACGACCGCCTGATATTCGAAGCTCGAGCTCGACGGGCGGCCGTCGGCGAAGAACTCGCCGCTGCGCTCGGTGCCGTCGGTGATCACCAGCGCCTGGTAACGATCGTCGTACTTCTCGCCGGGATGGAACTGTTCATCGCTGACGAGCAGCGGAAAGAGCGGCTCGTGCGGACCGTGGCAGCGTCCGCACACAGACATGTCGCTCTTCGACGGACGGAAGATGTCGCTCTTCGCTTTCGTCTCCGCGTGACGCGCACCGGGGCCGTGACACGCTTCGCACGCGACACCCGCGTCGGTGAACGACGTCGACCAGGTGTGCGTCGCGCGGTCGTAGCGGACATCGACGCCGGTCGCGTGGCACTCGAGACATTCCTTGTTCGCGGTGCGCTTGAAGTTTGTCCAGAAGTGCGGATGATCGGGGCCGACTCTCCCCTGCTTCGCTTCGTTGTAGTCGACCCAGTCGCCGCGTCCGGTGACGTGGTAGTAGACCGGGAGGACCTGCCAGCGTCCGTCGTCGAAGAGCGTGACGGCGTCCTGCATCCGTTTGCCGCCGATCAACCACTCGACGTTGTAGTCAAGAAGTTGACCTTCCCGGTTGCGCGTGCGCATGACGTAGCCGTCGCCGCGATGCGACATCCACGCTTCGCTCGAATCGCCCTTGAAATGCGCGTTCGCGAATTTGCCGGCGACGAACGGCGGCTCCGCTTTCGACAGCGCGCGCGAATGCCAGTCGTGCGTCCAGTGGTCGTAATTTTTCCGGTGGCATTCCTTGCAGGCTTCCGAGCCGGCGTAGCGGCCGTGCGACGGCGGCTGCTCCCAGCTACTCCCCTCGCCCGCGTGCGGGAGAGGGTGGCGCGCAGCGGCGGGTGAGGGCTCGCGATGACAGAACGCGAGCAGCAGCAGGAGCGGAGCGAGCCGTCGAATCAATCGCGAACCCGGAAGACGTCGTGGCAGTCGTCGCAGGTATTCGCGACGACGATGTACTGCGCGTCGAATGCTTTCGTGTCCTTTTTCTTCGCCAGTTCCACGAGCTTCGCGCTTTCGCGCTCGAGCCGCGCGGCGTCGCGCTTGAGCTCCGGCATTTGCCGCCAGATCTCCGCCTTCGCGCCGCTCTTCACTTTGTCCGGTCCCGTCCCCGCCGGAAACCACTCTCCCACCGATCGCGACAGGCCAGCAATCGCCTCGGCATGCACCGCGAGATCCGCACGCGAGGCGATCTGATGCTTGACCACGAGCGAGATCGCCGACATGTGCGCACCCATCGCCTTCATCGACGTCTGGCGGTATTTGACGATGGCCTGGGGGCTGTCGGCGGCGAGGAAGAGAAGACCGAATGCGATGAGGAGTTTCTTCATGACATGAAAAGGCCCGCCGCGCATGATCGCACGGCGGGCCTCGCTGATTGAATCGTCAGGAGCTTACGGATGGCTGATGCAGAGCGTGTAGCTGCCGGAGCCGCTGTATGACGTAACGTTCCACTGGTAGTAGCCGGCGACGCCGCTGTAGCTGACGTTCTCGTTCGCCGTCGAGGTGATGCCCTGGGCGACGTTGGCCCACGCGGAACCGTTCCACTTCTGCAGATAGAGGTCGAAGTCTGCGCCCGACGCCGGTCCGGTCAGTTTTCCGGTGTGCGTGCCGGTGACCGTCGTCTGGTAGTACGTGCCGTTCGGCTGGATCGCCGACGCGCCGGTGCCGCTGAGCGTACCGCTGTAGTTCGTGCAGGTGCCGCCGCCCGTGCTGCCGGAGTACGTCGCCTTCAGCGTCACGCCGCTGTACGCCGCGTACGCGTTGAGACCGATGTAGTAGTCGGCCGCGACCGGGTTCGAGATCGTGACGGTTTCGGCGTTGCCGGTCAGGTACGGACGGTTGTCGTAGGTGGTCGAAGTCGGCTGCGCGCCGCGCCGCTCGTACAGGTCACAATCGCCGGTACCGCCGGAGATCGTGATGACGAGCGAAGTCTGGCCGCTCGGAACGGTGATCTTGTAGTACGCCCAGCTGCCGGTCGCGCCGGAGAGGTTGCTGACTGCCACGCCGTTGCTCAGCGTCGTCGTGCCGCCGCCGCCCGTGCTGCCGCCCGGAGCGCCGACGCAATCCCACGCCGCGGTCACGGACGCTGCCGCGGTCGCGCCGTAGAGATCGGTCGCTGCGTTGACGGTCGCGGTGCGCGCGGCCGAGAAGTTCGTCGACGAGGTGAAGTAGACGGTCAGCGCGCGATACCAGATGCGCTGCGCCATATCGAGCGACGTGCTCGAGGTCGCGGAAAGCGGAGTGACGCTGACGGTGGTCTTGCTGCGCGGATGCGTGCCGCCCATGACCATCAGGTAATAGGCGAGGTTGGCGATACCGGAGTTGCCGTGCACGCCGCCGTTATCGGCGGTGCCGGTGATGCGCTCCGGGTAGTAGTCCTTCGAGTAACCGTCGGCGGTGGGGTTGTTCATGTAGCGGAGCGCGTCGCCCGCGGTGGCCGGCGTGTAGATGTCCTCGCCGACCTTCCAGGTGTTCGCGTTCGGAGTGCCGGCGTTCTTCGAGTACGCCTCGCAGGAGTTGCCGAGGATGTCGGAGGTCGCTTCGTTGAGGGCGCCCGACTCGTTCGAATAGGTGAGGCCGGCGGTGCGCTCGGTGACGGCGTGCGTCAGCTCGTGCGCGTCGACGTCGAGGGCTTTCGACAGCGGGATGAACTGGCTGCCGTCGCCGTCGCCGTAAACCATCTGCGAGCCGTTCCAGAACGCGTTGTTGTAGCTCGACGAGTAGTGGACGGAGGAGATGATCGTCGCGCCCGCGCCGTCATACGAGTCGCGGGTGAAGACGTTCTTGTAGAAGTCATACACGTTGCCGGCGTAGTTGAATGCGGCCTGCGCGGTCGTGTCGGAAGTCTGCGTGCCGCCTTCCGACCAGAGCAGCGAGCCCGGCAGCGTCGTGCCGTTGTTGGCGGTGTAGACCTTGCGGTTCTTGAGGTACATGTTGTGCGGTGCGCGGCCAACGGCGCGGCCGCTGTTCGCTGCCTCACCGAAGATCGTGTCGACCTGCGGTCCGCGGTTGTCGGTGTAGGCGACATCGACTGCCCACGCCAGGAAGACATTGCTCTTCTCATTGACGATGTACGTCAGCGTGGCCGGTCCGAGGACGCGGTAGTTGGTGATGCCGTAGTCGGCCGCGGCGTTCTGCGTCGCGGTGACGGCGTCGACCGAAGGGTTGCGCGGGAGGTTCTCGTCGACGGCGAAGCGGCCGTTCATGCCGATGACCTTGCCCGTCTTGTCGGAGTGGACGATGTACTCGGCGCCGAAGACCGACAGGCCCTTGAGGGTCTGCTGGAACTTGACGTGAGTCTGTCCGAGGCCGTCCGTGGAGATCGACTTCGTGTCGAAGTCTTCCGTGCCCTGCATCTTCAGAAGGTTCTGCGATTTCAGGAACGCTTTGGCAGCCTTGTCGGCCGCGCCCGGTCCAAGCTGACCGAGCTCGCCCGTCACGAAGGTAGGAACGCCTTTGTGATCGGTATCTTTGATCTGGGCCTTGCTCTCAGCGACCGGAGACTTGGCCAGGGCAACCGTGGCAACGAGGGAAAGAATAACGGTGAAAATCTTTCTCATTTGCTCCCCTACTCGAAATTAGGCGTCCCCTACGGGCGCGGTTCGCTCTAAGGCAAGCCCGATGCCGGTTTGTAACATTCTACTAAATACTTGACTCACAATGACTTAGCTAAATTCGCTAGTCGAGAGCGGATAAAGGATTGACCCATTTACGGACGGAAAGCCATCAACCGCGGGTCAAAATACGATCAAGGGGTTAACGCGCGACCCGCCGATTCGCCCCGCTTCCGCAATTCCATCGCTTGCGGCGTCGGATTGACCTCCGTCATCCGCGCAAGAGTCTGCATCGCGACCTCGCGATGCCCCGTCATGAGCTCGACCAGCGCCAGATCGGAGTACGCCTGCACGTCGTGCGGATCGAGCGCGATCTCCGCTTGGAATTGCTTGCGCGCTTCGTCGAAACGCCCGAGGTGCGCGAGGACGTCGGCGGTGACGTAGTGAAATCGCTCGGGCATCGAGCCGCCGCTTTTCTGCCGCGCTGCCTCTTCCATCTGCAGCGTGCGCAGCGCGCCCGCGTAATCGCCCTTCGCCGCGGCAACGCGCGCCTTGAGGAACAACGCCTGCGCGCGATCGCTCGCCTCACTCTCCGCCGCAAGCGACTCGTTGAACGCGGCGTCGAAGTCGTGACGCGCAAGCGCGATCTCGCCGACGAGCAGATGCGAGCCGGGCGCATTGCCGGCGAGCGCAACACGCGCATGCGCATCCGCTCCCGCGAGATCGCCCGCCAGCAGCAGCGACTGCGCGGCGGAGCGCGCGAACTGCGCGGCGAGTCGCGGCGTCGCGTTGATGCCCGCCTCGTACGTCGCCGCCGCTTTCTGATGATCGCCGATCGCGTCGTACGCATCGCCGAGCCGATCGCGCAGATCGCTCCACTTCGGATTCGCGGCGAGCAGCGGCTCGATCATCGCGATCTTCTTGTGCGGATCGGCCGCGCTCTCGATCGCTTTCAATTTCGCGAAGTCGCCGATGCGCGATTTCGGATCGGGCAGCGGACCGCCGTCATCACTCCCCGCGCTCACATACCCGAGTGCCGCGAGCTTCTTCGCCTCCTCGGGATCGACTGACTCCGCCGCCGTGAAATGCGTGCCGAACTGCTGCAGCTCTTCGCGTAATGCAGCGGCGGTGCGGCGATCCTTCAACGCGAGATCGCTGCGCTCGCGACCGTCCTCCGCGAGGTCGTACAGCTCCGCGCGAGGCGCATCGATGAAGTGGTTCGTGTTGTTGACGAGCGAGCGCAACTCGCTCCATCCGAGGTGAATGCGCGGGAAGAGCGACTCGGAATAGACGCTGCGCTGCGGGATCGTGTCGTGTAGCAGCGACGTGCCGCGAAGTCCCGCCGGCGCATTGATGCCGGCCGCCTCGAGGATCGTCGGCAGCACGTCGACGAGCTGCACCGGGATGTCGATCTTGCCGCGGCGCTCGCCGTGCGGCAGCTTGATGATCAGCGGCACCTGCAGCGCTTCGCGATAGACGAACACGCCGTGCTCCTGTTCGCCGTGATCCATCAATCCTTCGCCGTGATCGGAGAGGAGCACGATCAGCGCGCGATCGTAGAGTCCGCGCTTCTTCAGAAAATCGATGAAGGTGCCGGCGATCGCGTCGGCGCGCTTCACGTCGGCGTCATACGTCGGCTCGTACGGCGCGTGCGGCTCGTAAAGATGGAGGAAGCAGAACTGCGGCGCCGATGCGTTCTTCGCGATCAGCTCTTCCGCGATTTTTTCGGTGACCTCGCCGCGGCGCTGCAGCGATCCGAGCGGCGCGCCGCTGACCATCCCGATGTTGTCGTCGTAGTCGATGAAGCCGCTGGAAACTCCGGTCGACGCGCGCAGCACGTACGCCGACACCGCCCCCTCGGTGTGATAGCCGTTCGCCTTCAGGATCGATGCGAGCGTCGGATGCGAGGCATCGAAGCGATAGCCGGCGTTGTCGCGGACGCCGTGATCGGGCGGCAGCAGTCCGGTGAAGATCGAGAGGTGCGACGGCAGCGTCAGCGGGACATGCGACCAGGCGTTGCGGCAGTCGATCGACTCGCGCGCGAGCGCTTTGATGTTCGGTGTTTCGCGGCCGATGCGGTCCGCGCGTAGGGTGTCGATGGAGATCAGGAAGATCGGCGGATGCTCCTCGCGGCGTGTGCAGCCGAGGAGGAGAAAAATCGCGACCAAGGGAGCAAATTTAGACCCCTTCATTCCTGGACCACGGGTCAAAGTTTAACACGCGACCCTCGATCTTACTCTTTATCGATCAATAGGTTAACCGCAAAGGGAGTTTTGGTACAGCGGTTGCGATATCGCGCGCCCAAGCCCGGAGAGCAGTAAGCAACTCCGGGTGTGACGCCGGCTTCCCGAGCCGGCGTCACCGCTCCGTCATCCCGAGCGTAGTCGAGGGACCTGGGTGGGAGGGCGGGCACGCTGCACGCGCCGGAACGCCGCCGCCCTCCCAGGTCCCTCGACTACGCTCGGGATGACGGGGGGAGGCGCTCACAGGCCGTCGTAGTTCGAATATCCGCGCTGGCCCCAGTAATCGGCCGGCTCCTCGCGCGAGTACGCGATGCGCGTGATCGCCTTGATGTTCTTCAGCCCGAGCTTCATCGGCACGACCAGTCGCAGCGGCGCACCATGCGCGATCGACAGCGGCGCGCCGTCGTGATGCGTCGCGAGCAGCGTCTGCGCGTGTCGCGCGGTGTCGAGATCGATCGACACGTAGTACGGATCGGGATTGCCGCGCCAGTCGAGATTCACATCCGAAATGAGATAGGCCCAGCGCGCGCCGGGCATTGGCGGATACGCAGCGAGAAAATCCGCGAATCGCAATCCGCCCCACCACGCGATCGCGCTCCAGCCTTCAACACAAACGAGCCGCGTGACCTGCTCATGACGTGCGAAGCGCAGCAGATCCTCGAGACGCAGCTCCGCATCCGATGACGCGAGACCCGACACTTTCAACGTCCACGTCCCGAGGTACTCCGGTCCCGGCGTCTTGCCTTCGTAGTTGTTCTTCAGCGGCGTCACATCGCGCTTCGAATACGTCCGCACGCTGCGCGTCGGCGAATACAGCGCCTCGGCCACGTAATCGTCGAACGTCAGCATGCTGCGCGGATAGCGTCCGCGTTTGAACATGCGGAAGCCGACGAGCGACGCGACGACGCCTGCACCGAGGAGGAGAAAATCGCGGCGAGCGTGATCGATGGTGACCATCGAGCGGAACGTCTGCCAGCCGTCGACGATCACCAGAATCACATGCGGAATCACGAATATGACGAAGTACCACATCGTCCAGAAGTGCACGATGCGCGCGCCGTCGTACGAGCCGAAGAGGCGCTCCAGCCACCAGAACTGCACCGGCTTGTGCATCGCCCAGCCGCTCGCCACCGCGATGACTCCGAAGATCGGAATCGACAGATACGCCGCGCGCTGCAGCGCGTTGTACTTTGTCGTGATGACGGGATGTTGTTTGTCGATGCGCGTGTAGTAGCGGACCATCGCGAGTTGTTCGCGAACATCGCCGCGCCGCGGCAGGAGCGCCTTCCATCCACCGCCGAGGAGCGCGCCGATCACGTACAAAACACCGCACAGCATGAAGAGATACGCGAAGAGCCAGTGCAGCCCGAGCGCGATCGCCAGGATCTGCCGTCCGAATGAGAAACGGTCGTAGAACCAGGGCGGAAATCCGCGGCCGTACACCGGCGCGGCCCAGTAAATCGAGAGGCCCGACATGATGAGCCCGATCAGCACGGGCAACATCAGCCAGTGCGTGATGCGGACGAGCGCGTGATGCGTTTTCGCTTCCGTGACTTCTGGCATGGTTCGTTCGTAAACAGCGAGTATGAAGAAGCTGATGCGCGACCCGGACCTCGATCAACTCGTCGAGGAGCTCAACCGTACCGAGACTCCGCGGCCGCGTGCCGTCGAGGATGTTCCCGTCGCGGCCCCTCCGTCAACCGTGCCCGAGGGAAGCGCGTTCGAGGCGCTGCTGGCGGAGATGGTCGAGCGCAAGGCGAGCGACCTTCTTTTGATGTCGGGGACTCCGCCGGTGTTTCGCATCAACGGAAGACTGCAGCAGTCGGAGCGCGATCCCTTCAGCGCGGAGGAGGTACGCGTCCTCCTCGCGCCGTTCGTCTCCGGAAAACTGCGGGACCGGATCGAAAACGAAGGCGCGGCCGATCTCTCGCTGCGCGCGACCGGCATGCGCTTCCGCATCAATGTGCATCGCCAGCGCGGCACGTTTGCGGCGTCGGTGCGTGCGCTGCCGACGACCGTTCCGACTCTCGCGCAACTCGAACTTCCGCAGTCCCTCGCGGAGCTGATGAAGCCGACGCGCGGGCTCGTGCTCGTCTGCGGACCGACCGGCTCCGGCAAAACGACGACCCTCGCCGCGCTCATTGGCGAGATCAATCGCAGCTCTGCGCGGCACATCATCACCATCGAAGACCCGATCGAGTACGAGCATCGCAACGCGAGCTCGATCATCGAGCAGGTCGAAGTCGGACGTGACACGCCGACGTTCGCATCGGCCTTGCGTTCGGCGCTGCGGCAGGATCCCGACGTGATCCTCGTCGGTGAGATGCGCGATCTCGAAACCGTGTCGACCGCGCTGACCGCCGCTGAGACCGGACATCTGATCCTGGCGACGTTGCACACCAGCGACGCCGCGCAGGCGATCCATCGCATCGTCGACGTCTTTCCGCCGCAACAGCAGATGCAGATCCGCCATCAGCTTGCCCTCAGTCTCAACGCGATCGTCTGTCAGCACCTCGTGCCGAAGTCGGACGGCAGCGGACGCGCGGCGGCGGTCGAGGTGCTGCTGGCGAATCACGCGGTGCGCAATCACATCCGGAACGAGAAGCTGCAGAACCTCATCACCGAGATCACACTCGGCAAGCGTCAGGGCATGATCTCGCTCGAGGATTCGCTGGCGACGCTCGTACGGCGCGGCGCGATCACGCCGGAAGATGCGAGAATTCGCGCGCCGCGTCCCGATGAGCTGGAATCGTTACTGCGCCGTTAGCTTCGTTTTCGCCTTCGCGCTCGCCGCGCATCTCGCGTATTTCGCCGCCAGCAACGGCGATTTTTTCTATCCCGACTCGGCGACGTATCTCGTTCCCGCGCACAACCTCGAGCATGGACTCGGCTTCGTCGACGCGATGCATCGGCCGGAGACGATCCGCACGCCTGGCTATCCGCTCTTTCTGATCCTCACGCGCAATGCGGTTGCGGCCGTGCTCGTGCAGCATCTGCTCGCGGCGCTGCTTGCAGTCGCTGTGTTTTTCGTAGCGGAACGATGGGGCAATCGCAGAACTGCGTGGATCGCCGCGTTGCTCTTCATCGTCGACACGCCGACGATTCATTACGCGAACAAAGTGTTGAGCGAGACGCTCTTCACGGTCGTTTTCTTCGCGATCGTCGTGGCCTCCCGTCATCCCGAGCGTAGTCGAGGGACCTGGGGGGGAGGGTGGCGCGCCGCCGCCCTCCCAGGTCCCTCGACTGCGCTCGGGATGACGGTGGGCGTGCTCGTCCTCATCCGTCCGGTCGCAATTCTCTGGTTCGTCGTCATCGCGCTCTTCATTCGTCCGCGCAAGGCGATGATCGCGTTCGTCATCTCCGCGCTCCTCCTTCCGGTCGCGTGGGGCGTGCGCAATCGCGCGAAGACCGGCGTCTTCACCATCGCCTCCGTCGCCGGCACGAACATGCTGATGTATCGCGCCGCGGGCGCACTCGCGATCATGGACGATTACGAATTCCCCGACGCGCTCGCCGATCGCCAGCGCGAACTGCTCGACGAAGCGCAGGCACTCATCGAGCGCGAAGAGCACGTCCCCGACGCCACCGAGCTTCCCCACGCCGTCCAGGCGAAGTACTACGGCTCCCTCGGACGCCGCATCTTTCTGCAGCACCCGCCCGGCGCGTTCTTCATCACGCTGCGCGGCATCGAGATGAACGTCTTCGACAGCGACGCCGACTCGATGCAGATCGTCAGCCGCGTGCCTGAATCGATCGTGATGATGACCATCGATGCCTTCACGCACATCGAGTTTCTGCTCGCGATCGCCGGACTGTTCGTGATGTGGAAACGCAATCGCGAGCTCGCGCTCTTCATCGCGCTGACGCTGCTCTACTTCATCGTCATCAGCGCCGGCGGCGAATCGGAAGCGCGCTTCCGCGTCCCACTCATGCCGCTCTACGCGATCTGCGCGGCCTTCGCCATCTCCGGCGCTTCGATGACGCGCACGCCCGACGACGGCGGACGCTCGATCGCATCGACGAGCGCGTGAATCACCTTGCGCAGCGGCACCGGATAGAGACGCCGCGCGGTGTCGCGGCTCGCCGGTGAGAGCATCGCGAGCCAGTAGAGCGGCAGGATCAGATATGGCCAGCGATGGCCTTCGCCCAGAACGTACCAGGGACGGATGAACGTGGCGGGAAGAGTGGTGGAGCGGATGAGACGCTCGCCTTCCGCGCGCACCGCGACGTACTCGCGCATGATCGGCGCCGGTTGCGCGACGCTGAGGTAGACGAAGTGCCGGACGTTCGCCCGTTTCGCCGCATCGACCGATTGCGTGACCGACACGAGATCGATCGAACGGAACTCCGCCGCCTTCGCCGGCGATGGATGCGCGACGCCGACCAGCTGCACGAACGTATCCGACGGCGCGATCTGATCGATGAACGTCGACGCATCGAGCGCGTTGCCGCGAATCGCCACCGCGCCGCGTGCGAGCTTTGTCTCCGAGCCGGCACGCACGAGCGCGCGCACCACGTGACCACGCGCAAGCAGCGTAGGAACGAGGTTTCGACCAATGTAACCGGTGGCGCCGGTCATGAATACGTTCATCGGCGAGAATACGGTCATGATCAGCAAGCGGTTCATCCTCATCGTTTTTCTGCTGATTCGGTGCGGCGCCGACGCGCAATCGCCTCCGCCGCCACAACGCGCCGGTGCGCATCACGACGTCCGTCCCGATCCGCTTGCAAAACCGTACGCGACGCGCAGCGCCGGCAATCCGTCCTCGATCATCAAACGTCCCGCGAACGCGCAACTGCAGCTCCCGCCCGGATTTCACATCGCCGTCTACGCAGAAGGATTCGATGAGCCGCGCAACATGGCGCTCGCGCCGAACGGCGATGTCTTCGTGGCCGAGACTGCGGGCGGCCGCATCTCCATCGTTCGCGGCACGCATCGTTACATCTACGCGTCGGGACTCGACGGTCCGTTCGGACTCGCATTCAGAAGCGGCTTTCTCTACGTCGGCGAAGAATCGGCGGTCATTCGTTTTCCGTACGCGCCGGGCGACACGGGGGCGCGCGGGAAAGCGCAGCACATCGCGACGCTGCCATCCGGCGGACACTCCACGCGCAACGTGATCTTCAGCCGCGACGGCTCGAAGCTCTACGTCGCCGTCGGCTCGGAGGACAACGTCAACATCGAGCGCGACCCGATCCGCGCGGCGATCACCGAGATGCGTCCCGACGGCTCCGCATCGCGTGTCTTCGCGAGCGGCTTGCGCAATCCGGTCGGACTCGCGCTCGAGCCAACCAGCGGCGCGTTGTGGACCACGGTCAACGAACGCGATTCACTCGGCGACGAGCTCGTGCCCGATTACGTGACCGATGTCCGCGACGGCGCGTTCTACGGCTGGCCATACACGTACATCGGACTGCATCAGGATCCGCGGCTCGGGAAACGTCCCGACCTCGCACCGAAAACCGTCGTCCCTTCCCTCCTCATCGAATCGCACTCCGCGCCCCTCGGCCTGACCTTCTACACCGGCACGATGTTCCCGCCCGAGTACCGCGGTAATGCATTCGTCGCGCTGCACGGCTCGTGGAATCGATCGACGCTCACCGGCTACAAAGTGATCAGCGTGCCGATGCGCAATGGACGTCCGGCAGGCGGCTACGATGACTTCGTCGTCGGATGGATCGCCGACCCGCGCGGCAAAGTGTGGGGACGCCCGGTCGGACTCCTCGTGCTGCCCGATGGCTCGCTGCTGATTTCCGACGACGGTGGCGATCTCATCTGGCGCGTGAGCTACTCGAAGTAGCGTCGTTCTTGCATTTCTCTCTTTCATGGAACAGCGAGAAAAATCACGCAATCCTCTGCGGCGAGTCGCACGTGCAGTGAAGAACGCGCTGACCCGTCATCACGAATCCGAACCGCAGCTCGCAGCTCAGCCTGCAGGCAAAAAGGAAGAGCATCGCGCGCGTCCGATGCAACGGCAGACCGACATCGAAATGGACGCGCTGGCGAACGCCTACACTCCGACGCAGACCAGTCTCAAAGCACCGTTCCGCGCGACCGGCCGCGACCGGCAGAACGATCAGGAGCACGGCCGCGGACCGGAGAACGATCGCTGGCGCGACGAAGATCGCCTCACGAACAAGTCGGGAGATCCGCGCATCGGCACGCACGGAAGGACGTACGAACCGAACGAAACAGAAGGAGAGAGCGAATGGACCAGGACACGCCAATGAACACCGGCTTCGGCAGCAACGCGGGATTCGGCAACACCGGCAGCACGGGCAGCACGGGCAATACAGGCTTCGGCAACACGAGCGGGAGTGATGTGTCGTCGTCCTCCGGCGTCTGCCCGACGTGCGGCCACAACGGGAAAGCGCTCGAGCAGTTTCTCGGGAAGCTCGGCATCAGCGACGACATGATCAACGGCCTCAAGTCGTCGCTCGACAATGTCGACATCGACGAGTACCTCAACACGGCCCGCGAGTACATGCGCACCGGCGGCAACCGCGCCGTCTCGTATGCGAAGGAGCATCCGGGACAGGTCGCCGCGGGCGTGGCAGTGCTGGCGGTGGGAGCGGGGATGTTGATCAACTCGCTGCGCGAGTAGCGCGCCTCGCGCTATCCTCGCGCAATGCAGAAGATCGATCGCTTCCTGAAGTTGATGACAGATCGCGGTGCGTCCGACTTTCACATGACGGTCGGACGCCCGCCCATGTTGCGAGCCTCGGGATCGATCGAGACGATCCGCTATCGCACGCTGAGCGAAGCGGACTTCAACGAGATGATGGAGCCGGTCACCGCGCCGCGCCTGTGGGAAGACTTCAAGAACACCGGCGACGTCGACTTCTCGTACGAGATCCCCGGAATCGCGCGCTTCCGCGTGAACCTCTTCCGCCAGCACCGCGGCGCCGGCGCCGTGTTCCGCGTCATTCCGACGAAGATCCTGACCATCGAACAGCTCGGCCTTCCCGATCAGGTGCGGCGCATCGCGGCGATGAAGAGCGGACTCGTGCTCGTCACCGGCCCGACCGGCTCCGGCAAATCGACGACACTCGCGGCGATCATCGATCTGATCAACGAGACGCGCTCGTTGCACATCATCACCATCGAAGATCCGATCGAGTTCGTCCATCCGAACAAGAAGTGCCTCATCCATCAGCGCGAGATCGGCACGCACGCGAAGTCGTTCGCCGAGGCGTTGAAAGCGGCAGGGCGTGAAGACCCCGATCTGATTCTCGTCGGCGAAATGCGCGACCTCGAAACGATTCACATGGCCCTCACCGCCGCGGAAAAAGGAACGCTCGTCTTCGGCACGCTGCACACCAACAACGCGGCGAAGACGATGGACCGCATCATCAGCGTCTTCCCCGCCGGCGAGCAGGAAGGCATTCGCAACGTCCTCGGCGAAACGATCCGCGGCGTCGTCGCGCAACAACTCCTGCCGAAGATCGGCGGCGGACGCATCGCCGCTCTGGAGATCCTCTTCGCCTCGCCCGCCATCGGCAACATGATCCGCGAAGGGAAGACCTCGCAGGTCACGAGCGCCATTCAGACCGGCGTGAAGGAAGGGATGATCGACATGGACTCGTCGATCCGCCGGCTCTTCGAAGACAAGAAGGTCAGTGCGCGCGCGGCGTACGACAAAGCGATCGACAAGGAACAGTTCAAAGACGTGGTCTCGGCGTGATCGATCGTTACGCCGAAGTCGGCGACATCCGCCTGCATTACGTCGAAGAGGGCGAAGGTCCGCTGGTCGTCATGCTGCACGGCTTCCCCGAATTCTGGTTCTCGTGGCGGAAGCAGATTCCGGCGATCGCGAAGGCGGGCTATCGCGTGATCGCGCCCGATCTGCGCGGGTACGGCCAGTCATCGCGGCCGGACGATGTCGATGCGTACCGGATGACGTGCATCGTGCAGGACATCGCCGGGTTGATCGTGCAGAACGGCGGGAAGTGCACGCTGGTCGGACACGACTGGGGCGGCATCGCGTCGTGGCTGCTGACGATGCTGCATCCGTCGCTGATCGAGCGCCTCGTGATCCTGAACGCGCCGCACTTCGTCCCCATGCGCCGCGAGATCGATCGCTCGCTCGAGCAGAAGCTGCGCCTCACCTATCAGCTCTTCTTCAATCTGCCCGTGCTGCCCGAGCTGTTCCTCAAGCTGTTCGGAAAGCCGCTGATGCGCCGCATCGGGAGCTTCACACCTGAGGAAGTGCAGACGTATGTCGATGCGTGGAGAAAGCCCGGCGCAACGACGGCAATGCTGAACTACTACCGCGCGATCCGGAAGCATCGCGCCGAGCTGCGCGGACTCATTCGCAAGATCGAAATGCCGGTGATGCTGATCTGGGGCGAGCGCGACCCGGTATTCGGTGTCGCGATGACCGAGAACTTCAGCGAGTGGGTGCCCGACCTGCGTGTCGAGCGCATCCCCGAGGCGGGCCACTTCGTGCAGACCGACGCCGCCGAGAAGGTCAACGCACTGCTCCTGGCGTTTCTCGCCAGGTGAAGCGTGTCATCCCGCTCGGCGTAACACTATTTCCCTCGCCACTCGCGCCACTGCTCGTCGATCGACGTCGTGAACGTCCGCTTCGGCGTCCATCCGAGGCGCTCGCGGGTGATCGCGCTGCTGACGTGCTGATCGACGAGGAGTGCGGCCGCGAATTTGTCGCCGAACTTCTCGACTACCTCGTCGCGTGATGACGTGCGGACCTCCGCATTCGGCGCGAGTGCACGTGCGCATTCGGTGAGCGTCGCGTTCGTATCGTCGGTGGCGTGGAGAATGCCGGTCGCGCGCTGCTCGACGGCGCTCACGTACACATTCGCCAGATCGTGCAGATCGATCATCGACCAGTGATTCGAGCCGTCGCCCGCGATCTCGATCGGCTGATTCTGATCGACGGCGGCGAACCATCCGGCGAGCAGCGATTGCTTGCCGCCGTACACACATCCGGGACGAATCACCGTCCGCGATGACGACTGCAGCACGATCTTCTCGTGCTCCACGCGCCATGCGGAGATCGGGAGCGCATCGGGTGTCGTGTTCTCGTCCGCGGTCGTCGTGTTGCTGAATGACCAGACGCCCGAGGTGTAGATGAAGTGGCCGCCGCGCGGGGCGAGCGTGTCGATCGTCGATCGATCGAGCTGCGGCGCGAATGCGGTGTGGATGTACGCGTCGTATCCGTTGAGCGTATCGCCGAGCGACGGCAACGAATCGAGATCGCCGGCCATGATCACGATGCCGAGGTCGCGCAGATGACGCGCTTCCGAATCGGGCCGCACCAGTGCGGCGACCTCGTGACCGTGATGCCGCAGCTCGCTCGCAACCGCTCCGCCGATGTAACCCGTCGCACCTGTCATGAACACTCTCATGGCGGCGACGATACACTGAGCGCGTGAGTGAAGACATCCGCCAGAAGTACGAACGCGCTCCTTACGACAGCCGTCCTCAGCCGCAGACGCATCCACGAAATCTCGCCACGCTCGCATTTCTGAGGGGCATCGACACCGCGCCCGCGACGCGCTGCCGCGTGCTCGAGCTCGGGTGCAACGACGGCTCGAACCTGATTGCGATGGCGAACGACCTGCCGGACAGCACATTCGTGGGCGTCGATCTCGTTGCACCTGCGCGAAAGGAGGCGAACGTCGAGCTGCGCGCGATGTCGATCATGGACGTCGATGCGAGCTTCGGCAGGTTCGACTTCATCATCTGCCACGGCGTCTATTCGTGGGTGCCGCGCGACGTGCAGGAGAAGATCCTCGCCATCTGCCGCGCGCATCTCGCGCCCGACGGCATCGCGTACGTCAGCTACAACACGTATCCCGGGTGGCACTTTCGCGGCATGCTGCGCGACCTCGTGCGCGTGCATGCGCGCGGCGACGCGGAAGAAGCGCTGCAGCGCTCGCGCGATCTCGTGCAGTTTCTGCTGGCCGTCAATCACGGCTCGCAGCATCCGTACGTCGGCTATCTGCAGAACGCGGCGACGCTGCTCGAGAACGCGGTGAGTCCCGGCTACTTCGTGCACGAGTACCTCGAGTCGATCAACGAGCCGCTGCTCTTCCGCGACTTCGCCGCGCGCGCATCGCAGCACGGATTGCAGTACGTCTGCGAGGCCGACGCGGCCTCCCCCGACATCGACTTCTTCCATCCGGCCGTCGCCGAAAAATTGCGCAGCTACAGCAACGATCGCATCGCGCTCGAGCAGTACATGGATTTCATGATCGACCGCACGTTCCGCCGGACCTTGCTCACGCACGAGGAGAGTGCGGTGTCGTCATCGATCGAGCTGCCGGCGATTCGCGAGATGAAGGTGCGAACGCTGCCGGATGGAGAGTGGCGCTCGTTTGCGCAGGTGGGAATGGAGGAGAGAGTCGTGGCCAGTCAGTTCGTGACCGGCCACGTGGAGTTATCGCTTTACTGACGCTTGCCCATGGCGCGCTCGAAGGCGAGCGCCATCGCGCTCTTTCCTTCCGCTTCGCCGCGCTCTTCCATGAACTTGCTGTACTCCTCGCGCTCCGCGGCTGCGCGGGCGGCTTCATGGCTGAGCGAGATGCGCTTGCGCGACGGATCGATCGACATCACGCGCACCATCAGGCGCTCCCCCTCCTGATGCTCGGCGCCGCCGAGCTCGGAATTCGGGATGAGGCCCGTGAGGCCCGGCTCGAGCTGCACGAACACGCCCGGCGCGCCGGAGTGATCGACCGTGCCCTCGACGACTTTGCCGATGCCGTACTTCTGCGACGCGTTCTCCCACGGATCGCTGACCGCGACTTCGCGCAGCGACAACGAGAGGCGCTTGCGCGACGGATCGACTTCGCGCACCCAGCCGGTGACGGTCGAGCCGATCTGCACGGTGTCATCGCCCGGCTTCACGCCGAACGGCAACTGCGAGAGGTGCACGAGACCGTCGAGTCCCGGCTCCACTTCGACGAAGTAGCCGAAGTCGGTGGAGCGGACGATACGTCCGGAGAACTGCGTGCCGGCCGGATAGCGATCGGCGACATCGCCCCAGGGATCGGGCTCCTGGTTTTTCATCGACAGCGAGATGCGCTTGCCGTCGTTGTCGACCTTGATCACTTCGACGACCACTTCCTGTCCAACCGCCACCACTTCCTTCGGATCGGTGACGCGGCGGCGCGACATCTCGGAGACGTGGAGCAGTCCGTCCACTCCGCCGAGATCGACGAACGCGCCGAACGGCGTGATCGTTTTCACCCGGCCGTGCAGGACGGCGCCCGGCACGATGCGCTGGCGAGTCTCTTCGGCGCGAGCGGCGGCCGCTTCCTTCATCAGCGCGGCGCGCGAGACGACGATGCGGCGTCCGTCATCCGACATTTCGGTGACGCGGAAGTCGTACGTCTGATTGAGGAACGCGTCGGGGTTTTCGATTTTCCCGAGGGCGATCTGCGACAGCGGGCAGAAGGCGCGAAGGCCGCTGACGCTGACGTCGAAGCCGCCTTTGTTGCGTCCCGTCACCTTCCCTTCGACGGGAAGATGGTTTTCGAACATCTGGCGAAGCGCGTCGAGCGACGCCTTGCCTTTGATCATCTTCCGCGAGATGCGGATCTCGGGAGATGTTTTGACGACGGTCCCCTCGACCGTGTCTCCGACGTCGAGCCCTTCGAGCTCCGCGGTGGCCATCACGGCCTCGGAAGGGCCGCCGTATGATACGAACGCGTCGTCGCCTGAGATCGACACGATCTGGCCTTTCAGCAGGTCTCCCTGCTCCGGAGTCTTGAAATTCAGGCTCGCTTCGAACGCCTCGGCAAAGCTGTTCGCCTCAGCGTTTTCTCTCGATTGCGTCATGGGATTGTTGTTACCTTTCGATGGATGTGCGTGAGTCGGTTGGGAGGCGTATCTTACCCGAACTCTTCACGTGAATGAATCGGCTTCGGTGCAACGGTTCGCGCACACTCTTTCTTCCGAGATGGCAGACAGCGACGTGTCATCCCGAGCGCAGTCGAGGGATCTCGTGCAGCGTGCGATGCAGGGGATGGCTCGGCTTCGCTCGCCATGACACATTGCCACTGTCTGTCTGAGCTAGAGTGCGCAAATGCACCCATGGCACGACGTCGATCTCGGCTCCGATGTTCCGCAGCTCGTTCCGGTGGTCATCGAAGTTCCGAAAGGATCGAAGACAAAATACGAGCTCGACAAGCAGAGCGGACTCATTCGCGTCGATCGCGTGCTCTTCAGCTCCGTGCACTATCCGGCGAACTACGGTTTCATCCCGCAGACGTACTGCGGCGATCACGATCCGCTCGATGTGCTCGTGCTCGGACAGGAGCCGGTGGTGCCGCTCTCGATCATGATCGCGAAGCCGATCGGCGTGATGAAGATGCGCGATCAGGGTGAAGCGGACGACAAGATCATCGCGGTGCATGCGAACGATCCGGAGTACGCGCACTACAACTCGATCACCGAGCTCGCGCCGCATCGGATGACCGAGGTCAGCCGCTTTTTTCAGGATTACAAAGTGCTCGAGAACAAGGTCGTGGAGATCGATCACTTCCTCGATCGCGATGATGCGTTGCGTGTAATTCTGGATGCGATCGAGCTCTACAAATCGTGTCGCGAAGAGCTTCGCCGTGGCATAAAAAAATAGTTGTTCACACCACTTGTCAGATCATTTTCACGAGCCCATATTGACGTTCACCTTCGGCTTGGATGCGCCACGACGATGTCAACGAGTTGAAGGGACGTTCCGGGATACGTGGAATGCCGGAACGGGCGATCCGGATGCTCCTTTGCAGCTGTCAACGGATCGCATTGAGGTCTCGGAAGCAAAGAGATTCACGAGGCCATGTCGGTTCGGATGCTTTCTGGTAGATGTCAACGGACCGAGAATGGGCTCGCGGGACCAGAGACCGCGAGCCTTTTGTTTTTCCCTCGCCCCGCTTGCAGGGAGAGGGTGGCGCCGCAGCGCCGGGTGAGGGGCGCCACTCGCGCTAAACTCCCCGCGTGACCACACGAATCTTTCTCGTTCGTCACGGCGCAACCGAGCTCACCGATGAAGATCGTTTCGCCGGCGCCACCGACGTCCTCCTCTCCGATACCGGCCGCGAACAAGCACGACTCCTTGGCTTCCGTCTCGCCGGCGCGCAGCTCGCCGCGGTGTACGCCAGTCCGATGCGGCGCACGATCGTCACCGCCGAGCTCGCAGCGGAACCGCATGCCCTCCCCGTCTCACCGATCGACGGCCTGCGCGAGATCAATCACGGCCGCTGGGAAGGCAAGACGCGCCGAGAAGTCGAGAAGGAGTTCCCCGACGAGTACTCGCGGTACGAGCACGATCCGTATTCGTTCGCACCCGCGGGCGGCGAGACGGGACTCGCGGTCACCGCGCGCGCATTGCCCGCACTGCTCGAGGTCGTGCAACGGCATTGCGACAAAGCAGTGCTCGTCGTCTCGCACAAAGCGACGATCCGCCTGCTCCTCAGCTCACTCCTCGGATTCGATCCGCGCAAGTACCGCGACCGTCTCGATCAAAGCCCCGCCGCGCTGAACATCCTCGATTTCAAAGACGCCGCGCACGCGCGCCTCACACTCTTCAACGACACGTCGCATTACGACCGCCCCGTGCCGGAGATTCCGAAGAAGAGATTGTCGAAGGTGTGGGATCAGGGCTAGTGGACTGTGATCTTCGCGTTCTGCAGCACCGGGTCTGCCTGCGAGTAGTTCTTCGTGTTGTTCGACTTGTCGATCGCCGATAGCCACACGACACTCCAGGTTCCCTTCGCCGCAACTTTCGGGATGGTCATCTTGCTGGTCCAGATGTTCGGCTGGTCGGTCTTCTGGAAACCGAAGAAGAAGCGCGGCGGCTGACCGTTGTCGGCCGGCGGTCCGGCGAGCTGCAGGCTGACGCTCTGCACCGCGGTGTCATCGGTGACGACCGCAGTCGCCGTCACCACGCTGTCCTGCGCGTTGCTCACATCGGTCGGATCGAGCGTGAGACTCTCCACCGTCGGCGGCGTGCTGTCGCAATGGTCGGCGCCGACCGGCATGATGTTGATCTTCAACGCGGCAACGAGCGGGTTGTCGCCGCGATACGTCGCCATGTTCTGCGCCTTGTCCTGCATCTGGATCTGTTCGAGCTGCCACTCGCCGCAGTCGACCGGGTTCGGCGCCATGAGATCGCACTCGAACTGATCGGGCGCCGCCATGCGGCAACCGAAGCCGATGCGTGCAGTCTTCGCCGGACTCTGGAACACGCCGCTGACGAGCGCCACGCCCGACTTGTCGTCGGTGGCGCGCACGAAGATCGTGTTCTTCTCGCCGGCATTCATCGAGCGCCGGTCGACCCACACCGCGGTCAGCGTCGGCGGCGTGCTGTCGGGACGCGCCGAGTTGACCGTGAATCCGTAGCCGCCGCCGTTCGCCGAATTGATGTTCGTAGTGTTGCCGGCGTTGTCCGTGAGGCTGAGGAAGTTGACCTTCCAGAACCCCTGCTCGGCATCTTTCGGCACGACGATGCGCGCCAGATAGCGATTCGACTCCGGCGCCTCGCGCTGCGCGGCGAAGCCCTGCAGCGCCTTGCCGGTCGGGCTGGCGACGCTGCCGGAGATGTTGCGGATGCCCGACAGATTGTCCTGCGCCGTGATGACCAACATCGTCTCCGCGCCGTCGCTTATCGATGGCGGGTTGAAGACCAGGCTCATGAGCTGCGGCGGCGTGGTGTCGGAGCTCGCGTCTTTTTCGCGCTTCGTCTCCGGCGCGTCTTTTTCGCGCGGACTGTCGTGACGCTGCGATGGATTTGGATTCTGCTGCGGTTGCGCCGACGCGCTCGTCGAAGTGCTTCCTTTGAATGCGTTGGAGATGGCGTCGCCGATGCGCGAGAGGACGCCTTGCTTCTCCGCCGGTTTCGGCGGCGGAGGCGGCGCGACCACCGGCGCCGCCGCTGGCGGCTTGACCGCGATCTTCGGCGGCTGCTCCGCGCTCGCCTTCTGCGCCGCCGCGAGTGCCTCGGCGAACCGCTGCTCGCGCAGCGTCATGCCGGGACGCGGCTGCTGCGGCGACGCGCCGGTCTGCGTGTTCGTGATGGCAGTCCGGCTCACGACGGCCGCCGTCCCTCCATCCGTCGCGATCGGCTGCTGGGCGTCGCTGCCGCCGTTCCGGCCTTGCTGCGTTCCGCCAACGGTCGCCGGATCGACTTCACCCGGCGCGTTGATCGTCGAGCGCACGTGGTCCGGCGTGTACGCCCGCACGCGCCAGACGATTGCACCGGCGAGGATCACGCCGAGAGCGACGAAGAACAGCGGAAGGAAGGGCCGGGTTTTCACGATTCAGATCTGCCGCGCAGATTCAGTTGACGACCCCCGGAACCGCGAGAGTAAAGGGCGCAATTTCCGCCCGGAAAGTCTCGCCGGCGATCGTTCGCATGAAGTATGCGCCATGCATCGATCCGACTGAAGTGCGCAGCGGACAAAAACTGGTGTACTCGAAGGCCGATCCGGGACGGAGCAGCGGCTGCTCGCCGACCACACCCGGACCCTCGACACGTTCTTCGTTGGCGTCCGAATCGGTGATGATCCATTCGCGGCTGATGAGCTGCGCCGTCTCGCTTCCGACATTCGAAATTCGGACGTGGTACGAGAAGAAAAAGTAACTCTCGCGCGGCTCGCTCCGCTCCTCGACGTACTCGCTCTCGACTTCGATGCGGATGCCGCGTGTGGTCGTGTCGCTCATCGATGTCCTAACACTCTGTGCGGAACGTACGGCTCTTCGAGAAAACTCATCTCCTCCGAAGACAACTCCAACTCCACCGCCGCGATCGACTGCTCGAGCTGCTCGATCTTCGACGCGCCGATGATCGGCGCCGTCACGCCCGGCCGGTTGAGAATCCAGGCCAGCGCGATCTGCGCCGGCGCCACACTGCGCCGCTTCGCAGTCTCGACCACCCGCTCGACGATCGTGAAGTCCGAATCGGCATAGTACATCTGATGTGCGTACTCGTCGGATTGCGAGCGCGCCGTGTCGCCCTGCTTGTCGCGCGTGCGATTGCCGGCGAGAAATCCGCGCGCCAGCGGACTCCACGGAATCACGCCGATGCCCTGGTCGATGCAGAACGGCAGCATCTCCCGCTCTTCCTCGCGATAGATGAGGTTGTAGTGCGGCTGCATGCTGACGAAGCGCGTCCAGCCGTGCTTCTCGGAGGTGCTCAGCATCTTCGCGAACTGCCACGCGTACATGCTCGACGCGCCGATGTAGCGCGCCTTCCCCGACTTCACCACATCGTGCAGCGCCTCGAGCGTCTCCTCGATCGGCGTCGCGGGATCGAGCCGATGAATCTGATACAGGTCGACGTAATCGACGCCGAGGCGGCGCAGCGAGGCGTCGATCGCACTCATGATGTGTTTGCGCGAGAGGCCGCCCATGTTCGGACCTGACGTCATCGGGAAGAAGACCTTCGTCGCGATGACGAGCTCGTCGCGATTGCCGAATTCGCGCAGCGCCCGGCCCGTCACTTCCTCGCTTGCGCCGAGTGAGTACATGTCGGCGGTGTCGAAGAAGTTAATCCCCGCCTCGATGGCGCGCTTGAAGAACGGCCGCGCCGCCTCTTCGTCGAGGATCCACGGCCGCCATTTCGACGATCCGTACGTCATGCATCCGAGGCAGACGCGGGAAACTTTGAGGCCGGTCTTGCCGAGGTTTGTAAACTTCATGCGCGAATCATATGCGCCGCCTCGTTCCCCTTCTCGTGCTCCTCGCCTGCTCGCCACCGCCTTCTGCGGTCCTCACTCCCTCTCAGCCTCCGCCTCCTCCCGAGATCTCCACGATCGTCATCCCGATTACCTCATCGCTCAAGCCGCTGCTGCCGCAGCTCGAGGCGAACATCCCGAAATCGATGCAGAAGCTCGATGCGTACGAGATGGATCCGCAGAATCGTTTCGGGCTGAAATACAAGGTGACGCGCGAGCCGGTCACATTAAATATGGTGGGCTCGGGCCTGCACGCGACGACGACGGTCCATTACGCGCTCGAAGGCTGCGCGCGCGCCGGCTCGAAGATGTGGCCCTGCGTCTCGTGCGGTTTCGGCGAGCCGATGCGCGACGCGACCATCGCACTCCACTCGCATTTCACCTGGGACCAGAACTGGCGCCTGCGCTCGACGACGACCGTGCAACCGGTCGACTTCCCGAACAAATGCGGCGTGACGTTCTTCAACATCAATATCAGCGACTGGAAGCTCGCGCCGCTGGTGAACGCGCAACTGAAAGAGCTGGCGAAGACGATCGACGGCAACACGCCGAAGCTGTCGAGCCTCCGCCCGCAGGCACAGCAGATGTGGACGACGTTGCAGACTCCGGTCCTTCTCGCCCCCCGCACCTGGCTCGTCCTCGAACCAACCGACATCGCCCTCGGTCCCATCCGCGGTTCCGGCCTCGACGTGCAATCGACCTTCGTCCTCCGCACACGAACGCGCGTGATCGTCGGCGAGAAACCATCGATCGCCGCGAAGCCGCTCCCTCCGCTGCGAACCGCCGAGGAGAACGTGGCGAGCGGGATTCGCGTCCCGTTCGATCTCGAGCTGACGTACGACGAGGCGTCGCGCCTCCTCAACGAACAATTCGCCGGAAAGAAATTCGCCGACCTGACGATCGAATCGCTGAAGCTCATGCCGTCGAAGAAGAAAGGACGGATCTCGATCGAGGCGACGATCGCGATGAAGCACTACCGCGGTCCGGTCACACTCGACGGCGTCGCGAAGTTGGAGCCGGAGACGACATCGCTCGCCATCACCGATGTCGATTACGAGCTCAATCCGAAACACAAATCGCCGTTCCTGCGGCTCGCCGACCGCGTCTCGCACGACACGCTCCGCGCCCGCCTGCGCGACAACGCGCACTGGACGGTGACGAAGGAGCTGAACGAGGCGCGCGCCGAGATCGATCGCGGCATGACCCGCCAGCTCGCCCCCGGCGCAACGCTGCGCGGTCACATCACGAGCATCGAGCCCGTGCACGTGATCGCCGGACCGCAGGGCATCAACATCCGCGCGATCGCCGTCGGCACCGCCGAGGTGACGCTTGCGGACGGAGCGCGGGCGTCCCGCCCGGCGACTCATTCGACGCGGGCGAGACGCCCGCGCCGTGCGGCCGAGACGGCCGCGCTCCATCGCTCGCATTCGACGCCGCCTCGCCGCACTGATCCGTGCCTGACCCATCGGTTCAATTCGAACCCACGATTTCACCCGTTTGGATCGTAAATTGACCCGCGAGTCATCGCCTCTTCACGTGTTTTCAATAACTTGCGAGGCGGCAGCACTCTTGCGATGGAACTGAGGTTTTTCCATCACCCCGGACAAAATTTGAGACGGAGGAAGAATGTCCCAACGCCCCCTCGCGCTCGTGACCCTGGTCCTCGTATGCCTCTTCCCGGTGACTCTTTTCGCGCAACAGAAATCGATCCTCTTCGACGCCGCGCACGCGCAGACCGCCGGCAACGCCGACTGGACTCTCGATGAAGACTCCTGCGGCACCGCGCAGCGGCTCCCCACTCCCGACCAGGCGGGAATCACTTCGTCGACTGCCGAGACCTTCTGGTCCGGCGCCCTCTCCGCGATGGGCGTCGACCTGGTGAAGAAAGGCTTTCACGTCGAGAGCCTGCCGGTGGGCGGACGCCTCAGCTACAACGACACGTCGAATGCCCAGGACCTCACGCACTACAACGTCCTCGTTCTCACCGAGCCGAACATCCGCTACACGGCAGCGGAGATCACGGCGGTCCGCAACTTCGTGCAGAACGGCGGTGGCCTGTTTCTCATCTCCGACCACGCCGGCGCAGATCGCAACAGCGACGGCTGGGACGCGGCCGGAATCTTCAATGAAGTGATGGGCAGCCCGAGCGTCTTCGGCATCACGTTCAACGACAACTCGTCCGATACGTCGTTCGGCTGGTTCGATAATCATCCGGACGACAACTACACGACCGACGCTACCTCGCCCATCGTCTTCACCGGCACGTTCGGCAACCCGTCCTCCGGCCGCGGCCTCGGCCTCTTCGGCTCGACCACGATGACGATCACCGGTTCGGCCAAGGCGCACATCTGGAAGACCGGCGTGGCCAAGGGCTCGACGACCGGCGTCACGTACGCGACCTCGACCTACGGCACCGGCCGCATTGCAGCGGTCGGCGATTCCTCGATCGTCGAGGATGCGACCAACGGCTGCAGCCACACGACCTACCTCGGATACAACGACCCGGCGTGGGACAACGGCCTGCTCATCGCCAACGGTGTCTCGTACATCGCGAACGGCAGCGGTGGTGGCGGCGGCGGTGATGCAACTGCACCGACGGTCTCGATCACCTCGCCGGCGAACGGCTCGACCGTCAGCGGCACAGTGACGATCGCCGCCAGCGCGAGCGACAACGTCGGCGTGGCGAAGGTCGAGTTCTACGTCGACGGCGCGATCCGCACGACCGACACCACGTCCCCGTATTCATACAGTTGGAACACGACGACCTTTGCGAACAGCTCGCACACGCTCGTGGCGAAGGCTTACGACGCGGCGGGCAATGTCGGCACGTCATCAAATGTGACGGTGACGGTGAACAACACGACGCAACAGCAGCAGCTGCTTGCGAATCCCGGATTCGAGAGCGGCAATGTGTCGTGGACCGCGAGCAGCGGCGTGATCGACAACTCGGCCGGTGAGGCGTCGCACGCCGGATCGTGGAAAGCGTGGCTCGACGGCTACGGCTCCGCGCACACCGACTCGATCCTGCAGCAGGTGACGATCCCGTCGACCGCAACCTCGGCGACGCTCACCTTCTGGCTGCACATCGACACCGCGGAGACCGGATCGACCGCATACGACACGCTCAAGGTGCAGCTGCGCAATTCGTCCGGCACCGTGCTGACCACGCTCGCGACGTACTCGAATGCGAACGCGGCCAGCGGCTACACGCAGAAGTCGTTCAATGTGCTGACGTACAAAGGACAAACCGTGCAGGTGTATCTCGTCGGGACGGAGGACTCGCTGTATCAGACCTCGTTCGTCGTCGATGATTTCGCGCTGAACGTGCAGTGATTTAGTTGTTGGGTTGTTGGGTTGTCGGTTTCGGCCGGCGCCCAACAACCCACATCTCTGGCGTTCCTGGTGTACGACAACCTCTCAGGTTGTCGGATTGGGAGCGACAAGCTGAGAGCTTGTCGTACACCAGGAACGCCAGAGCCAGGGCTCCTTTGATTCTTTGTGTCACTTTTCCCAACGCGACAAACGGCGCCGTTGTTGATGAGGATGGTCATCGCGGGCGGCGGACCGAAGAGCGCCAGCGGCGACGCTGCGGACGCGATGGTGTGCGACGTCGGAAAGCCGCCGGTACCGTCGCCGAAGCGGATGGTGATGCTCGGCAAGGCCTGATCGGCTGTGCAGTCGCCGTTGAAATCAGCGACCGCGATGGTGGTCGGCTCGAGGCCGCGAGGAGTGCGGCAGCAAGCTGCCGCACTCCATGTGAGTGTGCAATGTAGGGTCAGCGGCCGGCGACGACGGTGATCGGGCTCACGGGAGTCAGCGGGTCGGTGGCCGCGATCACGAAACGTTGACCGTCGCGCGTCACGTCGTATGCCTGCGAGACGCCGAGGTAGCCGGTCGACATCGTGGTCGTGAAGAGTGGCTGCGGCGTGCCGGCATCGAAGGACGGACCTCGGTGAAGAGGGACTGCCATCAATTTCTTGTCTGCGGATAGATAGAAGAGCTCGCCTCCATCACTCCGCCAGCGCGGCTGCTCACCCCCCATCGTCGACACCTGCCACTTCGCCCCCGTCGCCGGGAACGGCTGCACATACACCTCGGCGCGTCCCGACTCGCTCGACGCATACGCGACGTAACGGCCGTCCGGCGAGAACGCGGCCTGCGATTCATCGCCGTGCGTCGTGATGTAGGGCAACCTCTCAGGTTGGCCTGAGGGTTGGGGCGACAAGCTGAGAGCTTGTCGTACACGGAGCATCTCGATGTCGAGGCCCGTTTGCGTGCTTTCGTTCCGATACAGCAGCGTCTTGCCGTCCGGCGACCAGCTCTGCGCGTAATGCGACGACTCCGGGCGCGGCGTCAGCGCGCGCTCGTCGCCGCCGGTGGCGAGCTTCGTCGACAGCGTCTCGACGCCGGAATGATCGTCGCTGTACACGACGCGCGTGCCGTCCGCCGACCAGATCGGCGAGTACTGATTCCCCTTCGAAAACGTGAAGCGCCGCGGCACGCCATCCGCCGTTCCGCAGATCCAGACATGATTCAGTCCCTCCTCGGGATCGAAGTGTCCGAACGCGAGCTTCGAGCCGTCGGGCGACAGCGACACGCCCTCGAACTCGCCCGGCTCGCCGATCGTGCCGACGCGATTCCCCTGCCGGTCGAACCACAAGATGCGCATGTTCAGCGTGGCGTGACGCCGGTACGCGATGACGCCGTTCGCCGACGCAGTCACCGGCACGTACGCGCGATCGACGAAGTACACCATGCCGTCCGCGATCGATTGCGGATCGCCTTCGAGCTGCAATTTGCCCGGATCGAATCGCTGCCGCACGAGCACGCCGTCGCGGACGTAAAGCAGATCGTTCGGCGGCGCGAATGCGATCGAGCCACGCGTGACGGCGATCCGCTTCGCGACTTTCGGATCCTCGAGCGAGCTCGCGTAAACACCTTCATCGCCGCCGTTGAGGCTCTGCTGGATGAAGAGGAAATGATCGCCGTCCGGCAGAAACAGCGGCCAGCGTTGCGAGTAACCGTTGACGGCATTCGTGATCGCGACCGGCTGTCCGCCGCCTGCATTCACGCGCCAGAGTCCCGTGTTGCTTCCCGGCGCGAACAGGATCACGCCCGCGCTGCTCCACGTTCCTCCGCGCCCGCCTGCTGCATCGCAAATCGTCTGCGCCGCACCATCGGGCACGGTCATCCGCTTCATTTTTCCGCCCGCGAAGAATGCCACCGATCTGCTGTCCGGCGACCAGAACGGATACGCCGCCCCCTCGGTGCCTTCGAGCTTGCGCGGCTCTTCGGCGTCCATCGATCGCAGCCAGAGAAACGAGCGTCCATCCATGCCGATGGCGATGAACACCAGGAAATGTCCATCCGGCGACAACGCCATCCCTCCGCCTTCACCGAGGGATGGAAAGTCGGAGCCGAGCGGAGGAAGGACGGCGAAGCGGATCGCGGATTTCGTTTCGGACTTGCGCAGGCGTCCGCCGAATGCGAGCAGCAGCGATGCGATCGCGATGAGCGCGAAGAGTCCCGCGGCGGCGATCGCCCACGTCGCGCGCGATTGCCGCTGACGGAGCAACGGCTTCGGATCGGCGGTGCCGGTGGCGAGCCATTTCAACGCGAGGCTGATGTCGTGCGCGGCCTGGAAGCGATCGTTCGGATCCTTGCGCAGGCACGTCTGCACGATCGCATCGAAGCGCGCCGGCAGCTGCGGCGCGAGCGTCGACGGCGGCGGCGGATCGTCATGGATCAGCATCGCGATCAGCGCCGCGTTCGACGTCGCGGTGAACGCGCGTGCGCCGGTCGCCATCTCGTAGAGGATCGCGCCGAACGAGAAGATGTCGGTGCGTGCATCGATCGATTTCGCTTCGAGCTGCTCCGGCGCCATGTACGGCACCGTGCCGAGGAGCATGCCGGCGCTGGTGAGCGGCTGGCGGCGCGTGGTGACTTCGGCGTTGGCGAAGAGCAGGTTCTCGTCGTCCTGACTCGTCCACTTCGCGAGTCCGAAATCGAGCAGCTTCGCGCCGGTCTTGGTCAGCACGATGTTGCCCGGCTTCAGATCGCGATGGACGATGCCGGAGCGGTGCGCGCGATCGAGTGCATCGGAGATGTCGATCGCATATCGATAGACGTCTTCGAGCGGGAGCGGTCCGGAGTTGAGGCGATCGGCGAGCGTCTGGCCTTCGAGGTACTCCATCACGAGGTACTCGACTCCGTCGTGCTGGCCGACGTCGAAGAGCGTGCAGATGTTCGGATGCGAGAGCGAGGAGATGGCGCGCGCCTCGCGCTCGAAGCGCCGCCGCAGATCGGGATCATTGGAGAGATGCGCGGGGAGGACTTTCAGCGCAACCGTGCGATCGAGCCGCGTGTCCTTCGCTTTGTAAACCTCCCCCATCCCACCTTCGGCCACGGGGGCAACGATTTCATAAGGACCAAAGCGCGTTCCGGATGGAAGTTGCACTTGAGCGAGTCTACCCCTGAGCGAAGCGAAGGGCCGGGTCGGGGTCGTTACACGAGCCGCGAGAAGCGCACGTTGAGGCGCGGGAAATCGACGCCGTACGCGATGTAGGTCCCGATGCCGGTGAACATGGCGATCAGCACGTCGCGCAGATCCGGCGCGACCGGCGCAGGCGCGGGTGTGTTGCCGATCGCCATCATCGCCGCGCCCGCGATCACGCTGGCGATGGCGAGCCATTGATACACGCGCAGGCCGGCGACGATCTTCGTCTGCGGCTCGCCGCGGAAGTGCTCTTCGACGAAGCGCACGAGTCCCGCGAGGATGAACGATGTCCCGGCGATGAATTGCAGCGGCGCGCCGGCGATCCACAAACGCACGAGCACGATGAGCGACACGATGCTGCCGAGGATCGAGTAGAGCTGCGTCGCGTGCAGCGGCTGGTTCGCGAGCTCGGAAAGGCGTGTCACGCGCGAGCGCGGATGTGTGTAGCGGATGCCGAATTCATATCGCCGGCCGTGACAGCAACCCTGCACGAGACAACGCAGTCGTCCGAACGCCTGCACGAGAGGAGCCGCGACCGCATACGCCGCGAGCATGCGCCACGGATCGGGCGTGAACGCGATGGCGATGCATGCGCCGAGGAGGCCGCCGTAGTAGCCGTACGGACGGAGGAGTTGTGGCGAGCCTTCGATGAATTGCGCCCAGAGCGCGGCACCGAGAATCGTCGCGGCGGCGACGAAAACGACCGCGGGCGTCATGCCGCCGGTGAAGGTCGCGACGAGCAGCACGCCGAACGTTGCGCCGAGGGCGGCGTAGATGCCGTGCGTCATCACGCGGATTACGCCGAGGTCGTATTCGCGCCACGAGTTCGCGAGGCGCTCGGTGCGCGTGACGATGAAACGTGCGATCGCGCGGTGATTCAACACCGCGATCGAAACAACGGCGGCGAAGAGCACGTCGGCGATCGTGTGCATGCCGGTCGTCAGGCAGCTGATCGCAATCGCGATCGCGGCGATCCACGCAATCCGTTTGCGATACGCGGCCGCGGCGATGAACGCCCAGATCACGTGAAATGCGGGGAATGCGGTGACCGGCTCATTGAAGCGGCGCTCCCACATCATCAATGTCTGCAACACGCCGGTGCCGGTCACCGGCTTCGGCGCAACGACGACCGGCACGCAGAGATAGATCAGCGTCACGGCGATCGTGGCGATCCAGCCGCGATACGCGAAATCCTTTAAACGCGTACGAACGAGCAGCGGCACCGCGAGCACGAACGGGTAATCGAGGAAGTAGAACGGCTCGCTCCACGGCAACATCGGAATGTGTGCGTCGAGTCGCGACCAGCCGTCGATCGCGTCGTGCGGAACGCCGAGGGCGTTGACCGCTTCGAATGCG
>DATEZA010000332.1:0-3104 GCA_035255945.1 Thermoanaerobaculia bacterium
GCGCTGGGAAGCGATCAAGGTCGCGATCGGATTCGGCCGCACCGGAATCATCGGCGCGATCATGCTCGGCTTCGGCCGCGCCCTCGGCGAAACGATGGCCGTGACGATGGTCATCGGCAACAACCCGCAGGTCACGACCTCACTCTTCGCGCCGCAGTACACGATGGCCGCGGTCATCGCGAATGAGTTCACCGAGGCGGCGGATGAGTTGTATCTGCACGCGCTGATCGAGATCGGGTTGCTGCTGTTCATCATCACGATCGTCGTCAACCTCATTTCGCGCCTGCTGGTGCGCATGCGAAAGGCGGCGGCATGACTTCGCTGCAACGCCGCATCGTCTCGCGCACTGCTGAAGTGTTCTGCGGCTTCGCGGTGCTCATCGCGCTGCTGCCGCTCGCGGCGATCCTTTTCTATGTCATTAGGGAAGGGATCGGCGCGCTCAATCTCGCGTTCTTCACGCAGATGCCGAAGCCGGTCGGCGAAGCGGGCGGCGGCATGGGGAACGCGATCGCCGGCACGCTGATCCTGATCGGGCTCGCTGCGCTGTTCGCGGTGCCGGTCGGTGTCGTCTGCGGCATCCATCTCGCCGAATATCCGGGCTCGAAGTTCACCTCGATCGTGCGCTTCGCGGCGGACGTGCTCAATGGCGTGCCGAGCATCGTCGTCGGCATCTTCGCGTATGGCATCGCGGTGCTTCCGGTGAAGCGTTTCAGCGCGATCGCCGGCGGTGTCGCCCTCGCAATCCTGATGCTGCCGATCGTCATCCGCACGACCGAGGAGTTGTTGCGACTGGTGCCTTCGGGCTTGCGCGAAGGCGCGCTCGCACTCGGCGCATCGCGCAGCCGCGCGATCTTCACCGTCATTCTTCCGGCGGCGCTGCCGGGGATCCTCACCGGCATTCTCGTCGCGCTCGCGCGCATCGCGGGCGAGACCGCACCGCTGCTCTTCACGTCATTCAACAATCGCTTCTGGTCGACGAATCTCGCGCAGCCGATCGCATCGCTCACCGTGCAGGTCTTCACGTACGCGATCTCGCCGTACGAAGACTGGCACCGTCAGGCGTGGGCCGGCGCGTTCCTGCTCGTGATGATGATCCTCACGCTGTCGATGATCGCCCGCTTCGCCGTTCGCCGTCTGGAGAGGATGAACCGCCCGTGAGTCAGACCAAAATCACCGTTCGCGATTTCGATTTCTATTACGGCAGCGCGAAGGTGCTGCACGGCATCACGCTCGACGTGCCGGAGAACCAGGTCACCGCGCTGATCGGGCCGTCGGGCTGCGGCAAGTCAACCTTCGTGCGCTCGATCAATCGGATGAACGACATCATCCCCGAGGCGCATGGCGAAGGGACCATTCTGATCGACGGCAAGAACGTGTATGGCCGGGAGACCGATGTCGTCTCGTTGCGCCGCCGCGTCGGGATGGTGTTCCAGAAATCGAATCCGTTTCCGAAGTCGATCTTCGACAACGTCGCGTATGGACTGCGCATCAACGGCCGCAAGACGAAGCGCGACATCGAGCAGATCGTCGAAAAGTCGCTCACGCGCGCTGCGTTGTGGGATGAAGTGAAGGATCGCCTGAACGGCTCCGCATTCGCGCTGTCGGGCGGACAACAACAGCGGCTTTGCATCGCGCGCGCGCTCGCCGTCGATCCGGAGATCCTGCTGATGGACGAGCCGGCGTCCGCGCTCGATCCGATCGCCACGACGAAAATCGAAGAGCTGATTTACGAGCTGAAGAGCAACTACACGATCGTCATCGTCACGCACAACATGCAGCAGGCCGCGCGCGTCTCCGATCAGACCGCGTTCTTCATGCTCGGCAAGCTGGTGGAAGTCAGCGATACGAAGACGATTTTCATGAACCCGAAAGAGAAGATGACCGAGGATTACGTCACCGGGAGATTCGGCTGATGCCGAGGAGCAAAGATGCAGAGACATTTCGATCGCGACATCGAAGAAATCAAGGAACTGCTGCTGCGCATGGGCGGGATGGTCGAGCAGCAGATGGGCGACTCCGTCCGCGCGCTGCTCGACCGGGACACCGATCTCGCGCAGCACGTGATCGAGCGCGACCGCGATATCGATCAGATGGAGCTGGTCATCGATCAGAAGACGATCGAGCTGATGGCGGTCATGCAGCCGGCGGCGAGCGATCTGCGCTTCGTGGCCACGATCATGAAGATCAATCCCGAGCTGGAGCGCATCGCCGATCTCGCGCAGGACGTCTGCGAGCGCGCCATCGAGCTCAATCGCGAGCCCGCGCTCAAGCCGATCTCGCAGCTGCCGCTCCTCGCGGATCACGCGCAGCGCATGGTGCGCGAAGCACTCGACTCGTTCGTGCGGGGCGATGTCGAGCTGGCGCGCAACGTCATTCGTCAGGATGATGTCGTCGATCAGCTGACGGAGGATTCGTTCCGGTCGCTGCTGACGTACATGCTCGAGAATCCGCGCAACATCGCGTCGGCCATCCGCCTCACGTTCATCGGCAAATACTTCGAGCGCATGGCCGACAACGCCACGAACATCTGCGAGATGGTCGTCTACCTCGTCGAGGGAAAGATGATCAAGCACACACCACTGCAATGAAACGAATCGCGCTGATCGAGGACGACAACGACATCGCCTTCACGGTGAAGCTCAATCTCGAGCGTGAAGGCTACAAGGTCACGCATTACGGCCGCGGCCAGGACGGCCTGCTCGCCGTGCAGCGCGCGACGGCGGACTTCGTCATCCTCGATCTCAATCTGCCCGACCTCGACGGCCTCACGATCTGCCGCGAATTGCGCCGCGATCCGCGCACGCAATCAATTCCGATCCTCATGCTCACCGCGCGCGGCTCGGAGCGCGATCGCGTGACCGGACTCGAGCTCGGCGCCGACGACTACCTGTCGAAGCCGTTCAGCGTGCGCGAGCTCGTGGCGCGCGTGGCGGCGGTGTGGCGCCGCACGCGCGGCGGCGCGGAAGAAGCGCAGATGTACGACGACGGCGAGCTGCGCATCGACGAAAAGGCGTTCCGCGTCTATCGCCACGGACAGGAAGTGAAGCTGGCGAAGAAGGAATTCGAGCTGCTGTCGCTGCTGGTGCGCAATCGCGGCTCGGTTG
>DATEZA010000333.1:0-10865 GCA_035255945.1 Thermoanaerobaculia bacterium
GTCCGCCGTCGTGCTGCTCGAGCAAATGACCGCACGCGCATGCATCTTTTGCCAATTGCATACAAACCTCCTCGTCTGCGCAGATCATAATCAAGCCGTGCGACGCCTCGGGCTCATCCTTCTCCTTCTCACCGGTTGCTCTCACTGGACAGCGGACAGCAGACAGCGGATAGCGGAAGACGCGCCGGATGCTGCCGCCGCGTACTTCGCGGCGAAGCGCGGCAATGTCGATGTGGTCGCGAAATGGGCCGAAGCGCGCGAGCAATTGCGCTCGCAGCGGCGCGCGGCCGTGGTCATCAAACAGCCGTGGACCTTCCTCGGTCCCGGCAACGTCGGCGGACGCACGCGTCCTCTGCTCATCGATCCGAGCGCGCCCGACACGATGTACGCCGGCGTCGTCTCCGGCGGCGTGTTCAAAACGACCGACGGCGGCGCGCACTGGACCCCGACCGGCGATGAGATGGCGAATCTCGCCGTCAACTCGCTCGCCATGGCTGACGCGCAAACGATCTACGCCGGCACCGGCGAAGGCTACTTCCGCGAAGACATCCGCGGCACCGCGATGGCCATCCGCGGCGACGGCATCTTCGTCACCCACGACGCCGCCGCGACCTGGATGCAGCTCCCGTCGACGAAGAACAACGACGACTTTCACTGGGTCAACGACCTCGCGATCAGCACGCACGATCCGCATCGCATCTACGCCGCGACGCGCACCGGCGTCTGGCGCTCGAACGACGAAGGCGCGTCGTGGAATCGAGTCCTGGCGACGACGGTCAAAGGCGGCTGCCTCGATCTAGCGCTTCGCGGCGGCACCGACGGCGATTACCTCTTCGCATCGTGCGGCGTCTTCGAACAGGCGACCGTGTATCGATCGAAGAACGCCGAATCGGACGACGCGTGGACGCCGGTGCTCTCCCCTGACGGCATGTCGCGCACATCGATCGCCATCGCACCGTCGAACCCGTCGGTCGTCTACGCGCTCGCTGCCGTGAATCCGAGCCAGCTCCTCCTCGGCGTCTATCGTTCCGATCACGACGGCGATCCGAACACGTGGACGCTGCAGCAGTCGCGCGACGGCCAGTCGGTCGGCTCGCTGATCCTCGAGAATCCGTCGAGCGCAACCGACAACATCTGCAGCGACGGCCACGACCCGAACAACACGGTGCCGATGGGCTGGCACTGCAACACGATCGCCGTCGATCCGCTCGATCCGAATCGCGTCTGGGCCGCGGGCGTCGATCTCTTCCGCTCCGACGACGGCGGCAAAACGTGGGGCCTCGCGTCGTTCTGGTGGGATCCGGCGTCGTCGCACGCCGATCATCATTCGATTCACTTCGATCCGCGCTACGACGGCGCGTCGAACCAGCGCATGATCGTGACGAATGACGGCGGCGTCTATCGCAGCGACAATCCGAACGCCGCGCTCGCCACCGGCCCGAAAGCCACGTGCGATCAGCGCGCAACCTCAGTCGCGTGGACGTCGCTGAACCACAATTACGGAGGGACGCAGTTCTACCACGGCGCCGTGACGAACGACGGCACGCAGTTCTTCGGCGGCGTGCAGGACAACGGCACGGTGTGGGGCGCGGTGGCCGCCGGCTCGGACAGCTGGCAGAGGATCTGGGGCGGCGACGGCGGCTACGTGGCGATCGATCCGAATCGCCAGTTCGTCGTGCTCTGCGAATCGCAGGGCGGCGCGATCGTGCGCAGCGCGGACGGATTCACCGGGCACTTCCAGTCGTACATCAATCCGTCGAGCGATTCGTTCCTGTTCATCACGCCGTTCTTCTTCGATCCGAATAACACGCTGCGCCTCTGGACCGGCGGCACACGCCTCTATCGCCGCGATTCGCCCTCGGCCATCTGGACGACTGCGAGCAAGTCGTTCGACGGCCAGATCACCTCGATCGCCATCGCGCCCGGCAATTCGTCGCTCGTCCTCGCCGGCACGACGGTCGGCTCGATCTATCGCAGCACGACCGCGACGACCGATGCCGCCGTGACGTGGCCAGGCGTGCATCCGCGCGACGGCTGGCTGTCGTCGATCGCATTCGATCCGGCGAATGCGAATGTGGTCTACGCAACGTACGCGCTGTTCGGCGGACCGCATGTCTATCGCTCGATCGACGCAGGCGTGACCTGGACCGCGATCGACAACGGCATCCCCGACATCGCCGCGCATTCGATCGCCGTCGGTCCGTCGTCGACGTTGTACGCCGGCACCGACCTCGGCGTGTTCGTGTCGAACGACAGCGGTGCGAGCTGGTCGCACGACGACACGCTGCCGTCGGTGATTACGGAATGGCTGATCATCGCACGCGGCCAGCGCGGCCCCGCGCTCTACGCGTTCACGCACGGCCGCGGCGTCTGGCGCATGGAACTGACGGAGCCGAACGAGCGCCGCCGAACCGCCGCCCGATGATCCGCCGTCTCGCCGTCCGACTCGGAGCGCGCGCGGCCAGCGCGGTCCCGCGCTCTACGCGTTCACGCACGGACGCGGCGTCTGGCGCATGGAGCTGACGGAGCCGAACGAGCGCCGCAGAACCGCCGCCCGATGATTCGCTTCCTCGCCGTCCGATTCGGAGCGCGGGCGTCCCGCCCGCAGTCGTCGAGCGTCCCGCTCGGCGACGAAACCGCGATCGGGCGGGACGCCCGACCGCTGCGGGCGAGGACGCCCGCGCTCCTAAAACGTATCCGCGATCCGCCGCGCGATGAGCGCGTAGCCTTCGCCCGACGGATGAAAGCGATCCGTCGACAGCCGATCGTGATACGCGAAGATGTCCGCGGTCGGCACGATCACCACATTCGCATCGCCTTTGAAGCGATCCGTCATTTGCGCGTTCCAGTGCAGCACGAGCGGCGTGAGCAGCGCGCCGGTCGCCGTCGAAACGAATGGGTTGTAGAGGCCGACGATGAAGATGCGCGCCGCCGGATTCGCGCCGCGCAACTGCTTCACGATCGACTCGATGTGATCGAGCACGCGCGCCATCACCGCATCCGGATCCTTCGGCGGCGCGTTGCGCCAGTCGGTGCCGCCCCACAGGTCGTTGCCGCCGATCGAGATCACGATCGCGTTCGACTGCGCCGCGACCTCGAGCACGTTATGGCTCTGCACCCGCTGCAGCAGATCGGGCGTGCGCGCGCCGTCGACCGCGAGATTCGTCGCGCGCTGCACCGGCAGATTGCGCTTCTTCAATTCGTCGACGAGACGGCCGCCGATGCCGAGTCCCGTTTCGTCGCCCGTTCCGCGCGCGAGCGAATCACCGAGGATCAGCGGCACGATTTTCGATTTCGTGGCTGTCGATTGGATGGTGCGCGGCGCGAGATCGACGACCGTGCCGGTGTCGCCGCGCAGCCAGGAGACAAGGCCGTAGCCGAAGATCGACGCGGCGATCAATGCGGCTAAGCCCGGCAGATACCAGTAGAGTGCCTTGCGCACTTCGCTAGGATAACGGCGGTGATCACGCTCGAAGCGCAACACCTCACGAAAATCATCGGCGACCGCACGATCGTCGACGATGTCTCCTTCGCCATCGAGAAGGGCGAAGTCTTCGGCTTTCTCGGCCCCAACGGCGCGGGCAAGACGACCACGATCCGCATGCTCGTCGGCCTGATCAAACCGACGGCGGGACGTGTGCTCATCTGCGGCCACGATCTGCGCCGCGAATTCGAGACCGCGATGCGCTGCATCGGCTGCATCGTCGAAACGCCCGACCTCTATCGCTTCATGAGCGGCCGCGAGAACCTCGCCCACTTCGCGCGGATGCTCGGCGCCGGCAGCGCAGAGATCGAGCGCGTCGCATCACTCGTGAACCTCGCGCATCGCCTCGATCAACGCGTCGGCACGTACTCATTGGGCATGCGCCAGCGCCTCGGCATCGCGCAAGCGCTCCTCGGACATCCGAAGCTGCTGATCCTCGACGAGCCCGCGAACGGACTCGATCCCGCCGGCATCCGCGAGATCCGCGAACTGCTGCGCAGCCTCGCGCGCGAGCAGTCGATGAGCGTGTTCGTGTCGAGTCATTTGCTCGCGGAGATCGAGCTGACGTGCGATCGCGTCGCGATCATTCACAAGGGCCGCATCCTGCGCGAAGGCTCGGTGCGCGACCTGATCTCGAGTCAGCGCGCGATGGAGTTCCGCGTCAACGACGTGCAGCGCGCCGCGGAGCTCGTGCAGAACGCGACGATCGATCACGATCGGTTGCTCGTCCCGATCGACGAGTCGGCCGCGCCGCCGATCGTCGCGGCGCTCGCCGAGGCGGGCATCGAGGTGTATCGCGTGGCGCCGAACAAGCAGACGCTCGAGGAGATGTTCCTCGAAGCAACCGGTGGGGAGACGGTGGGTTGATGCTCGCACTGATTCAGAACGAAACACTCAAGCTGCTGCGCCGGCGGCGATTCGCCATCGTCATCGGCATCCTCACCGCGATCCTGCTGCTCGTCGCGTATTCGCAGTACCGCATCCTGCACGATGCGGCGCGGCGCAACTGGCGCGCCGATCTGCAGGAGCGCGTCGCGCGCGCGGAGAACGCGCTGCGCCGCGGCCGCATGAATCCGTCGTGGGCGCGCTCGGTGCGCGCGGAGATCGGACGCCTGCAGTTCTATCTCGATCACGACATCGATCCCGAAAAGCCGAACGTCCCGCGATTCGTCCGCACCTTCGCGAATGTCGCCGGCTTTCTGCTGTTGCCGCTCCTCGTCTCGGTCCTCGGCAGCGACATCGTCTCCGCGGAAAACGCAGAGGGCACGGACAAACTGCTGCTCACGCGACCGGTGCGACGATGGAAGATCCTCGCCGCGAAGCTCACCACGTTGTGGATGTTCGCCACATTGACGCTCGTCTGCGGCGCGTTGATCTCGCTCGTCGTGTCCTCCGCCGTTCTTCCGGTTCACGGCTGGGGCGAGCCGACATTCAACGGCTTCCAGCTCGCGAAGAACGCGGTGCGGCTCGACACCGTGCGCCAGCTTCCGCTCTGGCGCGACGCGCTGATCGCGTACGGATTGGAGTGGTACGCGCTGCTCGCGGTCGCATCGATCGCGCTGATGCTGTCCGTGCTCTTCAAATCGAGCGCGGCTTCGATCGGAACCATGCTCGCGGCGCTGATCGGCGGCACGATCCTGACACGCATCAGTCCCGACTGGACCGCGGGCAAATACCTCTTCATCTCCGCGCTCCCGCTCGCCGACTACTACACCGGCGAGCCGCCGCCGTACGACGGCATGACCATGACGTTCTGCCTGCTGTTACTCGCGGCGTGGGCCGCCGGTGCGATCGTCGTGGCGTTCACGCTCTTCACGCGGCGCGACGTGTTCGGATAGGGTTGCACTATGCGACGTTTGTTCATCGGCCTTCTCTTCCTCGCGGCTTGCCGGCAGGAACAAGTCACCACCGTCACCACCGACACGCGCGAGCCGATCGCCATCATGTACTCCGGCGTGTCCGAGCTTCCGGTCTATGCGAAGCCGGACGACAAATCGAAAGTGCTGACGAAATACCTCAGCGGCGAGAGCGTGTCGGTGCTTGCGAAAAACGGCGACTGGTCCGAGGTGCGCACGGTCGACGGCAGCGGCTGGGTGCACACGGCCGACCTCACGACGGCCGAGGCGGCGAAGAGCGAAGAAGCGAATCCGAAGCCGAAGTTCCGCGTGGCGCCCTCGCCGGTCAGCGCGCCGTCGGCGCATGGCGTGATCTATCTCGAAGCAGACGTGAACACCGAGGGCGAAGTCACGCATGTCGACGTCATCAGTAATGAGACAAAAGATAACGGACTGTTGCAGCGCAACATCGCCGCGCTGATGGCCGCGAAGTTCTACCCCATCGTGCAAAAGGGACAGAGGAAGGCGTTCAAGTACGACTTCCGGATCGACTACTAGAAAAAACCTGAAACCTGAAACCTGAAAGATGCCCGCGCTCCCCATGAAGTCGCGGAGCGAATGGAGCGCGGCCGTCCCGGCCGCAGCGATCGGGCGTCTCGCCCGGTCGCGAAAAGAGCCGCCGAGCGAGACGCTCAGCGGCTGCGGGCGAGGACGCCCGCGCTCCCCATGAGGTCCCTGATCGAATCGAGGCCGAGACGCACGATCGTCCGTTCTGGCGGAGCTTTCAGGTTTCAGGTTTCAGGTTTCAGGTTTTCAGGTTTTCAGCGGAGCGAATGGAGCGCGGCCGTCCCGGCCGCAGCGATCGGGCGTCTCGCCCGGTCGCGAAAAGAGCCGCCGCGCGAGACGCTCAGCGGCTGCGGGCGAGGACGCCCGCGCTCCCCATGAGGTCCCTGATCGAATCGAGGCCGAGACGCACGATCGTGCATCTCGGCGGGCATTTTTCAGGTTTCAGGTTTCAGGTTTCAGGTTTTCACTGATCCATCCGGCATTTCCGCACGTACGTGAACCATGCTGACTTTCCTGATCGCGCTATCGATCTCATGGACGGGTTGGAACGACTCCGTCTTCGCGCAGGCCAAACGCGACCACAAATTCGTACTCCTCGACCTGCAGGCCGTCTGGTGTCACTGGTGTCACGTCATGGACGAGCAGACGTACGCCGATCCAAAGGTCATCGCGCTGATGAACCAGCGCTACATCGCGGTCAAGGTCGATCAGGATTCGCGTCCCGATCTCGCCAATCGCTACGAGGATTACGGCTGGCCGGCGACGATCGTGTTCGCCGCGGACGGATCGGAGATCGTCAAGCGCCGCGGCTACATCCCGCCGGATGAAATGGCGTCGATGCTGAAGGCGATCATCGATGATCCGTCGCCCGGACCTTCCGTCATTCCCGAGCCGAAGATTCAATTCGGCAATGAGTCGCTCTTATCGGATGCACTGCGCAAGCAGCTCGAGCAATTGCATCGCGACAAATACGACGCGAAATACGGCGGCTGGGGCTTCACGCACAAATACCTCGATGCGGGCAGCGTCGAATACGCGCTGGCGCGCAATGACGCGGACAACAAGCGCATGGCGCGGCAGACGCTCGATAACGAGCGCAATCTGCTCGATCCCGCGTGGGGTGGCGTTTATCAGTATTCGACCGGCGGCGTCTGGAACGAGCCGCATTTCGAAAAGATCATGGAGATGCAGGCCGGCAATCTGCGTGTCGCGGCGCAGGCGTATGCATTGTGGGGCGATGCGAAAGATCTCGCCACAGCGCAGGCGATCCGTAAATACCTGAACGCATTTCTGCGCAGTCCCGAGGGGGCGTATTACACGAGTCAGGACGCGGATCTGGTCGACGGCGAGCATGCGGCCGAATACTTTGCGTTGTCCGATGCACAACGCCGCGCGAAAGGGATTCCGCATGTCGACAAGCACATCTATGCGCGCGAAAACGGCTGGGCCGCCGAGGCGTTGATCCAACTCGCAATGGCAACCGGCGATCGCGCTCCACTCGATGAAGCGCGTGCAGCAATCAAATGGATTTACGCGCACCGCCGCCGCATCGACGGCGGCTTCACCCACGGCGCACAATCCACCACCCCATACCTCGGCGACACGATCGCCATCGCGCGCGCCGAGCTCGCTCTCTATGCCGCGACCGGCGAGCGTCTCTGGCTGGCCCGCGCACGAGAGGCCGCTGCATTCATTGATAAAACGCTCCGCGGCAATCCCGGCTATGTCACTGCGAAACCGCTGGCGATGATGCCGCCGAAATACCAGCGCGACGAAAACATTGCCGTCGCCCGCTTCGCGAATCTGCTGTTTCACTACACGGGTGATCCGAAGCATCAGGCCATGGCGAAGAATGCGATGCGCTATCTCTCCGCGGAGCTCGTGGCAAAGGACTGGCCGGCCGGCGGCGTGCTGCTCGCGGATTACGAGCTGCGCAATGAGCCGCTGCATGTGACGGTGGTCGGCGCGAAGAAGGACGCCGCCGCACAATCGCTGTTCCAGGCCGCCGCGAAAATCGCGACGCCGTTCAAGCAGCTCGAATGGTTCGATCGCGCCGAGGGACCGCTGCCGGGAGCGAAGGTCGAGTATCCGGAGTTGAAGAAGCCGGCTGCGTTCCTCTGCAGCGCGAATCGCTGCTCGCGCCCGGCGTTCAGTGCGGCGGAGCTGCAGACGCTCGTGGCGCGATTACAGCCGTAGCCGCTAGAACAGCGCCGGTTCCTGATACGTCCCGAACACGTCGCGCAGCGTGTCGCTGATCTCGCCCACCGTCGCGTATGCCTTCACCGCTTCGATCAGCGGCGGCATCGTGTTCGCGTTCGGATCGGACGCGGCGTTCCGCAGCGCCTGCAACGTCTGCTCGACCGCGCGTGCGTCGCGCGTCTGCCGCACGCGATTCAGATTCGCGAGCTGCTCGCCGGTTACCGACTCGTCGATGTAGAGGATGTCGTACGGATCTTCCTGCTCCATCTGGAACGAATTGACGCCGATGACCAGCTTCTCCGCGCTGTCGACCGAGCGCTGGAACTGATACGACGCATCCCAGATCTCGCGCTGCGGGAAGCCCGCCTCGATCGCTTCGATCATGCCGCCGAACTGGTCGATGCGCTCGATGTAGTCGAAGCACCCCTGCTCCATCCGGTTCGTCAGCTCTTCGACGTAGTACGAGCCGCCGAGCGGATCGACGGTGTTCGTGACGCCCGACTCGTGCGCGATGATCTGCTGCGTGCGCAGCGCGATGCGCGCCGCCTGTTCGGTCGGCAGCGCGAGCGTCTCATCGAGCGAGTTCGTGTGCAGCGACTGCGTGCCGCCGAGGACTGCGGCGAGCCCCTGGATGGCAACGCGAACGATGTTGTTGTAGGGCTGCTGCGCGGTGAGCGAGCAGCCGGCGGTCTGGGTGTGGAAGCGGAGCATCCACGAGCGCGGATCTTTCGCGCCGTAGCGGTCGCGCATCACTTTCGCCCAGACGCGGCGCGCGGCGCGGAACTTCGCCACTTCCTCGAACAGGTCGTTGTGCGAGTTGAAGAAGAACGAGAGACGCGGCGCGAATTCGTCGATATCGAGCCCGGCGCGGACGCCGTACTCGACGTACTCCATGCCGTCGCGCAGGGTGAATGCGAGCTCCTGCAGCGCCGTCGATCCCGCTTCGCGGATGTGATAGCCGCTGATGGAGATCGTGTTGTATTTCGGCACGTTCTCCGCGCAGAACTTGAAGATGTCGGTGATCAGCCGCATCGAGGGACGCGGCGGGAAGATGTACTCCTTCTGCGCGATGTACTCCTTGAGGATGTCGTTCTGCAGTGTGCCGCCGATCTTCTTGCGGTCGGCGCCCTGCTTGTCCGCGACGGCGAGATACATCGCCAGAAGAATCGGCGACGTCGAATTGATCGTCATCGAGACCGTGACGTCCTCGAGATCAATCCCTTCAAACAAGGTTTCCATATCGGCCAGCGTGTCGACGGCGACGCCGCACTTGCCGACTTCGCCCGCGCTGTAGTGATGATCGGAGTCGTAGCCGTAGAGCGTCGGCAGATGGAACGCGGTGGAGAGTCCGGTCTGGCCGTGCGCGAGGAGGTATTTGAAGCGCTCGTTCGTCTGCTTCGCCGTGCCGAATCCGGCGAACTGACGCATGGTCCACAAGCGGCCGCGATAACCGGTCGGATGGATGCCGCGCGTGTACGGGAACTCGCCCGGATAGGCGATCTCGTGAAAGTCCTGATCGGCGATAGAGAGCGGCGTCGCCAGCGGATTGGTTTCCATCCCGCTGACGGTGGTGAAGTCCTTCTTCCACGGCGCGGCCTTCGCGCTGCGCGCGCGCCACTTCTCATCTTCGGGACGCACCTGCTTCATTGCGTCGGAGGAGAAGAGGTTGAGCTGTTCGTCGCGCGCGGCGGGCACCTGCGGCGGCAGCGGCGCGACGCGAGTTTTGAAATCGAGATCGTTTCGGCTCATGAGCGGATCTTAGCAGCTAAAAACGCGGCGTCCGCTTCTCCAGAAACGCACTCAGCCCTTTCTGCGGCTCGCCTGCGGCGAACAGTCGTGCAAATTCCGCGCGCTCGAGCGCATCGCCGCCGCGGCGCTGGATGAGCGCGGCTGCGGAATCGAGCGCGAGCTCGCTGCGCGTGCCGATGTCGAAGTGCGAACCGATCGCGTCGCAGAGTCCTTCTTTCAGCGCAGTGGCCGCGTCGAATTCGGTCACGCCGCGGAGCCACAATGCGTACGCGCGTTCACCGATGCGCCATGCGGCGCCGGCCCATGCGGCAGGCGTGTCGAGCACGATCCGCGCGTCCGGATCGAGCACGCACCAGCCGGCGAACATCGCCGCCGCTGCAGACGATCCGCGCAGCTCTCCCTCGCCGATGGCGACGACGAGCTCGCGCGTCGCAAGCAGCTCATTGAGCTCGCGCGTCGCGAGCAACTCATCGAGCTCGCGCGGCGTGCATTGCGCAACGGGGACAATGAGCATCAGCGGAAGACGGACATCACGCGCTCGAAAAGGCCGCTCCGGTCAGGATGCAGCAGTTGCTCGACCTCGCCGCGATCGAGCCATGTCCCCATACAGGTCGCACACTGATCGACGCTGACGCCGTGCAACTCGATGGTGTGCAGATCCATCCCGCATTTCGGACACTTCATGAAGTGCAGGTCTTTAAGCTTCGACTTCTCGTCGTCCTGCATCGTTTCAGCGCGCTCGCGCGCCCATTTCTTACGCAATTCGAGATGCTGGCGCGCGAAGTATTCGTCTTCGGGACGGCTCGGTTTGTCAGTTGTGCTCATGGCGTGAATCTCCGGCGATCAGCGTGGGCCAAATTGCGCGAATTGTGCGGTGCGCATTGTCACGCATGTTCGCGCCTCCCGATGACGCTTCGTTGCCAAAACAATGGTAAATTACGCGAAGGTCCGTTCACATCACAACTGAGGAATTACTCATGACCAAACTCGTCTCACGCGCGATTGCGCTGCTGCTCGTTCTTTTTGCGAGC
>DATEZA010000334.1:0-24269 GCA_035255945.1 Thermoanaerobaculia bacterium
GTCACCGGCTTTCAGACGGGCATCCAAACATTCAAGGCTGACGCGGTAAGCGCGAGTTTCGCTCTCCTTCTGCTCTTGAACAGTCGTGAAGCCAACGACGCGACCGTAAGGCTGCCCCTGGCAGATGTTCGGAACCGCGGCTCGCGCATCCTCGGCATGGCTGTGTTCGTGAGCAAGTGTGCACCCGCCGATGCAGCGCATCTTGGGTCCAAATTCGGGTGCAACGTGTTCGGTGATTCCGCCCTTTCCGTCACAAACAATCGTACTCTCATCAGGAGGCGCCATACGGCCAATACCCCAGAGACCGAGGGGATCCGTAACATTCAGCGGGTTGCTCCGGGCGTATCTGAATAGCTCAAGCACCTCCCCGGCGCTTCGCCTCGCGACGGGCACTGCAGCATTATCAAGAAAACTAATCGGATCCGCCTGCGTATACCGCCCCCACCCCGCCCTGAACCACCTAAAAATGTTGTATCGCTCCTCCGTCCCTTCCCACTTGCCAACGTACTCCTGTCCCGGGAAGCGAAGCAGCTGATCGCCGGCAGCGCCGGTGCGCATCGTCCAGACGTCGCCATACGGTTCGTACTCCGCGCGCCAGGCGACTGAGCCTGTTGCGTCCGTTTGCAGGATGGGTGTGCCGAGGTGATCGTCGAAGGTGTAGAGCAGCGTGATTCCGTTGACGAAGTCGAGCACCGGCCGGCCGTTGAACCATGCGTATTGGTGCTTCATTGCGGGGACGACGTTCGCGATCGCCGTTTTGCCCCACACATTTGGATTGTCGTCAACCGTCACCGCCAGCAACTGCAGCTCGGGCGTGTAGACGTAATGGCGAGTGGCGAACGGTACAGGGTCATTGGTCATGCCTTCCCAGCGAATGACACGCACGCCTCGGCCGTCGTATCCGTAGCTGATGGTGTGCGAGCGATTGTCCTCGGAAGGCTCGGTGATCGACGACATCAGGTTGCGCGGAGAGTACGTGCGCGGGTCGTAATAGCGGAGCTCGTTGCCTGCAGCGTCGTATGTGATCGGATGATCGATACCGCCGCTCGTCATCGTGCTGAGTTGCGAGGTGGTGCCCGCGTACGCGTATGTCTCGTGGACGGAGCCCGGAGCAGGCAGGGCATCAGGGCGCGCGGTGAGAGCACCGCGCCGGATCAGCGGATCAGTCGGATCGACTTCCACCGTACCGCCGATCTCGCGGCCGAGCATATTACCCATGGCATCGTAGCGGTAACTGCCTGAACCCCAGAGCGCGGCGCCGGTGTTCGCGGTCGTGAGCCGGTTCAAATCGTCATACGCGAAGTCGCGGTTGTAGCCCGGATCGACCATGTCGTGGATCGACGCAATGTTGCCGGCTGCGTCCTCCGTATAAGTATAGTCCGCGATCGGACCGGAGGGGCCGGTCAACGTGTTTCGCTGAATACGATAACGCGAGTCGTAAGCGTGAGTCTGAGTCGTTCCATTCAGGAACGTAACCGAAGTCTCCGGTCCGAAGGGAAGATAGGTTGCGCCGGAGAAGTACGTCACGCCACCGCTCGAAAGCGAGGTCACGCGGCCAGCGTAGTCGTACGTATAGATGACCGGCGTACCTCCGGACGGATACGTAATCGCCGTGCGATTGCCGTTAGCGTCGTACTTGAACGACGTCGTCAGAAGGACCGAGCCTGCGGTTCGCGATTCTGAAAGCAGCGATCCGCGGCGATCGTAGGTGTAGTCCGTCGTGCCGGCCGGATCGCTCATCCGTCCGAGACGCCCGAGCCCGAAGGTGCCACCGTCATAAGTCCAGGAGACCGTCTCACCGGCCTGGCCGCTGCGGGAGGACACGCTGCTGCGCATTCGATTCAATTCATCGTATGTACGTGCGGTCGTTGCGCCGTTTGCATCTGTCGACGACAGCAGCTCGCCCGACTTTCCGTAAGAAAACATCGCCGTCCCCGTGACGGGACTTGCCTGGGAGATCATCTCGCCGAAATCGTTATAGCCGTAGCTCGTGATGTTGCCATTTGGATCGGTCACATTCGTCAGATTTCCGGCGGCGTTGTAGGCGTATGCCGTCGTGACAGTGCTGCCACCGAGCGTCTGCTGGACAGACGCGAGACGTCCGGCCGCGTCATAGGAGTAGTGCGTGTTCGCGGCGGCGTGATTCTCGTCGCGAACAGATGTCAGATTGCCGGCATCATCGTAGGTGTATGCGATGCTGCTGTTGTCGGCGTGGGTTGATGCGGTCAATTGGGCGAGCGTGTCGTAAGAGAACGACTCGCGACGCTTCTCCACCCATGAGCCGTTTTCCATCGCGAGATATCGCTCCAGGCTCTTCTTGCCGCTCGCCGGGTCGTAGCTGTATTCCATCCGCTCTTTCAATGACGACGGAGACGATCCGCGAGACAACGCGGCCGTACGGCCGCGCATGTCGTATTCGTAAGTGACGGCATTTCCGTTTGCGTCCGTCTGCGACGCCAGCGGACCGGTTGCCGGCGAATAGGTCCGCGAGGCCGTGAGGTCCGCCGCACAAAGCGGATCGGCGGAGGCGTCGCAACCCGGAACACCCTTTACGGTCGTCGTCAGCGCCCGCCCGAGGGCGTCGTACGTCGTTTCGGTGGCAACGCCGTTCGGATCGACGATCCGCCCTGCGTTACCAAACACGTCGTAGTTCTCGAATGTGGTGATGTGCCCCGCGGCGTTCTTGATCGCGGCCAGGCGGCCCCGATATGTCGCAGGCACGCTGTTGTCGACCGGGTAGTACACGAAGGCAGTGATATCCGCGAGCGTCGCCTGTGGTCCGTCGACGGAGCGTCTTTTTCGGCCTGGTTGTGGAAGCGTGAGCCACGAGGCAGAGAAGTTTCTACCCGGATTGAATGCCGCGGCAGCGATTCCGTCGTACAACGCGACCGTCGTTGTACGGTCCACGGAATTGGCCGCATCAGGCCAGCCGGATGTTGTTCTGATCAACGGCATGCCGGTCCCCTGGTCATAGGACGTGTAGTCGATCAGAGTACCGCTGATCGCGCCCGCCTTTCTGACCTCGGTCGTTTTATCCGGCCATTGCGAATCGCCATAGGTGTAATTGACGTACGTCGACGCTGCTGTTGATTGCAGCGATGCCGCGAGCAGGCCCGCGGCGGTCATGCGGCAGTGGCTCGCGTCCTGCTCCGGATCGCATGCCGCGGGCCGGTCATTGTGACGCTCCTGTATCAGCCGGCTCCGGCCGTCGTATGTGAATGACGTGATGTAGCCGCGGGCGTCCTGTTTGCGGAGGACATGACCGGTCAGCTCGTCTACGGCGTACGTCGAGTTCCGGCTGCCGCAACTGCCGCATCCGCCATTCACCGCGAATGTCTGCTGGCGTCCGCTGATGAATCGCTGTTCGAACGTCGTCTGCTCGCCGGTCGCGTACGTCACGCGCGTGATCGTGCTGTCCGGAAGCGAGCCCGCAATGTCGTATTCGATATTGGTGATATCCGGACCTCCGGCACCGATCGAACTCGTCGCGCGGCCTTTGGCGTCGTAGGCATGGCTTTCGATCAGACTACCGGCGGCGTCGTGAATCGCAGAGAGCCGCCCGCCCGTGTACTCGTACATGCGCCATGTGGACGAACTGCCGCTCAAGGTCACGGATTGGAGTAAGGAGCCCGCATAGCCGTACTGCCAGACCAGGTCGGGGCGGCCGTCGACGGCAATTGCCGTGATGTGATTTCCCGTAACCGTGATGGTGCACGACCATGTGCCATCCGCGCTGTAGACGCGTTGCGGCGGTCCGGAAGTGCTGTAATCGATCAGCACCGTAGTCGGCGACGCGAGATCCTCGAACCCGCCGAAGCGCCCGTCCGGGCGGAAGATTCTGATGAGTGATGAGCCGCTGTCGCGATAGAACCACGATCCGTCGCTCCCTCGCGTCAGGGTGGCAGGAGAGAGGCCCGACGGCCAGGTTTGCGTCCAGACTCCGCCGGAGCTCACGAAGGCCGCCTTTCGTTCGCCTTCCATCTGAATGGTGACGGTATCGAGAGGACCGTCCATGAAATGCGCGAGGCCGGCGTCGAATGCGGATCGCCATCCAATGCCGAACAATCCGTCTGTCAGGCTGTTCGTATCGTAGTTTCGAGTGAACAGCGTGAAGCCTTCCGACGGCAGGGGATCACGTTCGGTGTACGTCATGGAGCCATCCCAGAGACGCACGGGCTGGCCAACCGTCTTGTCGCCCTCATTCGCGTGGCAATCGCAATCGATGAAGGTGTCTTTGACATCGGTTTCGCCGCACGAATTCGAGGCGCGAGCCCGCAGGATGCCGGCGATTCCGAACGAGGAAACGTCAACCGAAATCGTGCCGGAGGAGTCGGGAACCGGCTGCATCGGCGGAATCACCTGCGTGACTCCAGTCCCGGGAAACACCGGCAGGAACTCGACGTTGAGGGAGCGTCCTGCGGGATCATTGTCCGGAAACTGGTAACTGATTTTCGCGGTCCTGGTCGAGCTGTCCTTTACGATCGAGACATCGACATGGGGCTTGCGCACGATCTCCAGAGTCGCGGTCGCCGAATTCGTGGTGCGATTGCAGGAAGTCGCTGTCGCGAGGAACGTATGCGTCCCGGTGGGCCAGCACGTCGTATCGAATGTCTGCGACCAGCTGCCCGATTGCAGGTTGGATGGCCCGATCCAGTACACACCGTCCGTCGAACCATCCGGTTTCGTGTGATAGAGAGCGAGCGCGCGGTTGTTGACTGTCACCGGGAAATTGAAAGGCATGTCTACACGCGCAGCGTTTGGCCCGGTCGTCACGACCGTCGCGGCGATTGAAGGGGTCTCCGATCCCGCAGTCGTAGCGGTTTCTGCGGTTCGCGACCATTGGCTACATGCAGTTGCGGTGACGACGAAGCGGTGGGATCCCGGCAGCCAGCACGAGATGTCGAAATCCTTCGTCCATTCGCCTGTAGGGGCAGGTGCTCCACTGGACCACCACACGGTGTCAGGCTGCCCGTTCGGCAGATAGTGCTCGAGTTTCAGACCGCGGTCGCCGGTCGTATTCGCAAACGTATATGGCATGTGAACACGAACGCTCGTGGGAGACAGCTGCTCGACTGATGCGCCGACGCTCTGCACGTACTCCGGTTGCGTGTAGGAGGTCGTTACAGTGGTGGGAGTCCCGGTATAGCAATAGAACTGCATCAATTTGTAGTCACAGATGAAGTATGCCGATATGCCGTGAGGCCCCGGAGCGAGGCATGACGTGTCCCATGTCAGGGTCAGCGTGCAAGGATCGCCTGTCGGACAAGTGGCGCTCTGCCCCCACGTACCCTCGACGGATACCACAACACCAGCGTTGCTGCATTCCGACCGAACTCCGGGCGTAGCCGTGACGGTGAGTACGTTCGCCGAGGCATCGAACGATGCGGAGACGGCGCCGGTGCAGGTGACTGCGAACGCTTCCGGACCGGCCATGAGAAGCAGAGAACATACGACTAACCACAGAGGTCCGTAACGGGACATCTTCGCCTCACGATTGTTTGATTGAGTTTCTTGTCGACCGGAAATCCTGCAGATGGCGAGCAGCGCCACAAACTCGCAGAATTAGCCGCTCGTAATGACGAAGCATCGCCCGATGCAGGTTGACCGCCGTCACGGACGCTTTTGCTCGTTTCATCACTCTCAACTCCCCGAGAAAGATCGGAAGGCAGTCTCTGAAGAGGAGAGTAGCGCGGAGAAGAAATTTCCCTCTCCGTCGGCAAGGCGGTGACAGAAATTTGCAACTTTCGGCTCGCAGCGAGGCAGGTTAGGCGTCGATCACGGCTTCGGCATTCAGCGAGCGTGATCTTCAAATGACGCGTCGTGATCCGCAATAGAGAGCGCGTGATCCGCAATAGACCGCGCGTGATCTGAAATACACCAAGCGTGATCCGCGGATCAGCGCCGGTCATTTCGAATACAGAGCGTGTGATCCGAAATAGACCGCGTGTGATCTCGAAAACAGAACGGGTGATCGGAAGGCGACCGGGGCTCAGCCGCTCGATGGTTTGCCAGGTCTGGTGATGACCGCGCGCAGCGCCTAATAACGCGTCGAACAGCCGTGGCTGATGCGACGTAACCGCGGCGTACCGATTGCATGAAATCCGCCCCATGTCCAAAGGTGAGCCCTTCGTCATCGCGGTCATCGATGACGATCCGGCCGTTCGCGAATTGCTCGCGGTCATCGGGCGCCGGGCGGGCGGGGTGGTGCTCGAAGCGGGATCGGTTGCCGAGGGGGTGCGGATTCTGCGGGAGTATCCATGGGATGTCGCGGTCATCGACCGGTTGCTGCCGGACGGCGACGGCCTCGATCTCTGTCGCATCGCAACCGGCGGCGCGGAATCGCATCGCTACGTCATCATCCTCAGCGGCGTGCAATCGCACGACGAAAAGATGCGCGGTTTCGAAGCGGGCGCCGACGAGTACCTCGGCAAACCGATCGATGCGAGCGAGCTCGCCGCGCGATTGCGCGCCGTGCGGCGCACCGTCGCCAGCCAGAAGTCGCTGCTCGCACGGCTCTTCATCCTCGAGCAGCTCTCCGTCATCGACGGACTGACGCAGGTCTACAACTACCGCTTCTTCGACACCGAGATCCGCCGCCACTTCGATCTCGCCACGCGGCACGAGCGCGCGCTGGCGCTGCTGATGCTCGACCTCGACAACTTCAAGAAGGTCAACGACACATTCGGTCATCGCATCGGCGACCAGGTCCTCTACGAGATCTCGAACCTGATCGCGCAGGGCATCCGCTCGTCCGACGTGCTCGCGCGTTACGGCGGCGAAGAGTTTGCGGTCATCCTGCCGGAGACGACGCAGGAAGAAGCGTTCATGCTCGCCGAACGGCTGCGCGTTTCGATCGCCAGCAATCCGCTCGACATGGCGAACGGGCCGTCGCGCATGACGGTCAGCATCGGCATCGCAGCGTTGCCGTCGCCGCACATCGAGACGGCGGTGCAGCTGGTCGAAGCGGCCGATCGCGCGCTCTACCTGGCGAAGAGCGAGGGCCGCAATTGCGTCAGGAGATACCGGGCGGAGGGTGACGATCGGCGCGAAACGTCTCAATCCAGACCACAAGTTCCCCGTCATCAACTCCCGGTGCGATGAGGCAGCTTTCTATCGGCAACATCATTGCAATGTCGTGAGGACTCCGATGCTCAGAGAATCTGATTCGACGCTGATTCGCCGCGGCCGCACGGCGCTGACGTTCTGGGAAATGAAGCAGTTCGCCGAGACGCTGAGCGACCGGCCGCTGTCCCGGCTGCTCGAGGAGCTGCCCGATCTCGCCCGCCTCTCGCCGGCAAAGTTCAACCTTGCGACGATCACTCTCCGCCGCCGCTTCCGCGAAGAGTCGCCTGCCGATCAGATCCAGCTGCGCACGATCGCATTCGAGATCGCCGCGACGGTGCCGGAGTCGGCGGTGGCGACGAGGATCCGGGAGCTGTTCTCGCCGGACGCGGCGTAGGGGGGGCGCAGCCGAGCCGTATACTCGTCGCAATGACCGAGATTTCCGAAAGGATCACCGTCGATCCGGAGCAGTGCGGCGGCCGTCCGTGCATCCGCGGGATGCGAATTCGCGTCAGTGATGTGCTGGATCTTCTTGCGTCCGGCCTTTCCGCGGCCGAGATCCTCGAAGAAATGCCGGACGTCGAGGCGGACGATATCCAGGCCTGCCTGCGATTCGCTTCGCGTGATCATCTGGGTTGACGCCCAGCTCTCGCCGGCGCTCGCGCCGTGGATCACGAAAGAGCTGGGTGTCGAAGCGGCGAGCACGAGCGTCAGGCCCCTCACCCGGCCTTCGGCCACCCTCTCCCCGCCTTCGCGGGGCGAGGGCAACGCGGGCGGTCATTGCGCCAGCACCGCCACCTCCCAGCCCGCGAGCTCCCTCACCTGTTCGCCGAGCGTGAGCGGATCGAACGGTTTGGCGATCACGCCGCGGATGCCGAGCTCCGCGAATCTCCGTCGGTCGGCGGTCTGGACTTTCGCGGTGAGGAAAATTACCGGGATCGATGCAGTCGCGTGATTGTGCTGGAGGGCGGCGAAGGTAGCGGGGCCGTCCATGTCGGGCATCATCACGTCGAGGAGGACGGCGTCCGGCTTCTGCGACTGCGCCACCTCGATGCCGCGCGCGCCGGAGCTCGCGGTCAGCACCTCCCAATCCTCGGTCAGCTCCAGCGTCGCTTCGGCGACCTCGCGGATGTCGTCTTCGTCATCGATGATCAGCAGTCGTTTACGCAGCACCGTCCACCTCCGTCTCGGTCGTCACCAGGTTCAGGAGGCGCACGACCTCCTCTTCGAATTCCTCGAGCGATACGCGGCTCTTGATCAGAAACTCGGTCGGCCCGAGGCGCAGGCGCGCCTGTTCGGCGGCGTCGAGCTCCAGCGCGGAGTAGACGATCAGCGGGATGTGCGCGAGGCTGTTGCTCTTTTTCAGCCAGTCGACGACCGCGAAGCCGTCCAGCTCCGGGAGGATGAGGTCGAGCACGATGAGATCGGGACGGTTCGCCACCACGCCATCGATCGCTTCGCGTCCATTCACCGCATGCACCGTCTCGATGCCGTTCGATTCGAACGACGTGGTCATGATGCGCGCGAGGTCGAGATCGTCCTCCACGATCAGAATGCGCGGTTCGCGCGACGCAGCCCTCCTCGGCACCCAGCCGGAGATCAGCTTCGTGTGCTCCTCGACCGACTCCGGCTGCTCCATCGCCGCGACGATGATCGGAAGCTCGCGCGTCGCCTCGCACGACTTCAGCCGCTCGACGATGCGCCAGCCATCGTCGTCGTGCCTCGCTTCGAGATCGAACATGACTGCATCGGGACTCGTCGCCGCCGCGCGGCGGCAGAGCTCTGCGGCCGACCGCGCGTAGACGGTGCCCATTCCGCGGCGCTCGAGCATCTTCCCGACGGTGGTGTTGTCACAGAGCAGCACCGTCGGTTCGGACGGTGGCGCCGCGGGGAGCGGAATCGCCATCTGGAACACGCTCCCCTCGCCTTCCCGGCTGTCGACCCAGATCCGTCCGGCGTGCGCGACGGCGATGCTGCGGCAGATCGCGAGTCCGAGGCCTGTGCCGCCTTTGTCGCGTGAATCGGACGCGTCGACCTGTTTGAAGCGCTCGAAAATCATGTCGATCTTGTCAGCCGGGATACCGCGTCCCCGATCGGCGACGCTAAACACGATCTGCTGCTCCTCGGTCGACGCGGACAGCCTCACGGTGCTGCCCGGCGGCGAGAATTTCAGCGCGTTGCTCAGCAGGTTCGTGAGCAGCTGCACGATGCGATCGGGATCGCCCCACACCATCTCGTGGTGCGGCTCGACGGTCAACGTGATGCCGGCGCGATCGGCCATCGCCTGCATCACGTCCGACGCCTGGCGCATCAGCTCATTCGCATCGGTCAGCTTGCGATGCAGCTCGACGCGTCCCGATTCCATCCGCTCCAGATCGAGGATGTCGTTGATCAGGCGCACCAGTCGATCGGTGTTGTTGATCGCGATGTCGAGCATGCGCCGCGCTTTCGGCGCGATGTTGCCGAGGAGACCGGCGGCGAGGAGTCCGAGCGCGCCGCGGATGGAGGTGAGCGGCGTGCGCAGCTCGTGACTGACGGTGGACACGAACTCGCTCTTCATCTTTTCGACGGCGAGCCGTTCGGTGATGTCGCGGAACGTGACGACCACGCCCTCGCGCACGCCGTCTTCGCGGAAGATCGTGCTCGAGGTGAACTCGACCGGCATCGCGCTGCCGTCGCGGCGGGTGAAGGAGCCGGTATTGATGCGCAGCGACGGATCGAGGACGCTGCTGCAGACGAGACAGGTCTCGAGGGGAGTGTCTGTGTAGGACAAGCTCTCAGCTTGTCCCTCGTCGTGTGCCTGCCCCGACAAGCTGAGAGCTTGTCGTACACCATGACCCGACAAGCTGAGAGCTTGTCCTACACCATGACCCGACAAGCTGGGAGCTTGTCGTACGTGAATGAGCTCGTGGAGGGGACGCCGACCAGTTCTGCCGATGTGCGGCCGAGCATCAGCGCGGCGGACGGGTTGATGAACATCACTCTGCCCGAGGCGTCGAGCTCGAAGATCCCTTCGCCGGCGGTGTTGAGGATGCGCTGGATCTGCGCGGTGCGCGCGGCGACCTGCTGCTCCAGGTTGCGATCGCGCTGCTCGATCTCGCCGAGCATGTCGTTGAAGCCGTCGATCAGTTTCCCGATCTCATCGTGCTCCGCGGTGCCCTGCGCGCGGATCGAATAGTCCTTGTGCTTCGAGACGTGTCCGGCCACGCGCGCCAGCGCAACGATGGGATCGGAGATCGAGCGCTGCAGCCGGAATGAGATGAAAAATGCGGCGATCAGCGCGCCGATCAGAATGGCGAAACTGACTTTCAGGTAGCCGGTGATCTGATCGCGCACGGAGCTGAGATTCGACGTGAGATACATCGTGCCGATGCGGCGTCCCCGAAGCTCGATCGGCGCGGCGACTTCGATCCGTTGCAGGCTGAGGGTCAGCGCCTTGCCCGCGTAATGCGCCGGCGGCATGAAGCCGTGTGCGGGATTCGCGACGTAGCGCGCGAACGGCTCGCCCTTCGTGTCGTAGATGCACGCCGCTTCGACCGAAGGCTTGACGTGCATCGCGGCGAGCAGCTCGGTCGCTGCATCGCGATCGCCGAATGTGAGCGCGGCGGCGCTGTCGATGCCGGTGATCTGCGCCAGCGTCCGCAGGTCGCGGACGCGCATCGCACGCAGGCTCACCAGGTCAGTGATGATGAAGCCGAGGCATGCGAGCAGCAGCGCGCAGGTGACGGTCAGCATCTCGAACTCCATCAGCTTCCTGCGGATCGGTGACTGCACGAGAAAGGTCAACCGGCACCTCCCTGCCCGAAGTCGTAGACGTTCATCGCCAGCCCGAGAAGTTTCGAACTGATGCGCAGTCCGGCGCGGCGCGCGGAGGCGATGTTGATGTCGAAGCGGATGCGATTGCCGGACTTGCGCAGCTCGATGATTCCGCCGCGCCGCGCGAACGAAGCGCAGTCGCTCACGGTCAGCGCATTCGGCGCACCGCTGAGAATCTGCGGCAGGTGATTGATCTCCGAGGCGCTGATGAAAAGGATGTGGCAGTCGGTGAGCCGGTCGTTCCAGTGCAGGTGCACGAGCGCGAGCGGATGGCCGTTGCTCGTCACGCCGTGGATCATCGCAGCCAGCATCGGACCGAACGGATCGTCGCCGACCACTCCGATCACCAGCGGCGTTGCTCCACCTTCCTGCAGCGACGGCCACTCGACGAATTTCGGGAAGTTCTGCAGGAACGCGGCCTTGATCTGATACTCGCCGGCGACGACCTGCGCACGCACGGCAGTGGTGCCGAGCGCGAGCACGAAGGCGAGCAGCCGCGCAATCTTCAGAAGCGCCATGTCACCTTCCCGTAGACGCTGCGCTTGATCGGCACGGAGGTCGCCGGATCGTCGCCGGTGAATTCGGAATGGCGTTCGTCGAACAGGTTTTGTCCGGCGACGCTGAGCTCGACCGCGGGATTGAGATGCCACGCCAGGAGCGCATCGACTCGGAGGTAGGCCGGGATGTGCTGTGCCTCGAGCCGGCTGACGTAGTACGCCGCCATGTCGAGCTCGAGCCGCGGCGTGAGCTCGAAGATGTTCCGCAGCTGCAGCTGACGCTTCGGCGAGCTGCCGAACAGCTGCGCGTCATCCGTACCTGCGTGACGGTTGTGCAGGTCGAGCAGCGAAAGGCCGGCCGTCGCATCCCAGCGATCGGTGATGCGGGCGGTGGTGAAGAGCTCGAATCCGTACGCGTGGCCGCTGTCGTCGTTCCTCCAGCGAAGCGGGACGATCACGCGTTGTCCTGCGGCGTCGGCGTGCGGGACGCCGTCCGCCTCCATGTTGATGACGTGCGCCAGATGCTCGTGGTACGTCGTGACGTCGACGGTGAAGCGATCGCTCCACTCGCGCCGGTAGCCGAGCTCGAACGTGTTCTCGCTCTCCGGCTCGATCTCCGGATTGGGATAGAGAATGACTTCCGACGGCACGCCACCTTCGCCCGCGGACGCGGCCAGATTGATCGTTCCGTTCTGCTCGATCCAACCCGGATTGCGCACGGCGCGCGTTGCCGCGGCCCAAACGGACTGATGCTCGCTCGGATGCCAGAGCACGCGCAGCGTCGGCTGGATCTGTGCGCCGTCGTCGTGCTCGTACTGCAGCTTCGCGCCGAGGGTGACGTTGACGTTGTGCGGCAACCGGATCTCGTCCTGCACGAAGGCGCTGAGCACTTCTTCGCTCTGGGCGTGCGGCAGGTCGATGAGCTCGTGCGAGCTCGTCGCATGCACGATGTTGCGGCGATAGCCCGCGCCCCACACCAGCTCGTTGCGCGGTGTGGCGGAGATGCGGTGCTGGAAATCGATGTCGTAGGCGCGCCGCCGTTCGTCGAGCAGGCTGTCGAGACGTGCGGCGTAATCGCCGTAGACCTGCAGTGTCGTCTCGGAACGGGTGGACTGCGTCTGCGTCCATTTCAGCGTGATGCCGGCGCCGCCCGGCTGGCTGTCGAGATGCCACGGCCCATGCAGCGGATCCGACGGCGCAAACAACCCCGCCATCTCCTCGGACGACCCGCGATACAGCTCGCTCTCGAACGTGATGTTGTCGGACGGCGACGCCATCCAGTCGGCGCGAAATCCGGCGCGGCCGCCGTGCCACGAATCGCGAGTGGTGGCATCGCGGTCGTAGCTCTTGGCGAAAACGCGGAAATGGAAGTTGTCGCCGATGCCGCTGCCGTAGCGCAGCGACGCGAATGAGCGTTCGGTCGTGCCGCCGCCGAGGGTCGCGGAGACGCCCTGCGTTTCGATCGCATTCTTCGTGATGATGTTGATGGTCCCGTACGCGCCGTTCGTGCCCCAGAGCGTGCCGCCCGGTCCGCGAATCACTTCAATGCGATCGATGTCCTCGAGGTTCGTGTCCTGGATGTCCCAGTAAACGCCGGAAAAGAGCGGCGAATACGCCGAGCGGCCGTCGATCAGGACGAGTGTCTTGTTCGACCAGCGATCGTTGAAGCCGCGCGCGCTGATGGCCCAGATGTTCCCGTCGACGGAGGCCACGTCGAGACCGGGCACGATGCGCAGCACCTCGGCGATGGTCGTCGCGCCGGAGCGCTGGATGTCTTCCTGCGTGATGACGAAGACGGCGGCAGGCGTGTCGGCGATCTTCTGCCCGCGGCGCGCGACGGAAGTCACTTCGACGTTCATCAGATCGCCGACATCGAGCTTGGCGAGATCGGGCGCCTGCGCGAACGCGCCGAGGGAGGCGGTGAAGAGAATGGTTCGAAAAACGGACTTCAGCATCGATGAGAAGTCCGTTTGCGACGATTGAAAAATACAGATACTGAGAAACTGAGAGACGGAGAAACTGAGGAGCGCCGCCGCCCCTCCGTCTCTCCGTCTCTCAGTCTCTCCGTCTCTCAGTTTCTCAGTATCTGTTCATCGCTCGGCACTTCGGCTCCCCCGATCGCCGGCTCGAATGCATCGACGATCGGACGCGCGCGGCGGATGGGGAGCCGCTTCTCCGTCGTGGTGATCTCGATGCCGACTGCCTTCCAGGCTGCGGCGACGGCCTTCTGCGGCTCGCTGCCTTTGCCGTACAGCTCTCCGGCAGTCAGGAAGGTCGCATTTGCGCAGGTCTGGAAGTGCGCATCGTGCCGGAGCTTTTGCGTCAGCGTCACGTACCAGATGCGGCCTGCGACGTCCCAGGCGTTGCCGCCGAGGGAGGTGGCGGCGAGGTAGAAGGCGTGGTTGGGGATGCCGGAGTTGATGTGGACGCCGCCGCCGTCGTCGTGCGTCTTCACGTACTGCGACATGTGTCCGGGTTGCAGATCCTTGCCGACGACCGGATCGTTGTACGCGGTGCCGGGCGCTTTCATCGAGCGCACCGCGACGCCGTGCACGCGCGTGGTGAAGATGCCGGCGCCGATCAGCCAGTCCGCTTTCTTCGCCGTCTGCTTGAGCGCGTACTGCTTCACGAGCACGCCGAAGACGTCGGAGAAGTGCTCGTTCAATGCGCCGGGCTGGTCGTGATACTCGAGCGCGGCGCTGTACTGCGTCACGCCATGCGTCAGCTCGTGACCGATGACGTCGAGCGATTTCGTGAATCGAGTGAAGATGCGGCCGTCGCCGTCGCCGTACAGCATCTGCTTCCCGTTCCACTGCGCATTGCTGTAATCGACGGAGTAGTGGACGGACGAATCGATGCGCAGCCCGCGGCCGTCGATCGAGTTGCGCTCGTAGACCTTGCTGTAAAAATCCCAGGTCTTGCCCGAGCCGTCGTACGCCTCGTCCGCCGCGTGATCGCCGCTCGACTTCTGTCCCTCGGCGCGCACGAGTTTTCCCGGCAACGCACGCTTGTGCTTCGCGTCGAAGACCTGGCGCTGCTTCTCGGCGGGCGCGATGGCGAGCATCGCCCGCATGCCGGCGACGGCCTCGCGCTGTCCCCGCATGTGCGCCGACATCTCCAGTGCGAGCCGCGCGCGGCGGCGTTCGTCTTCGCTACCATGCTCGGCGATGTGGCGATGAATGTGCGGCGGGATGATGCTGCAGCAGACGGCGAACGTACGGCGCATCGGACCTCCTTCACATGTCGGTTGTGCCAACAAGGTAGGTCCGCTGCGCGCCAGATGCACCCTTACTTCACGACAATCGTAAAGAACGCCTGCTTCCTGTTTTCACATGTATTGAAGTAATCGATGGTGATCGTCTTCGATCCCGCACCGGTCTTGTTCGTGTAGGTGTACTTGCACGTGTGCGTGCCGTCCGGGTTGTCCTTGCACGACGGCAGCGCGACTTCGCTCGTCAGTCCCTGATACACGCCCCACGCCTCGGTCTGGTTGTCGACGAGCAGCGTGAAGTCGACGCTCTTGCCGGCGTCGCACGTGATGTCGTACGGCGACACGACCGGCGCCTTCATCACCTCGCGCACGTGCGGCTTCGGCAGCATGGTGCCGGTCGTCGCGCAGTCGTTCATGCCGTAGTCGTACTTCGCGGTGACGGTGATGTCGGTGCCGGGAGCGCCCGCTTTCCAGGTCAGCGTGCCGGTGCCCTGTCCGCTGACGATCGTGCCGTTCGTGATGCTCCAGACGATCGGGATGCCGGCCGGCGGCGGATAGAGCAGCGTCGCGGTCGAAGTCGTGCCGGAGCACATGAAGTTCTCGCCGTCAGGGTGAATGACATACGGCCAGTCGGCGAAGCGGACGGTGAGCGATGCGTTCCTGATGACCGCCGGACAATGCGCATCGCTCGCCTCGAGGATCGAGTATGTCGCGCTGCCCGACGTCTTCCCCTCCGGCCAGATGACGCGGCGCGCCGGCGTGTACGGCAGGTCCTGCACGAGTCCGTCGGACCACTTCACGTGAATCGGCGGATCACCTGCGACATCGGCGACGAGCAGCACACCGCGATCGGGAGTCGAGCAGAGCGTGGACGTCGTTTCGATGCGCAGATTCGCCGTCGGCGCATCGGGGATGGTCAGCGAGTTCGACACGCGCAATTGATTCGGATCGGTGCAGCTCGCGTCGTGGAACGCGGTCAGGAAATAGTTCGGCATTCCGGGCACCGGCGCGTGCTCGATGGAGTAGTCGTTCGTGGTGAACGTCTCGCGCGAGTCGGACCAGTAGCCGCTGAACGGCGGCGTGCCGATGAACTTCGCGACGATCCTGCCGTTCGCGCAGCTGCTGCCTTTCATCGAGATCGACACCGATCCGGGCGGATTCATCACCGGACTGCCGGTGATCGTGCCGTCGCAGAGCGCGTCGTGGAAGGAGCGCAGCGTGTACGTGCCGCCGGTCTGCACGTCGCGGATCAGGCCGTTTTCGTTCGTGGTGAATTCGAGCCCGTCCGACCACGTGCCGCTGAACGGCGGCCGCCCGGTGAACGAGACTTTGACCTGCGATTTTCTGCAGTCGGAGACGAGCGGCGCGACGGTCGCAGTCGGATTGCTGCACGCATTGCTGATCTCGATCGTCTTCTTCACCGCCGCAACGCAGGTCGCGCTCATGCGGACTTCCGCGGCGATGGAGACCTGTCCGCTCGCGCCGGCGACGATCGAGATCGAGCGCTGACTGGTCGAGCCGGACGGCGTGCCGTTGGTGACGGTCCAGTTGAACGACGGCGGCGTGTCGGGCGTGGAGAAGAGCACGATCTCTGCGCTGAATGTGCCGCCCGGCTTCACGGCCGACGGAACGGTGACGCGGAAATCGGGCAGCTTGCAGTTGCCGATCGCGTACTCGAGCCGCGCGGTTGCGCTCGCGCACATCGTCGCGTTCACCGGCTGCGTGGCGCTCGAGCGGCGACGTCCGCCGGCCGAGTTGTTGCCGGCCGGCTTGACCGCAACGGCGTCGAGTACAACGACTTTGTTTCCTTCCGTTGACGGCGTGTAGGTGTAGCTCGCCGCATCGGGCGCGAGCGCGATCGGGCTGTCGAAATCGGTGCCGGTCAGCGTCTGCGATTTGATGTCGCCCTCGCGCTGCCACGTGATCGTCACCGGCTGGAAGAGCTGCGCGCTGGAGACCGCGAGGTCGTGCACGATCGGCGGATTGGTCAGCTTGATGACGCCGTTCGAGGTGGTCGTGCAATCGCCGGCGTGGACGGTGACGGAGACTTTCGCCGAATCGCCGCTGCCGAGCTTCAACTCGATGCGGCTGCCGCCGTTGCCGGAGACGATCGACGCGCCGTCGACACTCCACGAGTACGCCGCACCGGCCAGCTCGCTCACCGCCGCCGTCGCCGCTCCCGACACGCAACCGAACGGCGGAAGCAGCAGCGGAAGGTTCGCGCACTCCGCTTCCGACCGCACGCTCCACTGATGCGTGGCGTCCGCGCGGACGACCGTCACATCGGCCGGCGCGGTGAATTCGGCATCGCTGCAATCGGCGTCCGCCGAAGCATGCGGAGCGATGGCGATCGTGCGCTGCACGCCGCCGCACGTCACCGCGACCTCGCGCGATGCAACTGCATCGTTGTTGTAGAAGCGCGTGATCTGGGCGGAGGAGGGCATCGCAGCGATCAGCGCCGCGGCGAGCAGGAGCATTTTGTTCATGAGATCCGGACCTCGGTAAAGCCTGCCGATGATACACGCCTGCAGTACCGCTTTTCGGTGCTCGCGGTTCTAATGAGGCATGTTCGATTGGATCGTCTGGCTGATTCTCGCCGTCACGCTGCCGCTGCAAGCCGCAGGCACCACACCCTACGAATCGTTGCACCAGCGCGCGGAAGCGAGCTACGCGGAGAAGTCGTTCGCCGCCGCGCATCAACTATACGAGGAAGCGGCGAAGCTGAAGGTCTCGGACGCGGAGCGGCGCTGGATCGACTTCCGGCTCGCAGACACGCAGTGGCGCTCGCGCGATCAATACGACTCGGAAGCGCAGAGCGCGGTAAGCAAACTGACGGAGATCGTGCAGAAGAGCGAGCACGATCGCGTGTGGGCCGAGGCGAATGAATCGATCGGCGACAGCCGGCTGCTGACGTATGGAGGCCGCGGCAACGAGAACTACATCCTCGCCGCCGAGTGGTGGGCGAACAGCGCCGACATCCCGCTCGCGCGCGAGCGCTACCTGCAACTCGTATTGAAGCTTGCCGCGCCGAACCGCTGGGACAGCGGCCGCGAGCAGTTCATGCAGGTGCCGCGCACCATGCTGCTCGACGCGCTCCGCATCGCGCAAAGCAAAGAGACCATCGCGCACCTTCGCTACCTGCTGGCGATGCAACTGCTCGCCGAGCGGAGACCGGAGAGCATCGAGCGCGCGCTCGAATTGCTCGATCTGGTGATCCGCGAAAAGAGATCGACGGAGTGGTACGACGACGCGCTGATGGCGGCCGCCGATCAGCTCGCGAACAACGGCGATGTGGTGATGGTCGAGGGCGAGCCGTCGACGAAACCCGATTACACGAAAGCACTCGAGCTCTATCGCCGCATCACATCCGAATTCAAAAAGGGCGAGACCCGCTACTACGCCGACGCGTACGCGGCGATCCGCCGCATCACCGAGCCATCCCTCGGCATCTCCACACCTGCGAACTTCCTTCCTGACTCCGAGCAGCAAGTGCTGCTGTCGTGGCGGAACGTCGGAGCGATCGAGCTCTCCATCGCGAAGATCGATCTGCCCGAAGATATCGCGCCGGCGAAGGACCGGAACAGCGGCGAGCTGGCGTCGATGCTGCGCGATGCGCCGCGCACGCCGTTCCGCCGCTGGACCTACCAACCGGCCGGCAACGGCCCGTACGCGCCGGGATCCGATCTCCTCCGCATCTCGCCGCGGCTCGACGCGGGTGCGTACGTGGTCACGGCGACGAGCGGCCACGAGACCTCGCGCGTGGTGCTGCTCGTGACCGACATCGACATCGTCACGCACGCCGTCGGCGAGAAGACCGTGATCTATGTCAATGATGTGTTCCGCGGCGCGCCGGTGGCGGGAGCACGCGTGCGGGCGTGGCAGGACGGACACTCAGTCGATGCGACCACGGACGCGAACGGTCTCGCGCAGATCGCGATTCGCCGCGACAACACGTCCGAGCGTTCGCTGCTCGTCACCGCGTCGACCGGCACGAAGCAGGCGTACGTCTCGACCTATTCGTACTGGGTTGCACCGGACGCACGGGAGGAGTGGCGGATCTACGCCTTCACCGATCGTCCGGCATACCGGCCGGGCGAGACCGTGCACTGGAAAATCATCGCCCGCACGCGCACCGGCAACGAGCCGTGGCACACGCCGGCGCGGCGCACGATCGAATACGAGATCGTCAGTCCGCGCAACGAGAAGACAAGCGCCGGCACCGCGAATCTGAACGAATTCGGCAGCTTCTGGGCCGATCTGCCGCTGACCTCGAACATGAGCCTCGGCCTCTACAACATCCGCTTCAATTCGACCGATTCGGAGCGCCGTTACGCCGGCGTGGCGCAGCTGTTCGACCTCGAGGAGTACAAGCTCCCCGAGTACACCGTGAACGTCACCGCGCCGAAGCAGTACCGCCTCGGCGACACGGTCGAAGCGGTCGTCGAAGCGCGCTACTACTTCGGCGGACCGGTGTCGGATGCGACGGTCGAAGTCACGGTCGATCAGTCGCCGTACTACGCGTGGAACACCTGGTACGACAACGATTCGTACTGGTGGCCGCGTCCGCAACCGCCCTACTACGGCGGCGGACAGAACATCCTCAAACAGACGTTGCGCACCGACGCGAACGGCCGGGCACTCGTGCACTTCGACACGCCGCGCGAAGGCAACGACATGCGCTACACGATCAGCGCGAAGGTGACCGACGCGTCGCGGCGCGAAGTCGCGGCATCGACGGAGCTCGTGGTGATGAAGCAGTCGTATCGCGTCGTGGCACGTCCGCAACACGCGATCGGAACGCCGGGCGAAAAGATCTCCGTCGATTTCAAGGCGACCGATTCGCGCGAGCAGCCGGTGAAGACGACCGGCAAGGTGCACGTCGTGCGCAAACACTGGGAGCCGTTCAAGGATCGCGGCGGCGAATACCGCGACGCCGATGTGCTGACCACGACCGTGACCACGAACGACGACGGCGAAGCGACGTTCACGTTCACGCCCGATCGCGACGGCTACTACCTCGTGTCATGGTCGAGCGAGGACCGGAGAGCCGATCAGCCGCTGCGCGCCCGCGACATCGTGAAGACCGAGACGACGCTCTGGGTCTCGCGCAACACGACGACCGACCTCGGCTATCACGCCGGCGGTTTGGAACTGGTGCTCGATCGCGATGTGCTGCATGCGGGCGATCGCGCGCCGCTGATCGTGATGACGGAGAACAGCGGCCGCTGGGTCCTGCTCACGATCTCCGCCGCGGAGGTCATCTCGACGCAGGTGCTGCATCTCGACGGCACGGCAAAGCTGATCGAATTGCCGATCGATCAGCAGCACGTGCCCGACTTCGCGATCACGGCGTCGTCGGTGTTCGATCGCATGCTGCACACGCAGTCGAAGACGGTGAAAGTGCCGCCGGTGGATCGCGCGCTGACGGTGGAGGTGAAACCGGATCGCGATGAATACAAGCCGCGGCAGAGCGGCACGCTCACGGTGACGACGCGCGATTACATGGGGCGACCGGTGGCGGCGGAAGTCGCGCTGTCGGTGGCGGATGAATCGGTCACGGCGATCGCGCAGGATCCGGCGGGCGATCCGCGGCAGCTGTTCTACGGCGAATCGCGCGTGCGGCCGGTGAGCATCGCAGCGAGCATGCAGATGCAGCGATACGCGCGGCTGATCGTCGGAAAAGACGGTCAGCTGATCGACGACGCGCAGGTTGCGGAGCGTGATGAAGAAGGAAGACGAAGGAAGGACTTCGCCTTCGATGCGATGTCGGAGACGAAGGTGATCAACGGGGCGCCGTCATACGACAACGTGTACGCCGTGGCTGCCGCGCCGGTCGCGCAGGCGATCACGGTGACTGCCGCGGCGCCGATGATGAAAGCGGCGAAGGCGGACGCGAAGGAGCCGGCGTCGATCGATGTCGTCGTGCGGAGCGATTTCCGTTCGACGGCATTCTGGAAACCAGACGTGATCACCGATGCGAACGGCGTGGCGACGGTCAAAGTCGATTACCCCGAGGCGCTGACGGAGTGGCGGGCGACAGCACGGGCGGCGACGGCGGACTCGCGCTTCGGCATGGCGACATCGAAGTCGCACACCAATCAGCCGCTGATCGTGCGGCTGCAGGCGCCGCGGTTCTTCGTCGTGGGCGATCGCAGCGTGGTCTCGGCGGTCATCAACAACAACACCGATCGCGCGATGCACGTCACGCCGTCGCTCGATGCGGCCGGCGTCACGATCACCAGCGAAGCCGCGAAGTCGATCGACGTCCCGCCGCGCGGCGAGGCGCGCGCCGACTGGACCATCGCCGCGGAGCAGCAGGGCACGGCGAAGCTGCGCGTGCGCGGCACGTCGGATAACGAAGGCGACGCGATGGAGAAATCGTTCACCGTGTACGAGCACGGCATCGACAAGCTCGTCGCGCAGTCGGGCAAGGTCCGCAACGGCGACGCGCTGATCAAGCTCGAGCTGCCGCACGCGCGGCGCGATACGTCGCTCGTGGTCAGCGTCTCGCCGAGTCTCGCCGCTGCGATGACCGACGCGCTGCCGTACCTCATCGACTATCCGTACGGCTGCACCGAGCAGACGATGAGCCGGTTCCTGCCGGCGTCGATCGTCGCGCGCACGCTGACGCAGCAGCATCTGCCGCGGCCGGCGTGGATGTCGAAGCTGGGCGACGTGACGAAGACGTCGCTCGCGCGGCTGTACGACTTCCAGCACGGCGACGGCGGCTGGGGCTGGTGGAAGGACGACGACAGTCAGGCGTTCATGACGGCGTATGTGCTCTGGGGCTTTGCCGTGGCGAAGGAAGGGGGGATCGACGTCCGTCAGGATGCCGCCGAGCGCGGCGCGGAGTGGCTCGATAACCAGCTGGTGCAGTCGGAGCACGATCCGAATGCGCAGGCGTGGATGCTCCACGCGCTCGCGGCGTGGCGTCACCAGCCGAACGAGCCCGAACGGCGCGCGTTCGCCAGCGCATACGCGAAGCGCGAACAGCTGTCGGCGTACTCGCGCGCGCTACTCGCACTCGCCGCGCACGACTTCGGCGATGCGGAGCGCGCGCAGGTGCTGGTGCGCAATCTGGAAAACGGCGCGAAGATCGATCGCTCGCCCGATCGCTCCGCGCTGATCGGCAATCAGGAGCAGCCGTCGCCGTCCGAAACGATGGGCACCGCGCACTGGGGCGCCGAGCGCTTCTGGTGGCACTGGTACGACGGGCCGGTCGAGACGACATCGTTCGTGCTGCAGGCGCTGATGGACATCGATCCGCAGAACAAGCTCGTCGAGCCGGCGATGAACTGGCTGGTGAAGAATCGCCGCGGCTCGCGCTGGAACAACACGCGCGACACCGCAATCGCCATCCTCGCGCTCGACGATTACCTGCACGCGACCGGCGAGAGCTCCGGCGATGTCGCGTACGAGGTATCGGTGAACGGCAAAGTGATCGGGACGAAATCGGAGGCGTCGAGCTTCACGATCGATGCGGAGCTGGTGCGCGATGCGAACCAGATCGCCATCCGCCGCACGCGCGGGCGAGGGCCGCTCTACTTCTCGGTCGAAGGACGATTCGTGTCGCTGGAGGAGCCGGTCACCGCTGCCGGTCACGAGCTGTTCGTCCGCCGCGATTACCTGCGCCTCGTGCCGAAGCCGACGCTGCTGCGCGGCGTGCTGTACGACGAAGTGCCGCTGCGCGACGGCGAATCGCTGGCGAGCGGAGAGCGGGTGGTGGTCGTGGTGACGATCGAGACGAAGAACGATTACGAATACCTGCTGTTCGAGGATCTGAAGCCGGCCGGACTGGAAGCGGTGTCGCTCAACAGCGGCTCGATGTCGGCGCAGAGCAAAGAGGGCGGGTATGCGTACGTTTATCAGGAGCTGCGCGATCGCAAAGTCGCGCTGTTCGCGGATCGGCTGGCGCAGGGGACATGGACCATCCGCTACGAGCTCCGCGCCGAAACGCCCGGGTCATTCCACGCATTGCCGGTCCTCGGCGAGGCGATGTACGTGCCCGAAATACGGGCGAATGGAGAGGAGACGCACATCACGGTGCATTGACCTCCCGCTCGATGACTGGTGCCCCTGTCGCCGGCCGAGACGGCCAGCGACTGCGGGCGAGGACGCCCGCGCTCCGCATGCCTCGGCGAGGCGATGTACGTGCCGGAAATCCGCGCAAACGGCGAGGAGACGCACATCACGGTTCATTGAGGGGAGCGCGGGCGTCCCGCCCGCAGTCGGCGGGCGTCCCGCCCGATGACTGGTGTCCCTGTCGCCGGCCGAGACGGCCAGCGACTGCGGGCGAGGACGCCCGCGCTCCGCGTGCTATACTGCGCGACCTGCATCATGAAACGAACGACGACGACCACGCAGACTCGAACGACGGAGACCACCGCTCCGCCCTGTCGCTGATCGTCGCTTGAATCCCGAAAAGATCAAATTCCGACAGGGCCGCAAACCGGCCCTGTTTTCATTTTTAGAGGTCTGACATGCACGTCTCATTACCGGATGGATCGCAGAGAGAAGTGCCCGAAGGAGCGAGCGTCGCCGACGTCGCCGCAGCGATCGGCAAACGGCTGGCGAAGGACGCGATCGCGGGCAAGGTCAACGGAAAAGTCGTCGACGTTTACGCGAAAGTGCCCGAGGGGGCGAAGGTCGAGATCGTCACCCCGAAATCGGATGAAGGGATCGACACCATCCGACACTCCACCGCACACCTCATGGCGATGGCGGTGCAGGAGCTCTTCCCCGGCACTCAGGTAACCATCGGTCCGGTGATCGAGAACGGCTTCTTCTACGATTTCGGCACCGACCGTCCGTTCACCGACGAAGACCTGCGCCGCATCGAAGAAAAGATGACCGAGATCGCGAATCGCGACCTGCCGGTGCGGCGCGAGGAATGGTCGCGCGAGGATGCGATCAGGACCTTCGAACAGCTCGGCGAAAAGTACAAAGTCGAGATCATCCAGGGCATTCCCGGTGACGAGCCGCTCTCCGTTTACCGGCAGGGCGAATGGTTCGATCTCTGCCGCGGACCGCATGTCCCCTCCACCGGCCGGCTCGGCGCGTTCAAGCTGCTGTCGGTCGCGGGTGCGTACTGGCGCGGCGATGAGCGCAACGCGATGCTTCAGCGCATCTACGGCACCGCATGGGCGGACAAGGAACAGCTCGAGGCGCATCTGAAGCGCGTCGAGGAAGCGAAGGCGCGCGACCATCGCAAGCTCGGCAAGGAGCTCGATCTCATCTACTTCTCGCAGTTCGCGCCGGCCATGCCGAACTTCCTGCCGAAGGGCGCGGTGATCTACAACGAGCTGATCGACTTCGTGCGCGAGTTCTACTTCCGCGACAACTACAGCGAAGTCGTCTCGCCGCTGGTGTGGGACGTCGAGCTGTTCAAGATCTCGGGCCACTACGACAACTACCGCGAAAACATGTACATGTTCGAGACCGACGAGCGCGAGTACGGTCTCAAGCCGATGAACTGCCCGGGGCACACGCAGATCTACGCGATGGAGAGACGCTCGTATCGCGATCTGCCGATCCGCATCGCCGACTTCGCGCGTCTGCATCGCTACGAGCGCTCCGGCGTGACGCACGGCCTCGCGCGCGTCCGCGCATTCTCGCAAGACGACGCGCATCTCTTCGTCACTCCCGAACAGATCGAGGAAGAGATCGATCGCGAGCTGCGACTG
>DATEZA010000335.1:0-2521 GCA_035255945.1 Thermoanaerobaculia bacterium
AACCTCGATCCCGACCGCGTCCAGTTCACGATGGGCCGCGACCTCGTCCTGAATCCGCGCACGTCCGAGCCGCTCAACTACTTCATCTATCCGCACGCCGAGGCGAACGGAAAAGAAATCGGCACGCCCGCGATCGCGCTCGAATACGCAACCGTGCCGGCACCGACAAAGACGGTGTCGATCCGCAGATGACGCAGACGGACGCGATTCATCTGCGCTAAATCTGCGTCATCTGCGGATGAAGATTCCTGCCGTAGCGCTGTGTTGCCCATCCCACGATTGCGCCGACGATCGAGCCGGGCAGCATGATCTCGAAGTAGTAGCCGTGCTGCATCGCAGCCACGCCGTACGCCAGCAGCGCGCCGACCAGCAGTCCGAACGCGATGCCCCATGCGACCGACTGCACTTTGCGCGCGAACCACCCCGCCGCGATGCCGGCGATCATCCCTTTCACTGTCGAGCCGATGATGATGCCGATGATTCCGGCGCGCACCGCGGGCGTGAACCACGCCGTTGCGCCGTCCACTGCGCCGAGGGCAGCGCCGAGCAGAAGTCCTACGAGAATCTTGTTCATGTTTCTTCCTCCGAAGAGCGTATTCAACGTCGGCCGCGAATCCTTTAACGGTGGACCCACAAAATGACGATGACGCGCATGACCAGGTACGCGAGCACGATGGTAACAAGCGCGCGGTTGCGCGACGTCCATCGTCGAATGCGCTCGATCATGTTTTCGCGGTAGGCGGTGACCGGCTGGTCTTCGAGCCAGTTCGCGATGTCGTTTGCGAGCGTGCGTACCGACGCGTAGCGATCATCCTTCGATGCCGCTGAGGCTTTCGCGCAGATTGCTGACAGCGGACGCGGAAGGTTCGAAGGCAGGATCGCGCGCAGCATCGCGCCGAGGGCGAAGACGTCGGTCGACGCATCGATGATCGCACCCTGCTCCTGCTCGGGCGCCATGAAGCCGCGCGTGCCGGCGATCAGCGAATCGGTCGCGCCGGTCTCGCGCGCCACGCCCCAATCCATGACCAGCACCTCACCGAAGTCGCCGAGCATGACGTTCTCCGGCTTGAGATCGCAATGAACGATTCCGTTGGCGTGCGCGAACGAAACCGGCTCGCAGATGCGCAGAAAAACGCGCAGCAGTTCGGCGGTCGGCGCGTTCAGTTCGTCGAGACGGCGGCCGCGAACGAGCTTCATCGCGTACCAGAGGCGGCCGTCCGGCAGCAGCCCGGCGTCGTGCAGCGGAACGATGCCCGGATGTTCGAGTTTTGCGATCGTCCGCGCCTCATCGCGCATATGCTCGACGGCGTGTTCCGAGGCCAGCTCGCTGGCCAGCACCTTGATCGCGACGCGGCGCCGCAGCTCGACGTCTTCGGCCTCGTAGACGACGCCCATCCCGCCGCGCGCGATCTCGTGCACGACCCGATAGCGCGTGTGGCTGAAGTCCGGTAGCTCGGCCACCGTGCGCAGATGCGCGACCGCGTTGTCGGACAGCCACGTCACGCGTCCACTCCCAACAGCGAGCGAACCTCGGCGCGGTACTCGGCTTCCGAGGCGGTAGCCTCGCGCAGAACGTCCAGCACGATCGCCCGAAAGCGGCGGCGAATCGCCGCGAGTCCGTTCGTCACCGCCGTCTCGCTGATACCGAACCGTTCGCCGGTCTCCCGATACGTGGCGCGATTCGCATCATCGAGGTCGTACGTTTCGAAGAGCGCGAAACGCGTGGCGTCGGCTTCGTCGCGCAGCCGCTCGATCGCAAGACTGAACACGCTTCGCGTCCATTCGCGCTGAAAGTAATCCTCCGGACTGCCGGCGCGATCGTGTTCGCGCGCGATCTCCGTCTCCGCATTTTGGAAATCGAGCTGCGCAAGATCGCCGCCGCGCTTCTGCCGCGATGACGCCTTCCACTCATTCGCGATAGACCGATCGAACAACAGCCGCAGAAAGGTCCGGAAGCTCGCCTTCGACGCGTCGTACGCGGCCAGCGATCCATTCTCGAAACACTTGGCCAGAAACGCCTGCGTGGAATCCTCGGCATCGGCAACCTGGTGTCCGCGCGCGACTCGCAGGTACTTGTACAGCGGCTTCCAATACAGCGCGACAAACGTATCGAACGCGCGCCGCCGCTGCTCATCGTCATCGCTGCCAAGAGCGGCGATCACACTGCGCCGGGTGGTGGGGAACATTGAACAGGCGATAGGTTAACTCCGCGCGAGCACCAGCACAGACAAGAGTGTCTGTGCCACATGGATCCTGCCGTACTCGCACGATGCGGATGCAGGCGAGAGCGGTGTGGCACAGACACTCTTGTCTGTGCCGGTGCTTGCGCGGAAGTTAATTCTTGCCCATCGCCGCCAGCCTTCGCTGCGCGAGCTCCCAGACTGAGGCGCCGTCGTTCTCTTTTTTGTCGACGCGTTTGTAGGCGGCGAGCGCGGCTTCGCGGACGCCGTAGTTTTCGGCCATGCGGCCGAGGACGTACCAATCGCTGCTGTCGGGCTGATCGCGGCGGCTCTTGTCGAGC
>DATEZA010000336.1:0-2224 GCA_035255945.1 Thermoanaerobaculia bacterium
TACGACCGCCTGGCGATGGGATACGTCGGCGGATCGGCAGCGCTGCCCGATCTGACCATCATCTATCTTCAGGGAACCGACACCATCGGCCATGTCTTCGCTCCGTTCGCGCCGCCGAAACAGCCGCAGGTTTCACAGTCCGACTACGATCGCTACAGCGGCGTTCCGGCACGCTACTTTCGCGACATCGACCGGCTCCTCGGCCGCTACGCGGAGATCGCCGACCGCAACGGCGCGCGGTTGATGATCGCTTCCGATCATGGATTCTTCTGGCGTGAAGGGCGGCCCACGCAGATCTCGAGCACGGCCACGGCGACCGCTGCCAAGTGGCATCGCAAACAGGGGATCTATGTCATCTACGGTCCTGGCATCGCGGCCGCGCCTGGCCATCCGCTGATGGGAAGTGTCCGGCAGGTATGTGCGACGCTGCTCGCGCTCACCGGAATGCCGTCATTGCCTCGAGCCGCACCGCCGTTGCCTGGCGCGACGCCGGCGTCCGCGTCGTTCGATTACGACCGGGTCTTTGTCCGCGCGGCGCCACCACCGCCGCCTTCGAGCGGACACGCTGCATCGGAGAACATCGCGAAACTGAAGGCGCTCGGTTACATCGGCTCTGCCGAGGCGACGCGCGCCGCAAACGGCACGAGCGATACGAAGACAGCGGGCGCCTTCAACAATGAAGGACTCATTCTGCGCAACGAACATCGCATCGACGAGGCGCTTGCCGCGTTCGAAAAAGCGCTGGCTCTCGATCCGCGCTATGCCTCGGCCATGTGGAATGAGAGCGAAACGTTGTACAACGCCGGCCGCAACCTCGATCGCGCCGACGAGCTTCTCATCGCCGCGCTGCAAAACGGTCAGGCGGACGCCGTCAGTTTCGTCATCACGCGCTCGATCGCCTACGAAAAGCAGCACCTCGGCGATCGCAGTCTCCGCCTGCTCAACGCCGCCGTCGGCGTGAGCGCAAACGAGCCGGAGTTACGCATGTTCCGCGGCAGATATCGGATGGACGCGCACGACTGTGCCGGTGCGCTCGATGACTTTCGAGCGGCCCAGGTGGGCCGCCCGAATGATCCGCTTGCGTACGCCTCAGCTGCGCTCGCGCAGATGTGTCTCGGTGACGGAGCCGCCGCGCGCGCGAGTATCGAACGCTCGCTGCAGCTCGATCCGAATCAGCCGATGCTTCAAAAGATGCTGCGGCCGTAACGCGCTACAGCCTCACATCCTGAACCGAGCTCCCGAGCTCGTTCGAAAGGTCGTCGCGAAGCGTGACCACGACCGTGAACTCGCCCTTCTGAAGACGCACGTTGAGCGTGTAGCGGAACGGATCGGCCGCCGCCTGATACTGCGCGGTCGACATCGTCACCTCCTGCAGCTGGTGCGAAAATCCGACGTTCTGCCCCTGCGCATTGAAGACCGACACGTAAACGTGTACGCGTCCGACGTAGGAGCCCTCGCGGGGAAGCATCGTCAGATTTCGGATCGGCAGCGCGGCCGTCAGCGGCACGACGATTTTCTGTTCGAGCGAGCGAGGCTGGCCCATGTTCACCTGCACGGGCAGCGGCCCTGTCGGCACGTCGAAGGTCATGCGCGCCCGCAACGTCTGCTCGAGCCGGTCGTCCGAAGTCAGGTCGTAGTAGCCGACGCGATTGGCAACCATCACGCCCGCTCGTTTCACGTGGACTCGGATGTGGTGATATTGACGGTCGCCGTTGTGCGCCGGAGAGTAGCCGAGTGAGTAGAAGTTCGACGTCTGCGCGTCAATGATCGTGAACGAGTGGCCGACGTCGGTCGAGGGAAGGTACGTCCCGCCCGTGCTGAGAGCGATGGAGAGCGGGATCGAATCGACGTTCGAGACGTCGATCGGATCCGAGCCGCCGCCGCGCTGGAAAAAGTTCGGCGATGACAAATCGATGCCCGAGGACTTGTTCTCGACATCGTGCTGCGGCGCCTGCATGCCGCGCGCGCGGGCATTGACGATGTGGATCGTGAAATTCGCGGCATTCGCTTCCTGCACGATCGCGTCGACGATCTTCACCTTCTCCAGCTGCAGCGTGCGCATGTAGGGATCGTCGCCCTTGTCATATGCCGTGAAACTGGTGTTGTTTTCGATTCCGCCGGTCAGAAGAATCATGTACTTCTTGCTGTCGTCGGCGGAGTGAGAGCGCGCCATCTCGGCCACTGCCCGCGCGGTGTTCTGCAGCGAGGCGATGCTTTGAAACGT
>DATEZA010000337.1:0-17032 GCA_035255945.1 Thermoanaerobaculia bacterium
GACGACGATCAGCCGGTCCCGCACCGCCGAGCCGGCGCCCGTTGAAGCCGTCATCCCGAGCGTAGTCGAGGGACCTGGGTGTGTGGTGGCTGGATGAGCGAGCCTCCCACCCCCCAGGTCCCTCGACTACGCTCGGGATGACGGGGGGGTTACGGGGCGACGAACTCCCCTTCGTGCACGCCCGGCAGCGCCTCCACCGTCAGCTTCGTCTGCGCTTTGAAATCGCCGTATTTCATCTCCACCGTGTACTCGCCCGGCGCGACGTACGGCGAGCTGTCGTCCTCGACCGTAACGATTGTCGACGACCATCAGCCGGTTCCGCACCGACGAGCCGGCGGCCATTGAAGCCGGCCCGTGTGGCGCCGCCGACCCGGCGGCGATCCGCCGGCGAGGTCGCCGGCGCCACACTCGTCCGGCATCGAGGTGCGGCTCTCCGCTGTATCGACTCGCCCGGTTCGCGTGCACTACACGACGGCGGACGTTTCCGCGACCGGCGGCATCGACTATCAGCCGGCCGACGACGTAGTGACGTTCGCGCCCGGCGAAACGGTGAAGACGATCTCGATTCCGGTTTTCGCCGATGACCTAATCAAATCGAGCGAGACGTTCACCATCCGGTTATTCGCGGCGGAGAACGCGACGATCGGCGTGGCGCAGTCGACCGTCACGATCGTCGACGACGATCAGCCGGTTCCGCACCGCCGAGCCGGCGCCCGTTGAAGCCGGTCATCCCGAGCGTAGTCGAGGGACCTGGGTGTGTGGTGGCACGATGAGCGAGCCACCCACCCCCCAGGTCCCTCGACTACGCTCGGGATGACGGGGGCTTACGGGGCGACGAACTCTCCTTCGTGCACGCCCGGCAGCGCCTCGACCGTCAGCTTCGTCTGCGCTTTGAAGTCGCCGTATTTCATCTTCACCGTGTACTCGCCCGGCGCGACGTACGGCGAGCCGTCGTCCTCGCCGCGGGAGTCGCTGATCACTTCGTGCGGATCGCCGTGCAGGTCCCACACGGCGCGATTGAGGCCGGCGCGATTCGTGGCGTCGAGCTCGCGCACTTTGTTCCCCTTCGCGTCCTCGATCGTGATCGTCACGTCTTCGGCCGGCGTCCCCTTCAGCCAGTAATTGATGTAGGCGCCGTACGGCGGATTCTTTGCCTTGAACACGTGCGCGCCCCACAGGCCGCCGGTCGGGTTGTAGTAGTGCTCCGTCACCGGACGCGGGTCGAACAGCACCGCATTGTTCGCGCTCTTCGCGGGCGTGAGCTGCTCGAGGCCCGAGATGTCGTCCATCACGTAGATGCTGCGGCCGTGCGTGGCGATAATCAGATCGTGATCGCGCGGATGGACCTCGATGTCGTCGACCGACACCGTCGGCAGATCGCCCTTGATCGACTGCCAGTGCGCGCCGCGATCCTGCGACATGAAAATGCCGAACTCCGTCCCGGCGAACAGCAGCTCCTGATTCGCCGGATCTTCGCGGAACGCCTTCAGCGGATCCTTCAATTCGTTCGTGATCGGGCGCCATGTCTTGCCGTAATCGTCCGTCGCGAAGACGTACGCGTGGAAGTCGTCGCTGCGATGACCGTCGATCGTCACGTACGCGCGCGCTGCGTCGAAATTCGACGCCTGCAGGCGCGACACCCACAAGCCCGGCGGCACGCCCGGAATGTTGCCCGTGACGTTCGTCCACGACTTGCCGCCGTCGCGCGTGACCTGCACGTTGCCGTCGTCCGTGCCGGCCCAGATCACGTTGCGATCCTTCGGTGATTCGCTCAGCGCGACGATCGTGCCGTACGTCTCCGCGTTCGAGCCCGCGGTCATGATCTTCGCCACGTCGCGCTGCGAGAGATCGGGCGAGATCTGCTCCCAGTTATCGCCGCGATTGGTGAGGCGGAACAGCACGTTGCCGCCGAGGTAGAGCGTTTTCGGATCGAAGTGGGAGATCACGAAGGGTGCATTCCAGTTGTAGCGGAACGCCGTCGTTCCTTCCTTCGCCCGCGGCTTGATGTCGCGCCGCTTGCCGTTCGTGAGATCGATGCGCGCGATGTAGCCGCCCTGTGACTCGGCGTAGATGATGTTCGGATTCGCCGGATCGATCGCCGACCAGAATCCGTCGCCGTCGTTGACGAACTTCCAGTCCGCATTCCAGATGCCCGCGGCTTTCTTCTTGTCGTCTTCATCATTCGCGGTCGACCAGATCGTCTGCGACGGACCGCACCACGTGCCGTTGTCCTGCAATCCGCCGCACAACGTGTACGGCTTATCCATGCCGTAACTCACGTTGTAGAACTCGCCGAGCGGGATGTTGTTCTGGAAGTCCCAGCTCTTCGTCTTGTCGTACGAGAAGTAGATGCCGCCGTCGGTGCCGAGCAGCACGTGATTCGAGTTGTTCGGATCGATCCACATCGCGTGACAGTCGCCGTGAATGTCGCGCGCGCCGGTGTTGAGGAACGTGCGGCCGCCGTCGTCAGAAACAGCAGTCCCGAAACCGAGGACGTAGACGCGCTGATCGTTGTTCGGATCGACGCGCACTTTCGCGAAGTAGAAACCGCGCGGCGCGAGATCGCTCACCCGCTTCCAGTGCGCGCCGCTGTCATCGCTGCGGAAAATGCCGCCGCTGCGGCTGCGGATCGTCTCCAGGCCCGCGCTGCCGCCGATGTCGGACTCGATCACTGCGTACAGCGTCTTCGGATTCTTGCGATAGATGTCCAGGCCGATGCGCCCCGTCTCGGCCGGCAGTCCGTCGGTGAGACGCTTCCACGTTTTGCCCGCGTCGATCGATTTCCAGATGCCGCTGTTCGGACCGCCGTCGTTGAAGCCCCATGGGAAACGGCGGCGCGTCCACATCGCGGCGTAGACGGTCGACGGCATCGACGGATCGACCATCACGTCGATCGCGCCGGTGTTCTCATCGATCGAAAACACCTGCTGCCACGACTTGCCGCCGTCGCTCGTTTTGTAGACGCCGCGCTCTTTGTTCAGGCCCCACAAATGGCCGAGGACCGCGGCGTAAGCGACATCGTCACTCTTCGGATCGAGCGCGATGTGCGGGATGTCGCCGGAGTCGGGCAGTCCCATGTTCGTCCACGAGTCGCCGCCGTCGCTCGACTTGTAGATGCCGTTCCCCCACGACGAGCTGTTGCGCGAATTTCCTTCGCCGGTGCCGACCCAGACGATCTTCGGATTGTTCTGCGACACCGCGACGGATCCGGTCGATGCGACCGGTTCCTTGTCGAATACCGGCTGCCACGTGGTGCCGTTGTTCGTCGTACGCAACACGCCGCCGGTGCCGACCGCGGCGAAGATCGTGTACGGATCTTTCTCGTTGACGGCGAAGTCGGCGATGCGGCCGCCCATGTTCGCCGGACCGATCGCGCGCCAGCGAAGCGGCTTCGTGTCGAACACCGACGCTGCCTGCGGTGCAACGGCGGCCGCAGCCGGCGGCGCGCTCGTCACCTTCGTCGCCGTTGCGGACGGACCCTCGGCGGGATCGCGCGGCGGCGTGGTTGGTTGTTGTGGTTGCTGCGCGAAGGCTGTCAGTGCGGCGAAAAGCAGAGCGGCAGTCAGCGTCCTCATGGGGCGAGATTCTACTTCGTGGTCGCGCTGACGATCACCCAGACGTTGTCGCTCCGCAACGACGCCACGTACATGCGATCGCGGCCGTCGGCGAGATGCACGACCACCGGATCGTTCAGCGACGTGAGCGTTGCGCCGCCGTACGCGCTGCGCTCCAGCCGCGCGCCCGCTTCGCGCGTGAACGAGTAGCCGTCGTCGTTGCTGATGAAGCTGTCGATCACATGCTGCTTCATGGTGAAGAGGCGGATGCGGCCGTCGGGAAGACGGATCGTTTTCTCGTCAACGTAACTGTTCGCGCCGCCGCCGGCGCCTGCGTCGCCGAGGACGTCTCCGCGATCGAAGGTGAACGCCAGACCGTTGTCACGCGAGTAGGCGCGGCGGATGTTGTTCGCGCCGGTCAGGTCGCCGATGTAGAGCAGCACGACGCCGCCCGACCTGTCGCTGAACGCGTCGTAAACGCCGATGCTGTTCGCGTCGTTCGCCTGCGGGGTGTAGCGCGTGCCGGTGTCGGCGGTGAAATGAATGCCGTCCGTCGAGCTGCTGCTTTTCATCAACTTGTTGACCAGATCCCATTCGTAGCGCCGCCACGTTTTTCCATCGGGCATCAGCGTGTTGCGCGGATCGAAGCGCCAGTCGCCGCGCGGCTCGGCGGCGTTGGCGAACGTGAGACCGTCGCTCGACGTCATCACCATCTGCCGTCCGGTGAGGTGATCGGTGTAGTAGAGGTAGAAGGTGCCGCTCGCCGGATCGATGCCGGGCGCAGGATTGGTCGCGTTGAGCGCGCGGAAGCCGGAATCGAAGTAGAACGCGAGCGAGGTGTCGGTCGATGTCGGCGGACTCGACGCGCGCCTGCGCTGCTGCGCGCCGGCGCCGACGGCGATCATCAGGAGCACGACGACCGCTCGTCGAAGCATGCTCAATTGTACGATCGCGCTCATGTCCCGCTTCGATGGCCTCATCAGCGACCTGGCGACGACCATCGTCTCCGACCGCGCGTGCAATCAGTACTCGCGCATCGAAGGCGATCTGCGCGGCAACGCGATCCGCCGCCGCAACCTGCGGCTCTATCTCGAAGAGCTCGATGCAATCGGTCCGCGGATGCTGCTCGTCGGCGAGGCGGTGAGTCATCGCGGCGGACGGCTCTCCGGCATCGCGTTCGTCAGCGAATCGGTGATGCTCTCCGGTGTCGATCTCGCCAACAACTCCCGCATCCTCGGCGCCGATCGCGGCTACCGCAAAGCCACGCCGGGCCCGAAGCTGTCGACCGAGGCCAGTGCCACGATGGTGTGGGGAACGATTCGCGCGATCGAGCCGCTGCCGCTGCTCTGGAACGCGTTCCAGTTCCACCCGTTCAAGCCGGAGAGCCCGCTCTCGAATCGCGTGCCGGCGCCTGCCGAGCTGGAAATCGGATCGCGCTTCATCGCGCGATTGATGCGCCTGTTCGACTTCGAGCAGGTCGTCGCGATCGGCAATCAGGCCGCGTCATCGCTGACCAAAATGGGCATCGCACACGAGAAAGTGCGGCATCCGTCGATGGCGGGCAAGGCGCAGTTCGTCGAGGGAATGGCGAGGCTTACGACAACCAGCGCGCGATGAAATCGGGGTGCACGTTCCAGCCGAAGAATCCGGCGCAACCGAAGAAGTAGCCGAACAGCAGGAACGCGCCGACGACGACGAGCAGCCACTTCTTCTTCGTCAGCGCGGTCACGCCGAGCATCGCGAGTGCAACCGACAGCGCGGCATCCGACATGTCGAACTGATCGTCGTGCACGTTGAGATCGTCGTACTGCTTCTGGAATGACTCGGCTTTCGCCTTGATCTCCGCCTTCTCCGAGTCGTACCGCTTCACGTTCGCGGTGTACGAGGCGACTTTCTTCTCCAGCACGTCGCGCTCGGCACCAGTCGCCATGTCCCGCTCGATCGTGAATTGATCGAGCATCGCCTCGGCGAGGTTCTGCTTTGTCGACTTCGACTGGTAATACGACCACTGATCGACGGCGCCGGCCTGCGCCTGCTGCATGGCCTGCGTGATGTTGCCGTCTTTGATGTTGCACAACGCCATGAACGTGGCCGTCACGGCCACGAGCACGGCAACGATGTTGTTGAGCGGCGAGTCGTCCGCTTCCGGCATTCCGGAAGTTTACAACCGGCGTACGTTAATGCTGCCGCCCGAGGTCCGCAGCACGAGGCGCGGTCCGCCCGCGCCGATCTTGCCGTTGAGCGAATCCTCGTCGTGATGTCCCTGCACCGTCACCGGCAGCTCGCTGTCGACGCCGCCGCCGCTCGCATGTGCATCGAGATCGAGATTCGAATTCGCAGGCAGTGAGACGGTGATGCTGCCGCCGGAGGTCGACAGTTTCGAATCGGCTTTCGGAGCCGCGGCGAAGCGTACGCTGACCGAGCCGCCGGACGTCGATGCGTCGATGGTGCCGAGTGCTTCTTCGATCTTGATCGAGCCGCCGGACGTGTGTGCGTAGAGATCGCCGCCGATCTTCTCGACTTTGATCGAACCGCCCGAGGTGCGGAGATCCGCGGGACCGGTCGTGTCGCCGATGCTGATCGTGCCGCCGGAGGTGTGCACCGTCAGCTTGCCGTTCGCGCCGGTGATCTCGACATCGCCGCCCGAGGTCGAAAGCGAAGCCGTACCGTTGAGCCGTCCCGTTTTCACATCGCCGCCCGACGTATGCGCTTTGACCGTGCCGTTGACATTGGCGAGATCGAGATCGCCGCCCGAGGTTTCGAGGTCGAGGTTGTAATGCGACGGAACGCGCACGTTGTACTTCACGCGCAGCGACTCGCCGAAGCTGAAGAAGCGCAGCGGCGATTCGTACTTGCCGGTGACGGTCACGTCATTGCCGCTCTGGTTGAACGTGACCTGGTGGCGCTCGAGGTAGCGCTCGTTCGCTGCATCGCGCTGGATCTCGATCGCCACTCCGGTTCCCCCGGTGACGATCTTCACATCGCCGATGCCGGCATCGAGGTGAAGCGTTCCCCCTTCCGCGACATTGAAGCCGCGCCTGATCACGTCGTGCGTTGCGGCCTGAAGTGTGAAGGTGAGCGCGAGTGTGGCGATGGTTGCGAGCGTGCGGCGCATTGGAGTGCCTCCTGTTTGAAGCCATATACGCCGCGCACTGCTAAAAGTTTGTAAACTCCGCCCCCTGTAAAACAGGCGAGGAGAGAGCCGATGCCGATGGATGACGCGCAATTCAAGCTGGCCATGTCGCATTTCGCCAGCGGTGTGACGGTCGTGACGACCGAAGTGGATGGAAAGCCGTTCGGGATGACGGTCGCGGCGTTCTCATCGCTCTCCCTGCATCCGCCGCTCGTGCTCGTCTGCATCGAGAAGACGGTGAAGTCGCATGACGCGATCGCGAGCGCCGGCAAGTTCGGCGTCAGCATCCTCAATAGCAAACAGGCAGACATTTCGAATCGCTTCGCATCGCGCGCCGAGGACAAGTTCGCGGGGACGGAAGTGGTGCGTGGCGAGCTCGGCGTGCCGCTGATCGGCGGTGCGATCACGCGGCTCGAGTGCCGGGTCAGCGAGACGCTCGAAGGGGGCGACCACACGATCTTCGTCGGCGAAGTGGTCGGCGCACAAACGGAGGAAGGGGAGCCGCTCGTTTACTTCCGCAGCGGGTATCGCGAGATCCGTTTCTAGTCCCGAATATGGCCACCTCTTCGTTCCGTCTCGCGCTCAAGCGCGCGTTCCGCCGTGAGAATCGCCGGCTCGTCATCCGCAACGGCCGCCTCGAAGCGATCACGTTCGCGAAACGGCAGATCACGCTCTATCTCCCGCCCGGTTACGACGACCATGCCGATCGGCGCTATCCCGTGCTCTACATGCAGGACGGACAGAATTTGTTCGATCCCACGCGCTCGTTCATCCCCGGCCAAACGTGGCGGTTGAGTGAAGCCGCCGATTCGCTGATCGCGGAATTCAAGGCGCGGCCGATGATCATCGTCGGGATCGACAACAGCGGCGCGGGCCGCATCGACGAGTACACGCCGACGCACGACGCGAAGCGCAACGTCGGCGGTCACGCGGACGACTACGGCCGCATGCTGCTCGAAGAATTGAAGCCGCACATCGACGACACGTATCGCACGCTGCCCGATCGCGCCGGCACGGCGGTGGGCGGCTCGTCGCTGGGCGGACTGCTCTCGCTGCATCTCGCGCTGACCCGTCCGCAGGCATTCAGCGCGGCCGCGGTGATGTCGCCGTCGGTGTGGTGGGACAACCGCGTGATCCTCGACGAGCTCGACCGGTTCCGCGGACGTCCTCCGCGGCTCTGGCTCGATACCGGCGGCCGTGAAGGCGTCGAAGCGCTGAAGGACGTGCGGCTGTTGCGCGACCGGTTGAAGGCGAAGGGCTTCGATTTCCGCTATCACGAGGATCGGCGCGCCGATCACAGCGAGCGCGCCTGGGCCTCGCGCGCGCCGATGATGCTGGAGTATTTGTTCCCGATTTAGCTCCGTGTCATCCTGAGGCGCGTAGACGCCGAAGGACCCGGAGGTCGAGCGCGACATACGGATCCTTCGCGCTCTGCGGCGCTCAGGATGACAACCATCGACTCCCTTCACCGTCCGATGCACGACCTGCGGATCTCGGTCACCGACCGTTGCAACTTCCGCTGCGTCTACTGCATGCCGCGCGATGCGTTCGGCCGCGACTTCCCGTTCCTGCAGCGCGCGCAGCTGCTGTCGTTCGAAGAGATCGCGCGCGTTGCGCGGATCTTCGTCGCGCATGGCGTGGAGAAGATCCGGCTGACCGGCGGCGAGCCGTTGCTGCGCAGCGATCTCGAGAAACTGATCGAAATGCTCGCGTCGATCGACGGACTGCGCGACATCGCGATGACGACGAACGGCGTGCTCCTCACGCGCGAGAAAGCGCGCACGCTCGCGAGCGCGGGCCTGAAGCGCGTGACGATCAGCCTCGATGCACTCGATGACGCGGCGTTCCGCGCATCGACCGACTCGAAGCATTCCGTTGATGAAGTGCTGCGCGCGATCGATCACGCGGCGGAAGCGGGACTGACGCCGGTCAAGATCGATGCGGTGATCAAGCGCGGGATGAACGAGCGCGAGATCGTGCCGCTGGCGCGGCGATTCCGCGGCACGGGCCACATCGTGCGCTTCATCGAATACATGGACGTCGGCAACACGAACTCGTGGCGCATGGATGAAGTGGTGCCGGGACGGGAAGTGCTCGCGGCGATCAGCGCGGAGTGGCCGCTGGAGCCGGTCGAGCCGGCGTACTTTGGCGAAGTCGCGGAGCGATTCCGGTACGTCGATGGAGCGGGAGAGGTGGGGATCATCACCTCCGTCACGCAGCCCTTCTGCGGATCGTGCACGCGCGCGCGGCTCTCCGCGGCGGGCGAGTTGTTCACGTGCCTCTTCGCATCGACCGGACGCGATCTGCGCTCGCTGATTCGCAGCGGTGCGAGCGACGAGGAGCTCAGCGCGGCGATCGGAGCGGCCTGGCGCGTGCGCGACGATCGATACTCCGAATTGCGCGCGGCGCTGCCGCCGTCGCGGAAAGTGGAGATGTCGCACATTGGTGGCTAGTCTCATTGCGCTTGCTCTGACGCTCACCGTCCACTCGAAGGTGCTCGATGAAGATCGCACCGTGGTGGTGCAACTGCCGGCGAGCTACGAACATAGCGAAGAGCGCTATCCCGTTCTGTACCTCACGGATGCTGAGGCGCAGTTCGAGCAGACTGCATCGAGTGCGGCGTTCCTCTCGCGAGCAAATCGGATTCCGGAGCTGATCGTCGTCGGCATCGTGAACACGAATCGGCGGCGCGATCTCACGCCGACTGCCGCAGCGCTTCCGACCGCAGGCGGCAAGTCGGTGCCGCAGCCCGGCAGTGGCGGAGGTCCGAAGTTTCTGGCGTTCGTCGAGACGGAGCTCGTGCCGGAGATCGATCGCCGCTATCGCACGCGGCCGTTTCGCGTGATCGCCGGACATTCGTTCGGCGGACTGTTCGCCGTGTGGATCGCGGAGCAGCGACCGTCGCTCTTTCGCGGTGTGATTGCCGCCAGTCCGACGCTGTACTGGGACGATGACCTCGCGCTGAAGCAGCTCGAGAAGCTGCCCGACGTGCGTCTCTATGCCGCGATCGCGAAGGAGAGTCCGCAGATGCGCCGCGCATTCGACGCGTTGCGCGCGAAGCAGCGCGGGTCATGGCGCACGCAATTGTTCGATGACGAAGATCACCTGTCGATCGTGCTGCCCGCGTACTACGCCGGCCTCAAACACGTGTTCGCACCGTGGCACTTTTCGATGGAGGAGCTGCCCGAGGATCCGGCGAAGTGGGATGGCGCGGTGCGCGAGCACTACGCGAAAGCGAGCGCGTTTCTCGGGTACGAAGTGAAGCCGCCGGCGTGGGTGCTGGAAGAGATCGCGCAGAAGTGACGGGCGGGGGCGTGCCCCTCACCCGGCCCTTCGCTTCGCTCAGGGCCACCCTCTCCCCGCAAGCGGGGCGAGGGTCACGTGGCTCGCGCACTAATCGTCGCCGCGAAGCTGCGTGTCGTCCCGAGCCGCGTAGACGGTCGAGGGATCTCCTCCATCGCGCGGGGGATGCCTCGACTTCGCTCGGCATGACACAAGGCCTAATCGTCGCCGCGTCCGCTGTGTGTCATCCCGAGCCGCGTAGACGGTCGAGGGATCTCCTTCAATAGTACGAGGCGCGTTCCATCTAATCGTCGCCGCGTCCGCCTTTGTACTTTTCCGAGGCCGACGACGGCACTGTCGACAATCGCACGGCGTTTTTTGTCGGCAGAGGAGCCGCGGGACCGAACGGCTGCAGGCGTCCCGACCAGCGCCGCTCGTGCATCGCGCGCCCTTCCTTGATCTCCTGGATCTGGCTCTTCTTCATGCAGCGATGGACTGCGATAGTCACGCCAGTATCGCGTTTGCGGCGGCGCGCGCGCTGAGCAGCGCGGCGTCGGACAGGAGGCCATCCTCGCCCACCCAATCGCCCGCGATGTAGAGGCCGTGGATGCGGGTGGTGGGGGGCGGGCGGGTGAGGCCGGGAGTGACGAGCGCGTTGGAGACGGTCATCGCGGGGAGGAAGCGGCGGTGCACGAGAACGTCGCGCCAGCCGGGCTGCATCAGATCGAGCAGCGACTCGAGCTCGCGCTCGTCGGCCGCCACTTCTTCCCTGCGATCGGTGCGCTCGATCTCGATGTCGTGGATCGGCGCGGTGCGCGTGCGGTACTTCATCACGTGAATCAGCGCGCCGCCCTTCGGCGTGAGCTGCGCGGCGGCGGAGTGCACGGAGAAGTACGTCGGCTTGTCGATGCCGAGAGCGAACGTGTTGCGCGGCATCGGCAGCGAAGACAGCGCGACATCGAGGCACGTCGCTTCGACGGGACGCAGCGTCATCCACTCTTTGCACATCGAATCATCGCCGCCGGCGCGGATCATCTCCGCGGCACTCGACGGCTCGACCGCGAGCAGCACATCGCTCGCCGGGATCTTCGCACCCGGCTCGTATTCCGGAATCGCGTCGGGCAGCGCGAGCGATTGCGTGTCGTTGCGATCCTCGAGCTCCAGTCCGCCGAGCTCGATCGAGCGCACGGCGCCGTCGTGATGCACGGCGACGATGCGATTGCTCGACACGAAGTTCACGCCCGCGGCGACGGCGAGGCTGTGCAGGCTGTCGACGAGCTTCTGCCATCCCTCATCGACATACGTCACGTTGCCGGCTGCGATCTGCAGTTGCCGCAGCGCCACAGCCGCGCTCTGCGCCTTCGTGTCGCTGCAGTACGTGCTCAGGCGGATCAATGCCTCAATGAACTGGCGCACTAGTTCATCGCGCACGTGGCCGTCGAGCCATTCGCGCACGGTGAGATTCGCGTACTGCTTCGGATCGAGCTTGCGCAGGCGCCACATCAATCCTGCCGCTTCGCGCTTGCCGGCGAACGACAGCATCGAGGTCAGCAGAAGTGACAGTGGTGTAACAGGGAGGCGATGGCGCTCGTCTCCGAGGAGTGCGGTGCCTGCGACCTTCGGCATGCCGCCGCGGATCGGAACGCCGAGCTCGCGAAGAATGCGAGTGGCGCCGCCGTTGCGATAGAGCGCATGCGGCCCGAGGTTGAAGCGGAAACCTCTGCGGAGATGAGTGATGGCCCGTCCGCCGAGGTAGCGGCGGCGCTCGAAAATCGTGACCGACTTGCCGGCGCGCGCGAGGTAAATCGACGCAGCGAGACCGGCCAGTCCGCCACCGACGACGACGACATTCTTGCCCACGAGCCCGCGATGGTAGCGCATTTTGCGCGCCGGACTGTTGCATGGCAGAATGCCGGACGGGTTCAGATCCGTCCTTTAATTCAATGCGTAAGCTCCTCATTGCGGCAGTAATTACACTGGTCGCGGCGGCCGCGCTTCATGCCGCGACGATGAATGAGTTCTATGCGTCATTGCTCAAGCGCGGCATCGATCACGTCAACGCCGGGGCGTACGAAGCGGGAGCGGGCGAGCTGAAACTGGCCGCATTCGGACTGGTCGATGCGCTCGAGCCTTACCAGACCGCGCAGGTCTACCTCGCCATCGCTAATCAGCATCTCGACCGCGAGCCGCAAACCCGCGCGGCCGCGACGCGCGTCATCGCCGCCGAGCGCATCGAGAAGCATTACGCGACGCTGGCGCTGCCGGACAAAGTGCGCAAGGAATTCGAAGCGATCGCGCAGAAGGTGCTGACGGCGGTGCAGTACGCGGAGCTGCGGGGGAGATGATCCGCCTCTGACGCGCGAGGACGATCGGATCGGCCTGGCGCCTACTGCAGTGTGCGCGCTGACAGATTCACACCTGCTTCAGCACGCACTCGCGGTTCGATCGCGCTCTCGATCTCTACGGATTGCTAGCGACCGCGGTGCGGATCTTGCGGCTAAACTCGCGCGGTTCGTCTCGTACCAATTCACGACGGTACTACGCATGCCGGACTCTCCTTCATTCGAAGAATGCACTTGCATTGATAGGTGCTAGCGCGACGCCTCCGTCCAATTGGTGACGAGAACGAGCTCCAGTTCCGCGTAGGAGTTGCCAAGCATGATGAATTCGTTCGAGGCTGTCACATCGTAATTGGCGAATCCGAGGGGCCCGCGGTCGTAGTGGTCCTCGAAGAGTTTTTCAACCGGCAACTGCGGTCCGTCCAAAGCGCTGATGGCGACACGCATCAGGTAGGTATCCGTTCGGAAGTAGAGATGAGTGCCATCCTTGCTCCATACCGGCTCGGCACCTCCATCGACCGACACTGGCCATTTTGCCTTCGTTTCAAGATCCATCAAGTGGACCTGCATTCGCCCCGTCTCGTCCGAAACATAAGCAAGGTACCGACCTGATGGTGAAAGCGCGCCGAACGTTTCGGACGCGGCACTGCTGAGGACGAGGCGTTGGCTTTTCACATTGCCCGCGGCATCGAGCTCGATCAAGCCGATATCCCATCTGGTGCCGACGTTCTGCTGGGCGAAGGCAAGCCGGTGTGCCGGCTTTGAGTACGAAGTCGGATACATGTCGGGTTGCGGACTCATGACTCTCAGCGGTTTGTCCGAAGAATCGCTGTATAGCCGCCATGCCCCGTCACAGCGCGCGCTCAGAAACAGCTGACCATCCGATGCCCAGACCGGATCGCTGCATGCCGCGCGCGGCGTAATCCGTCGGACTTCGGCATGACTACGGCCATCAATGACTGTGATGTCGTCGGTCGATGTTCCGCCGCGACGCAACGCGAGCCACTGCCCGGATGGCGAAAGGACCGGTTTCTGGAGGCAGGGCACCGAACGCATCGATTCTTTGATTTCTCCCTTGAGATCGAGCCACACGATGTCCTGAGGCTCAGAACAATTGTCGCCGGCGGCGACATAGGCGAGCGATCCGCTCTGACTCGCGTCAAATTGCCCTGCGCCCGTTTCAGCGGGAAAGGTGACGGCATCGCTGGCGATCTTGTACTCCTCGCCCTGCGGAATCCCGTCCTCCGCGATCAGGAGTGCGAAGAGGTCGTTGTCCCGCGCGAATACCAGATGTTCGGACGAGTAGCGGGGGAAAAGTGCGTTGGACGTGATCGTTCGCTGTTTGCCCGTGGCGCGATCGAGACTGCGGATCGACCACTCGCCCTGCTTTTCGCACGCATACAGCACCGTGCGGCCGCCGGGCAGGACGACTGGCCAGCGATGAGTGTTCTCGCCCTCGGCTAGTCGGGTCAGCGGTGCGCAAGGGCCGTTCGGCAACGCGACCCGCCACAATCCGGTGCCGATGTCTGGCGTGAAGACAATCTCGTGATTTCCCCAGCTCGCGCCACGTACTTTGGGCGCGTGACACAGGATTCGCGGTGTATCGGCGTGCAGATCGACGCGAACCACCTTCAGACCCGTGTCTGCAACAAAGCCGATTTGCGTTTCATCGGACGAAAAGAAGGGCTGCTCCGCTCCTTCCGTTCCTTTGATCAGTCGCGACTCCCTCTCGCCGAGATGGCGATAATAAAGATGATGCACTCCGCTGGCGTCTTCCCCGACGAACACGATCGCGTTGCCGCTCGGTGAGAGAGCGAATACAGGACGCGGCAAATCCGCCAGACGCTGCCCACGTGGAAAGTCGATGTTCACATTCAGGCTTTCAGGCGGAGAAAACTCACCGCTCATAGGAGTAAACAGCCCGGCAATCACGGCCACCGCGAACAAGATTGCGACGGCAGTGATGGCGAGACCGCTGGACCGCGATCTCTCGCTCTCTCCTCCTTCGTTTTCTTCAGACAGTCCCGAAAGAGTGAATGCGTGCACCATTCCTCGCACGAGAATTTCGAGCGCTCCGGCGCCGGCGACGAACGGCAGCAGTGATCTCTGCAGGAAACTCGTCGAACTGACTTCGCGTTGATACGCGACGAAGAGAACCGCGTAAGCGACTGCGAACGGGAGATCGACGAACCAGAGATCGGTCTCGATGTCCCGACGCCAGCCAGACGCGCCGCGTGAGCTCTCCAGCTTCCTCAGAAGCAGTGCGTCGCCAAAAAGAAACGAGACGAACGCGAGTAGTACGAGGTCGAGCCGCGCGGAAACAACCCATGCGGAGCTGCCGAGGGTTCCTGGGGAAAATGCCTCGATGAGAATTGCCACACTGACCAGCGCGAGGAGACCGCCCGGAAGCGTATGCCGCAGTGCATCGATGGCCACTCGCGTTGACCCTGTGGAGATGAGGTCCTGAAGGTTGCGTCCGCCGCGGTTGCGGGCATCCGCGAGCGGCATGCAGAGAAGATAAAAGAATGCTGACGCCATGGATGCAAGGAGCTCCCATCGGATCCAGAACGGATGCAGATGTCTGCGGAGTACGAAGACAACGACATAAGTGCCGGCCAGAGTGGCGAGCCAGAGTGCGAACGGTAGCGTCAATACTTTCGCCACGCTCTGTAGTAATCGTCTCCATCGCGAAGGCTTCTCATCCGCTTCAAACGCAGTATCCAGCGCTTGGGACATGTATTGGCCCCCTCTCACTAAGGAGAGACATTCGGCCCGATTTCCCACACCATGCGTCGATGGATGCGCGTGAACACACGTCGGACCTCAGCACCCGCAGGCGCGCGGGCGCTACGGCTGATCAGAAGTTGTGATCACGGCCGCACGTCGAGCGAGCGGATGGCGCGGATCAAGCGCATCCCCGCTGCGTTTCCTTTGATCACCAATCCCTGGATGCCGTCGCGCAGACGATCGCGCTCGACCGCGCTGAGATCGCGGCCGGTGAAGACGACGATCGGGATGCGGGCCGTCGTCTCGCGGCGCTTCAGCATCTCCGCGACTTCGAAGCCGCTCATGCCCGGCATGTTGAGATCGAGGATGATCACGTCGGGCTTCATGGACTCCGCGCGATCGAGTCCTTCCTGTCCGGAGAACGCTTTCTCGATTTCGTAGCCTTCGCCCTGCAATTCGTGCTCGAGCAGCTCGTGCACGTTCGTGTCGTCATCGATGAGCAGCAGCTTCGCGCGCTTCGATGCGACACGCGACGTGATCTCGCGCAGACGCCGCAGCATGCGCGGCCAGTCGACCGGCTTGATGAAGTAATCGTCCGCGCCGAACGCGAGGGCGAGCTCGCGATTGTCGAGCATCGACACGATGATCACCGGCAGCGGCGACGTCTTCTCCTCCGCCTTCAGCGACTTCAGCACCTCCAGTCCCTCCATGCCGGGCAATACGAGATCGAGCGTGACGGCGAGCGGCTGCATCGTCTGCGCGAGCCGCAGCGCTTCCTCGCCCGTTCGCGCGCGCACCGGCACGTAGCCGGCGGACTGCAGATACGTGCTCAGCGCGTCGAACGCGTTGTCATCATCTTCGACGACGAGAATGCGATCGCCCGGCGGAATCACTGTGCCGTCCGGATTCACGATCGGGCTGGGAATCGTCGCGCCCTGGAAGTAGCGCGGCAGTGTGAAGGTGAACGTGCTCCCCGATCCGAGCTCGCTCTGCACTTCGATCTTGCCTTTCTGCAGCTCGACGAATTTCTTCACCAGCGAGAGGCCGAGTCCCGTGCCGCCGTGCTGGCGCGAAACGGTCGTGTCGACCTGCGTGAACTCGTCGAAGATGACCTGCAGATGCTCCGGCGCGATGCCGATGCCGCGATCGGTGACGCTGACGGAGATCGACTCCGGACCCGCATTGCGCCGCGCGCGAATCGTCACCAGCGAGCTCGACGTCGAGAACTTCACCGCGTTCGAAAGCAGGTTGTAGAGGATCTGCTTGAACTTCGCGTGATCGGTCTCGATCTCCGTCACGTCGTCCGCGGCATCGATCTCGAACCATACGTTCTTGCGCGACGACGTCCCCTTCATCACCGAGCAGACGGAATCGATCGCCGCGCGCACGTTGAACGTCTCGGGGAAGAGCTCCATCTTGCCCGCTTCGACCTTCGACAGATCGAGGATGTCGTTGATGATCGCGAGCAGGTGCTGTCCCGATTGCAGGATCGATTTGAGGAAACCGAGGTATTTCGGCTCGATGCGATCGTTGAGGCGTTCGGTGAGGATCTCGGAGAAGCCGATGATCGCGTTCATCGGCGTGCGCAGCTCGTGCGACATGTTCGCCAGGAACACGCTCTTGGCCTGATTCGCCTCTTCCGCCTGGCGGTTCTTGATCTGCAGCTCGCGAAGAATGCGCGCCTTGCTGATCGCGGAGACGGCATGCTCGCGCACGCGTGCGAGAACGCGCAGGTCGTAGCGGGCGAAGGCATCGGCATCGGTGAAGTTGTCGAAGATCAGGAATCCTTCGACGCGTCCGCCGAGGGTGACGGCCATGGCCAGCATCGATTTCGGCACCGGCAGATGGCTCGTTTTCTCCCTGCCGGCGAGGCCGATGAAGTCCTCCTGCCGGATCAGATAGACGCCTTCTTCGAGCTGCTCCGCGCGCTCGGAATAGCGGCGCATCGCTTCTTCGAGCGACATCGAGATGCCGCGGAAGAGCTCGAAGTCGTAGCC